>DNGI01000411.1 GCA_003486645.1 Cyanobacteria bacterium UBA11370 | reverse complement strand
GAGGGGGTGAGAGGGTGAGGGGGTGAGGGGGTGTTAGCGCAGCGGAACGCAGTTCGGGGGTGAGAGAGTGAGTAACTAAAGGTTCAGCAGTAATTGGCTTGATACTACTACCCACTACCAGCAAACTTATCCCAACCCTACAAACCAGGGGAAGCAAGAAAGACACAAAAAACGCCCCATCTCCCCATCTCCCCATCTCCCCATCTCCCCATCTCCCCCTCTCCTTCTTCGTGCAACAAATTCGTTTCCAGCTATAAGGTAACTTCATAAAATTTACAATTAATTCATTTACAGTAATCTTACTTAATTTTTCCTAGAGTTTTCCTTACAAGAGATTGCAAGTTTTGTGTCATTGGTATCAGAACGCGCTAATTTTACAATCAGATAACGTTAAGCCCAATACAGTTCGGTTACGAAAGTAGGGAGAGTCGGAGAGTAGGAGAGTGGGGAAATTTTCCAAGCCAATGAAAAGGATCTGTCACCGATAAGGCAATCATCCCTGAACTTGGTTCCGCTGCGCTAACACCCCCTCACTCCCTCACCCCCTCACCTGCTTCAAGACTAACCTGAATCCGTAAATCCTACGTATTAGTCTGGGGGAACAATCATGAACGAAAAAGGAAATTCTACCACCCGTAATGTGGCAATTGTTGGCCCTTATTTAAGTGGAAAAACCACACTCTTAGAAAGTTTATTATTCGTCACGGGCGCAATTTCTCGGAAAGGGAATGTCAAAGACGGAAATACCGTTGGCGATAGTGCCGCCGAATCGCGCGATCGCAAAATGACTGTAGAAGTCACCTCTGCCAGTACTGTATATCAAGACATTCGCTTCAACTTTATCGATTGCCCCGGTTCCGTTGAATTTGCCCAAGAAACCTACAATGCTTTAGTCGGTGTTGATGCGGCGGTAGTGGTTTGTGAACCTGTTAGCGATCGCGTCCTCACCCTCGCACCCTTATTCAAATTCCTGGATGATTGGGAAATTCCCCACCTAATTTTTATCAACAAACTGGATCGCCTCACCTGTGAGGGGGGTACTTGTGGTCAACCCTATCGGCAAATTTTAGACGCGCTGAAAGCCGTTTCTACCCGTCCCCTCGTCCCCCATCAGTACCCGATTGGCAAAGGAGAACAGCTAATCGGGTTTATTGATCTGGTGACTGAACAAGCCTATCATTATCATCCCGGTGCGCCAGCCGACCCCGTACCCCTACCCGATTCCTTAAAAGAACAGGAACACGCCGCGCGGGAGGAAATGCTGGAAGCCTTAGCTGATTTTGACGACCATCTTTTAGAAGAACTGCTAGAGGAAATTGAACCCCCCCAAGAAGAAATTGTCCAAGATCTCAAGATGGAATTAGGGGCGGACTTAATTGTACCCGTATTCCTCGGTGCTGCCGAGCAAGATTATGGGGTTCGCCACTTAATTGATGCCCTATTGCGGGAAGCCCCAACCCCTGAAACAACGGCTGAACGGCGGGGACTTGATGGTAAAACCGAAACCCCCATGGCACAGGTTCTCAAAACCTACTATACTCCTCAAGGTGGTAAACTCTCTCTCGTCCGTGTTTGGCAAGGCCAGCTTACCGATGGTATTGTCCTCAATGGGGTTCGGGCTGGTGGATTGTACCGGATGCTGGGTCAGCAACAACAGTCCGTACAAGCCGCAGCCGCAGGCGAAATTGTTGCTATTGGACGTTTAGAAAGCATTCCCACGGGTAAAACCCTCACCGCTGAAAACGGGAAAGCCGCCAAAGAATTACCCACAGCCGACGCGATCGCACCCGTTTATGCCTTAGCGATTACTCCCGAAAATCGCAAAGATGAAGTTAAACTCAGTAGTGCTGTCACTAAGCTTTTGGAAGAAGACCCCTCACTAGCTTGGGAACAACACGGCGATACCCATGAAATTATCCTTTGGGGACAGGGTGAAATTCATCTTCAGGTTGCCCTAGACCGACTGCGGCGCAAGTATAATCTGCCGATGACCACTCATCTACCGCGTGTTCCCTACAAAGAAACCATCCGCAAGCAAATCTCATCCCACGGACGCTACAAGCACCAAAGTGGGGGTCATGGGCAGTTTGGCGATGTTTATTTGGATATCAAGCCGTTGTCTCGTGGGGAAGGATTTAACTTCTCAGAAACCATTGTCGGTGGTGTTGTACCCAAGCAATATATTCCTGGAGTAGAAATTGGCGTGCGGGAGTATTTAAGCCATGGCCCGTTAGGTTTTCCAGTGGTGGATGTGGCAGTTACTTTAACCAATGGATCGTACCATTCTGTGGATAGTTCTGAGCAAGCCTTTAAGCAAGCAGCGCGGTTAGCGATGACGGAAGGAATGCCCAAGTGCGAACCCACATTGCTAGAACCAATTATGTCGATTGAGGTGTCTGCACCGAATGAATTTACCTCGAAAGTCCTGCAATTGCTAACAGGTCGTCGTGGACAAATTCTTAACTATGAAGGACGTGAAGATTGGCCAGGGTGGGATTGTGTTTCAGGGTATCTTCCCCAAGCCGAAATGCACGACTTTATTATTGAATTGCGATCGCTGACTCTCGGTACTGGTTTCTTCAATTGGAAATATGACCATCTGCAAGAAGTTCCCGGTAAGTTAGCTGAAAATGTTTTAGCAACTACGGGGAATGGTAATGGTAATGGTAATGGCAGGTAAGGGTTAGAATGATACCCAGTAGAGACGTTGCAATGCAACGTCTCTACACCCCCCATAATTAATGACATGAACCACTCGTGATTTCACGCCCTAATTTTTAGTTTTTTCCCAATCCTCTAAAGCCGCAATCACAAAACTAGCAAGAGGATGATTTAGAAATTGACCAATTGCAGCCACTCCTCCCGCTTTACCAGCACTAAGAATACGTCCACCTAAATTGGGATTACCATTAACTTGGTTCTTAATTTCTTCAGCAAACGCCACTTTTGCCATCATGGAATCGGTGTTATAAGTTGTGGAAAGTTGCTCGATTAAGTCTTGAATTTCTTTAGCGGCTTCTGCCAGGGATTGTTTTTCTGTATTGTTATAGTTATGGACGATATTATTACCGTGAATATCACCAACACTGCCTTGAAGGGAGTTAATGCTACCGATTTTACTGCCTTCAACGCGATCGCCATTCCATATTTTATCATTACTCATTGCTTGCTCCTGTTGGTTGTGATTATTAATGGGGACGGTTAGGGAAAGATTGACGGTTGAATTGGGTGGTGCATCTCTGGGTTGGATACGCCTATATCTACGTCCATCATTTTGATGCTGTTTTCTAGATAAACTCTCACCATAACCCCTATCAAACATTTCGGGATAATCGGGATATTGAATAATTACATCATCAATTAATCCCCGCACGTTCACATCCTCACCGCTTTCGTGACATTCAATGGTGAAACGTTTTTTATCCAGACAATGATAGAGGCGATTGAGAGGAAAAGTGAAAGGATTCTGCTGAGGTTTACAAACTTGGCAGTTACAGGGGATGAGGGTGTCGTAGTCTTCAGGCTTAAGATTAAAAATATCGTGAATTTCAATAAATTTACGGTTAATAATTGTCAGTAAATCACGGGGACGATTGCCGGAAACGCGGATGATGATTTCTCGTTTATGATAATTCTCGATCACTTCCGCACGCGCAGTATTATCGTTGAGGATTACGCCTGTTCTCCAGACTAAGGCATTTTCTGGATCAGAGACGTTTTCAATTTCTTTGTGCATTTCGACAATAAAGCGGGTCAGGATGCCTTTAGGCATGAAGTTTTTGTAGTTATAGCGGAGAATTAGATTATTTTCTGGGTTCCAATCATAGGGGGGAGATTCCGGTGAGAGGAGATGGGGGGCGATATATTCACCTTTGCGGCGCGGGATTTCATAGCAGACTTTGAACTCTTTCATCAGTTGTAAGAGTTGGTGGTGCATATTGGCGTATTCCTCGGCTTGCCAAATATCTGCTAAGTCTTGATGATTAAATTGTCCCAGGTTTTGTTTAACGGTTTGATGATCCAGGATTTTGTAGATGGCGGTGGTTCCCCAGTTGGGTTTAAGGATCATGCGATCGCATAAAATTGGATCGTTCTGGAAATGCAAGCAAATGCCTAAATCGTGCAAGAAGCGGCTGAGTTGGCACATTTCCTGTCGATTAGTAATTCCGTGGCGGCGACAAGTGGTTTGGTATTCGGAGTAGTTGATATAATTGCGTCCATCGTTTTCCAGAGTGTAGCGGACTGCTAACCATTTGTTGGGGAAAAGGATACCGTTGGGGATGAGTTTTTCGAGTTCGTGTTGGAGTTCGATTTGTAATTCTTTTAAACCGCGATTGGTGGCAAGATTGATTGGGAAAGTATCGCGCAGGTTGGCAAATTCGCCTTCTTCCCACTGTTCCTCTTTTGCTTGTGCGATGAATTGCTGCGCTTTGGCTTCAGTCATTGGCAACGGATTTGATAACGGATGTAACGGATGTAGGAAATCGGTTGTTTCTGTTGGTTGTTCTTATTGTGGCAGAGTGTTTGGAGCAATGGGTAGATTGTTGATGTCACTCATTGGCAGCGGATTTGATAACGGATGTAACGGATGTCAGAAATTCGTTACCCCATCCGTTACATCCGTTACCCCATCCGTTGCCAAATTGTTTTAAAAATAACTACAGTCAGTAATTTGTAGGTTCGGTCGAGATAACGAGACCCAACTCCCATAAAATAAATGTTGGGTTTCGCTGCTCTCAACCAAACCTACAGAACTTCAGTCATGGCTCATTGTTTCTGTGGTTGTTCTTATCAAAAGGCTTGATTAATTGCATCTCGGATTTCGTCGGCTGTAACATCTACCTGATCAGACTTAGCATAGATTAGTAACAGGAAAACACAGGTTGAACATACAACCTGATAAATCAACCGATAACCGCCACTTTTCCCAACAGGAATATCGCTATTAGCAGCACGAACCTTGAAAACTGTATCCCCAATTCCGATAATGCGATCGCCAATAAAGTTGCCAGCTTGCAGTTCAGTTAAAATAGGTTGAATATCTTTTTTAATTTGTCGATAGCGTTTCGCCAAAGCTTTGAATCGACGTTGGAAAGGTTTAGTGAAACGAATTTCAACCAAGCTATCATCACTCATCAATTCCATCCCACAATTCACTCAGGGGAAACGTCTCCCCTCGCCGCGCTTGACGTATTGATTCTTGCAAGTCAGCGAGAATATTCTCCTTGGGTTCCTGATCATCTATTTCAGCATTCATTAAAGCTTGCAAAAATGGCATCAACTGTTCCCAAACCGCTAAAGGAATTACGACTCCAATGCACTCTCCTTGGGAGTTTGTCACATATTGAATTAATTGATTAACCTCTGCCATCATCATAACTTAACTTCCCAATCCGGCTGTCTTTACTATAACAATCTTCAAGGTTAGGATCGAGGTAAGATTAAGCTAAATAGCAGTCAAATACTTAATCGCCATAAGCCGAAATTTCCCCGGATCTTTGCGCCTTCAATTTTCGCAATCTTTCTGCTGCTGGATGGGGATTTGCTGCTTGGGCTTGGCGTTGTTGGTGTGACCATTCCAACCAATCCTCTAAATATTGACTGACTAATTCTTGATTTTCTAAATAATACAAAATAGTCGCATATACTTTTGCTAACCTTAGAGATGGATAGAGTTTCTGTATTTCTTCAGCAGTTCGTTCTTTATACACAGGACTTACGTAAGTGTCACAATAAAATCAACTTGTAGGGTGCGTCAGACCAATTTATTGATCGAGATAATCAGGGTTTGCTCGTCTG
>DNGI01000200.1:7482-15266 GCA_003486645.1 Cyanobacteria bacterium UBA11370 | reverse complement strand
CATGAATTTATAACTAGCAACTTACGTTATTATTAACACCTCTCTTCCCCTACTCCCCACTCCCCACTCCCCACTCCCCACTCCCCACTTCCCACTCCCGGTCTCCCCACTTTCAAAACACCCAAACTTAGTATCAAATCGGTCACAATCACCGATATGATAAAAAAGTTAATCTAGATACCCACCTAACCATAGACCATACCAATAGAAACTATGGATTTTGCCACTCTTGCTGCCCAGCTTAATGCTGGGATAATTTGGCCAGAGGGAATTGTGGTGATTACCCTCTTACTAGTATTAGGCATCGACCTGATTTCTGGTAAGAGTGTCGCCAATAAACTTCCTTATGTTGCCGTTGGGGGCTTGCTGACTGCCCTAGTTGCCCTGTACCTTCAATGGAATGCTACCGATCCCATCGCTTTCTTAGGGGCTTTTAATGGTGATACTTTAAGTATCGCCTTTCGCGGTATCGTTGCCAGCTCTACGATTGTCACAATTTTAATGTCAATTCGCTACGTGCAGCAGTCTGGTACGTCGTTAGCGGAATTTATCGGCATTTTACTCTCTGCCACCCTAGGGGCAATGTTCCTCTGTGGTGCAAATGAGTTGGTGATGATTTTTGTTTCTTTAGAAACCCTCAGTATCTCATCTTACCTGCTGACGGGGTACATGAAACGCGACCCCCGTTCTAATGAGGCGGCGTTGAAATACTTGCTCATCGGCGCATCAAGTTCCGCTGTATTTCTGTATGGTGTATCGTTACTATACGGGTTGTCTGGGGGAGAAACGAATTTAAATGCGATCGCCAGGGGTATTGCCAGTTTAGCATCGGGTCAATCCTTGGGGGTTTTAATTGCGTTGGTGTTTGCGATCGCTGGAATTGCCTTTAAAATCTCAGCGGTTCCCTTCCACCAATGGACACCGGATGTTTATGAAGGTTCGCCTACTCCCGTGGTTGCGTTCCTTTCCGTAGGTTCCAAAGCGGCGGGTTTTGCTTTAGCCATTCGTTTACTCGTTACCGCTTTCCCTTCTGTGAGTGAACAGTGGCATTTTGTTTTTACTGCCCTAGCAATTTTGAGTTTGGTATTAGGGAATGTTGTCGCTCTAACCCAAACTAGCATGAAACGGTTACTTGCCTATTCATCAATTGCCCAAGCGGGGTTTGTGATGATTGGGTTAATTGCTGGGACTGAAGCAGGTTATGCCAGTATGATATTTTACCTCCTGGTTTATTTATTTATGAACCTAGGCGGTTTTATCTGTGTGATTCTCTTCACCCTACGAACTGGAACAGATCAGATTAGTGAGTATTCGGGTTTATATCAAAAAGATCCCTTACTCACTCTAGGATTAAGTATTTGTTTACTGTCCCTAGGAGGAATTCCACCCCTAGCCGGATTTTTTGGCAAAATCTACCTGTTTTGGGCGGGTTGGCAAGCTGGATTGTATGGTTTAGTATTGCTGGGGTTGATTACCAGTGTGGTTTCGATTTACTACTACATCCGTGTTGTCAAGATGATGGTGGTGAAAGAACCCCAGGAAATGTCTGATGTCGTCAAGAATTATCCCGAAATCCGCTGGAACTTACCCGGTATGCGTCCCTTGCAAATCGGGTTAGTTTTGACAGTCATTGCTACCTCTCTAGCCGGGATTTTGTCAAATCCTCTGTTTACGCTAGCCAATAGTTCTGTTAGCAATACTCCCATGTTACAGTCCTCGGTGGCACAAGTACAAATCCACACGGAACCCGTAGCCTCTCTATCTCAACGTCCATAAGGGCAATCTGATCACCAATCGACTCAAATGCCTGATTCTGTAGAGTCAGGCGTTTTTTTTACAGTTTTGGTTCCAGGATCATACCAAGTTGCATTCATACGTAGTACTTTCTTTCCCCTTGTCCCCCTTGTCCCCCTTGTCTTTCCTATCTACTATCTTTGACCGCAACTTGGTATCAGTAGTCGTTCCCTCTACCGATTGATTTTTCTTCCACAAAAGATTTTGTTGGGGTTCAGTATCTCCTCAGTCGTTGGTAAAGAGTTGATAAAGTTAGCTCCATTTTGTTGCTGATTTTAGCCAGATTGCAATAAGATACACGATAATGTAATACAGGTCATACACTTGTATGACACTTGCCTCCACATCACGGGATAACGACAGCGGACTGCAAACTGCAAGTCCGAATCAAGCTGCTTTGATTGGGAATTATTTTTAGGACAGCTCAAATGTGCTTCAATAAATTACACATGAATCAAAATGAAGAACAACTCTTGTTATCGTCTTTGAGTATTGAAGTAGATACGATATTTTTGAATCTCCGAAAAGCTGACCAAATCATTCGCCACGAACTTGGGTTGCTTCATCAAGATAAATTTGAACTTTTAACAAGCTATGTCATTCCTCCTATTAATCAAGAACGACTTAAAAAAATAATTTACAAAATACCACCTCATCATTTATTGGCAGATGAATATATTGTCTATATGTTAGATAACAAAATGAATAGTATCTTCAAACTCATTCAAGAATATAATGAATATCTAGCTCAGAGAAAACGGGCACAAGAAGAAAGAGATTACCTAGAATTGAGTAGTATCGATGGTCAATTATCCTATTACACCCGGCGTTTAGGAGCCATGATTCATCATTTAAATATCCATTTGAATCTGATTCATGTATTACTCATGAATGCCTCAGTAGTGACGGATACTCAACAGATTTTGGTTTGAAACGTTTTGAGAAGTCCAATATCTGCCTAGACTTGGCACAGCCACAAACTAACATCAAAGATAGCTAATGCTCATAGCTTTTGAATAAATAACAATTCGCAATTAACCCTATCAATGACTCCACCGGGTATAACCTAACTCAAACTCTGTAGTTTGCGATCGCAATAGTCCTATCTCTAAAACTCGTCAATCAACGGTGATCTCAAAACCCATTACTTGGAGAAAAAAAAACTGTGCTGAAAATCACTAAACTTGTCAACAGCACTTCCGTTGAACGCTTAGTCAAACTTTGGGCACAACGCTACGTCCCAGACTTATCAACTCTTTCATCAGTCGAAGGTAGCTTTACGATCTCTGAGTTGGTGACCGTTGCCTCAACAGAGGGGCGAACTAAAACCGTTGCTGAGGTGCTGCATTTAATTCAGATTCAATGTGAACGCGCTGGGATGAAAACCAATGCCCTCTTTTCTTATGTTCCTAATGTTGTAAACCTAGCCGAAGCGAGGCGGCTTGCTCAATTTGGTGCTAAGGTTTATCAGAAAGCAATGGAGGTTTACTTGCAGCAGTCACCCAGCATCACTGCACTAGCGGCAATGCAACGGGCAGTAACTCCAAATTCATCGGAAGGAACAATTAATTTATCTAGCAATGCCTTTAGTCATTGGGCAAAAAAAGCAATAGAATTACCAGCGATAGAACAACTCTACGCAGCGCTTGAACCCTCATTAGTAGAACTTCAAGAACAACATTTAATATCAAAAGATCCACGTACTATTGGCTTTATCAACACTCAATTTCACTTCAGTGCTAAATTAATTCTTCAGAAATTGACACTCCCAGAGCAAGTCTTAGTTAGTCCGTACCTGAAATTTGTTGAAGAGCAAGCCTGTATTCCGTGGACGCGACTTTGTGCTGCTGCTGCTAAACATGAACCTGGTTCACCAACCTTAACGGTTGTGGAGCAAATTTTACCTCTCACTCATGAGATTGCCAAAACGGTTTACAGCCAATGTATCCAATTATTTCCTCATCATCAAAGCCGTCGAGGAGGACTCAGTGACCTAGGTGTAACCGCATCGACGATTCGGGATCTAAATATGTTTCAAAGCTACCTATGGCTGTGTGTTTTAGAAGAAAATATGGGACTAGTTGAAAATGAATTAATTCCCTTATGTGTGATGGTTTTTCCTAGTGTTGATGTGGCATGGGAACTCGTGAGAGATATGACAAAATTACTGATGAATGAAGTGCTAGTTCATGTGGAACCGGATTTTAAACCTCTGGTGCTACCCTACACTCAAGCCATGGAGCAATTATTCTCTAATCTGGAAATGAAAGCGGCTGAACTTAGTGCAGGATTTAAAAAGTTCGTGGCGGATTCCATAGAGAGTCACGCCTTGGGAGTAGAATAATATACTGATCAAGTCGTTTCGAGAAGTTAAGCGGATGCGTTAATAGTGGCAGGGGATGGGGTAACGCATGTAGGGGATGGGCGATCAGGAGTGAGATTTCAAAATGCGACGGGCTCTTGCTCTTTTAGCATACGTCCTATCACAAACGCCCACGTCCATTGGGTACAGGAGTAGGACGCAACACAGGCGCAGCCGCTGCACCATAATTAACTCGGCAACCAATATTAAATATACTGGAGCCACATTCTAGAGGCACAACCTCACCTTCAAGCATGGCACTGCAACTGACATAACCGTCATTGTTGGTGTCTTTAATCATACACTCGATGGGTTGGGCACCTGCACGCTTTGACCAAGCATTCATCCCTTTACCTGCGATGATATGCTGCCAAAAGAACATCAATAGAAACAATCCCACAACAACGGCAATCACCCCACTTGCAATTAACCCAACTTTAATTTTCCAGTTTTGCAGAAAATTGCCTTCCTGAGCGTTGCTTTGAGCAGGAACCGGGGTAACTTCGTTTGTTTTCTCTTCTTGAATTTCCGCCATAAGAATCCTTTTTTATTCAGATTTTATTCACATTCTAATCGGATTTTCCACTTGAGCGACGATGAAGGGGAAGCCAAATTAAGTATTCAAGGGTAGGGGCTGTAGGGATGAGCCACCTTTCCAGGATAGCTCGGACTTCTGACTTCTGACCCCTGAATCGTGACTCCTGAATTAACATAGAGCCAATCATTCCTCTAGATACTATGTTGCCGTTTAAATACCCTGTTCCTCAAACTGACCCGCCCAAGTCGCCCAGAGAAACCCTTCCGACGATGTACGATCTGCCTAGTGAAGATCCGGAGGAACCTGGTTTGCCTGACGAATTCCATGACTTACAACCCCAATTATTGAGTCTCACGTTCCGTCCGCAGCAGTATCCCCCATCACGGGTATTTACGGGTACTGATATGAACCTCTACTATGATGTGCGTCATGCGTTGTGGTACAAGCGCCCGGATTGGTTTGGTGTTGTGGGTGTTCCTCGACTTTATGATCAAGTGGATATGCGCCTTTCTTACGTGGTTTGGCAAGAAGGTGTAAATCCATTTGTTGTCGTAGAATTACTTTCTCCAGGTACGGAAAAAGAAGATTTAGGGGAGAATGCGTCGGAAAAATTGCCGCTTGAATCTGAAGATATCGTAGACAATGGACACGCAAATCAGCCTGAGATCGAGGAAAAACCCCCCAGAAAATGGGATGTTTACGAGCAGATTTTACACATTCCTTACTATGTGATTTTTAGTCGTTATACCAATCAGTTACGAGCGTTTAAACTAGATGGAGCACATTATCAAGAGCTAGAGTTACAAGAGTCGCGGGTATGGATGCCTGAATTAGAGTTAGGGTTGGGGTTATGGCAAGGAGAGTTTCAAGGAATTGAGCGCTTGTGGTTGCGTTGGTACGATGCTCAGGGGAATTGGATTCCTACGGAAGCCGAATATGAACGCCAGCAAGCCGAATATGAACGCCAGCAAGCTGAATATGAACGCCAGCAAGCTGAACAGGCGAGACATCGAGCTGAACAAGCTGAATCTCAATTAGAGTTATTGATGCAACGACTTCGGGATGCGGGAATCGATCCGGATACGTTTTTGAGCGGTCAGGGTTAATTATGAGTGATACCAAATCCGGTTTATATACTCCGCTACTCACCCTTTAATCAGAGTTGCCAAAACCCTGTAGAGACGTTGCATATGCAACGTCTCTACACCCGCCATAATTAATGACATGAACCACTAGCATATGCAACGTCTCTACCATTAGTCGTAAAAAGGAAGTTTTCAAATCGGATTTGGTATGATTAACCGGACATCCTATGAACCCTGATTGGTGATGGCTCAAATGAGTTGCTACCATCAATCTAAGATCCAAACTCCTAAACTTTCATGCACCTGTTTACCACAACAGCGGGATTGCGCTGTTACTTAGACCGTTACCGACCTGGCAAGGAAGTCGCTCTGGTGCCAACGATGGGAGCTTTGCACCCCGGTCATTTCAGTTTAATTGAGCGAGCAAGACGAGAAAATGCCATTGTCATTGTCAGCATTTTTGTCAATCCGCTTCAGTTTAGCCCAACGGAAGATTTTCAGCAGTACCCCCGTCAATTGGAACAGGATCGGCAACGGTGCGAACAGGTAGGGGTTGATGTAATTTTTGCCCCAACGGCAGTAGAGTTGTATGGAAATCGCCTACTGACTTCAGATCCCAGTACTCAGTTAACTCAAGTGATGCCACCCGCTACAATGACCAATGTATTATGTGGTCGTTCTCGTCCGGGTCACTTTCAGGGGGTAGCGACGGTGGTGACAAAGTTATTGAACTTGGTACAACCGGAACGGGCGTATTTTGGTCAGAAGGATGCCCAGCAATTGGCAATTATTCAGCGTTTGGTTGCAGATTTGAATTTACCTGTAACTATTGTGCCTTGTCCAATTGTACGGGAAGAGTCGGGACTGGCGTACAGTTCTCGCAATCAGTATTTAACCGAGTCCCAAAAAGCTCAAGCTCCTGTATTGTATAGGGCGCTGCAACAAGGGCAAAATGCTTTTCATGGGGGAGAACGCGATCGCACGATTCTAATTGAAACGGTTAAGTCAGAATTAGCCTCAGTCAGGGATATTCAGGTGGAGTATGTCGAACTAGTACATCCTACAACTCTGATGCCCTTAGACCAAGTTGAGGATAAAGGGTTATTAGCGATCGCCGTTCGTTTTGGTTCAACTCGTTTAATTGATAATATAGTGCTACAGTATCGTCAACCAATTGTGGCGATTGATGGTCCTGCGGGTGCGGGGAAATCGACGGTTACTCGTTTAGTAGCTCATCAGTTAGGACTCATGCACCTGGATACGGGGGCGATGTATCGGGCGGTGACTTGGCGGGTGGTGCAAGCGGGAATTGACTGGGATGATGAACCTGCGATCGCAGAACTGGTGAGTCAATGTGAGATTTCTCTAAGTCCTTCGGGTTCTGAAGACGAAGCGGTTCGGGTTTGGATTGATGGGGAGGATGTTACTCAGGCTATTCGTTCTCTAAATGTTACCAGTCATGTCTCTGCGATCGCCGCGTTACCGACTGTTCGCCGTGAGTTGGTGAAACAACAGCAACGTTGGGGGTGTAAGGGGGGTGTTGTGGCGGAAGGACGGGATATTGGCACTTACGTTTTTCCGGATGCGGAACTGAAAATTTTCTTAACGGCATCGGTTCAAGAACGCGCCAGACGACGACAGCAGGATCTCAAAGACCAAAATCAAGGGGATGTGAGTTTAGAACAGCTAGAACAGGATATTGAAAAGCGGGATTATCGGGATAGCACTCGTGCTTTAGCACCTCTACGTAAAGCAGCGGATGCGATTGAAATTAATACGGATGGTCTAACGATTCCTGAAGTAACAGAACGAATTGTTACTCTCTACAAGCAGAAGTTATTCTCCTGAAATTTTAGTTGAAAAAAACTTAGTCTTTATCCCGGACGTTGTGCTGTTGGCGTAGTAATTGGCAACAGCACTATTTTTAGTTTTTGATTTGAAGGTTAGATCCCCGACTTCTTGGAGAAGTTGGGGATCTGGAATCATACCAAGTTGCGTTCATAGG
>DNGI01000200.1:0-7222 GCA_003486645.1 Cyanobacteria bacterium UBA11370 | reverse complement strand
TCCTATCTACTATCTTTGACCGCAACTGGGTATCACTTGCACTACCAACCCTTACAACTAAGGGCTAAAAACTATAATTTACTGCCGCATCTGTTCAGAGGAGTGAAGGAGATATAATGTGGCAAACTCGCGTTTGTTTATAAGACAGTATAAACTGTCTCTTACTGTAATTGCTATTAATTTAGGTTGTATTGCTGGGTTGAGTTTATCTGTAGAGCATTCAATTAATTCTAAAATACCTCTACCGATTAACGAGGAAAAGTATCAACAAAATCAACCTCAAAACATCCCGAAATTCAAGGTTGAAATTCCACAACAGCAACAAAAAGCTAATCAAAAACTAGTTGGGAAATTGGTACAAGAAGAAGCTAAATCGCTAAACTTTTCTGTCCCTCTACAGTTTCAAGGAAAAACGATTCGTGAGGTTAAGATTAAAAGCGAACAAAAAGTCATTGCTCTAACCTTTGATGATGGTCCTTGGCAAAACACAACCGTACAGGTACTCGATATTCTGAAACAGGAGACTATAAAAGCAACCTTTTTTGTAGTGGGCAAGAGTATTAAAAATCATCCACATATCATTAAGCAAGTGGTTGCCGATGGTCATGCAATTGGTAATCATACCTGGAGCCATCAATATCATCAGTATAGTTCAGCTCATGCCGCTCGTGAATTCAATCAAACAGCGGATTTAATTTATAAACTAACTGGAGTCAAAACCTCGTTATTTAGACCCCCGGCTGGGATTTTAAATAATGGATTAGTTAGCTACGCTCACCAGCAAAAATATGCAGTCATTATGTGGTCAGTCGATTCTAAAGATTGGCGATCGCGCCATATTACAGTACAAGGATTAATTGATAGTACACTCAAAGCCGCGCAACCTGGAGGAATTGTTTTAATGCACGATGGAGGAGGCGATCGCTCTAAAACGGTGGAGGCGTTACCTAAATTGATTGCTGAATTAAAAAAGCAAGGCTACCAGTTTGTCACTGTACCAGAATTATTGGAAATGGAGGCAAACGAAAATAAAAGACTTCATGTAACGCCCTAATAATTAGGATATTGTCTAAATTTAACCCATCCGTGAATTTATTTTTTAAACGCTCAGATCTTTCAGTGATTGAGAATTGTAACTCTTAGTTGTCAACATTATACGGATATTTGCATTTTTTTAATTTTTATGATAATTGGAAAATATTTAGAATATCCTGATTGACTCTAGAGTCACTAGAGCTTCACAATGTCAATATAAGTACCTGCATAAAAATAAGGTTACTGGTTCAATCTGAAGTTAATTAAAAAAATGTTAAAGTCACTAAAAATATCAATTAAAAATACCACCAAATTATGGTTTTATTATAGTTTAAACAAAGTCAATTTTATTAATCGAAGCCAGACAGCCCAACTGATCTTAATGAATCAATACAGACAATTAAAAAACACCCCAAATTTGCCGAAATTTCAAGATGTTGGCTTGCATATTTGTTCGCAAACAGATGAAGATGGTTTTTTATTATTTATATTTTCTTTGATTGACACGACCAACAAAAAAGTTGTTGAACTCTGTGCTGGTGATGGAATTGAATGTAATGCGGCTAATTTAATAATTAATCACGGCTGGAATGGGCTTCTATTTGATGGAGATCTTACTCAAATCAAACTTGGTCAAGAAATATATGAGTTTATAAATACTACAAAAATTAACCCTCCCAAATTAGTGAACGCTTGGATAACAGCAGAAAATGTAAATCAACTTATAACGACTAACGGGTTTAACGGTGAAATTGATCTATTATCTCTAGATCTTGATGGAGTCGATTATTGGATATGGAAATCAATCGATTGTATCAATCCTAGAGTTGTTGTGATTGAATATAATACGTATTGGGGGGCAGAAAAATCTGTAACTGTACCTTACGATCCACAGTTTCAAGCTCAAATATTTCAACATTCTCAATATCATCCTGGCTATTATTGTGGAGCTTCACTAAGGGCGTTTGGGAAGTTGGCAAAAGATAGGGGCTATCGATTAGTTGGTTCAAATACAAAGCAATGGAATGCGTTTTTTATCAGAAATGATATAGCAACAGATCTGATTCCAGAAGTCAGTATAGAAAGCTGTCTTTCTTCTCATCAAAATTCAAAATCTACCACCCAAAATAATTGGTCATTTATAAGTGAATTACCTTGGGAAAACGTTTAATCTTTCTTTTACTGTTTCCATTAAATTTAGGTTTGGAACATAGCTTCACTTGTCCAATGTCGCTTGTAGAATGAGAACGGTGGAAATTGCTGAGTGAAACAGAACGAGTTGGGTTTCCTCCTATCTGTTCTGATTTTGTGATTGAACTTCGTTCTGGTAGCGATCGCCTTAAACCGCTTCAAGAAAAGATGCAGGAATACCTTAATAGTGGGTTACGCATTGGATGGTTAATTAATCCTCAAAGTCGTCAGGTAGAAATCTATCGAATGGGACAACCTGTAGAAGTGGTTGATTTTCCAGTAACGCTTTCTGGTGAAGATGTTTTACCGGGTTTGAGTATTCAAATTTCTTGAATTCCATTTTTGTCAAATTTTGTGATGTGAAAGACGTGCGCTCGCTCTCAATCATCTAATATTGAGGTAATTCTTCAGCTTGAGTGGGGTCAGCTTGTATGTCTGGTAGTGAGTTTGTTGAAAAAAAGAGTTCTTCTGTGCCTAATCAGACGCACCACTCGTTGCAACCGCGACGTTTACAAATCCCGTTACAAGCTCAGTCTGACCACTCGATTCAAGAAACGGCTTCGATTGAAGAACAATTGGAGAGGACATCCAAATTTGGTTACGACGGTCTTAATGTTCCAGTTAATGACCCACAGACACCAGCATTACCTGTTCAGAGACAATCTGCTGGTGAGGGGTTAGAGAATCAGTCCCAGGAGCAGGTAGTACCAGAAATCGAGGCAAATTCCGAACAGGTAGAGGAAACTCCTCAAAGAGAGGAACTTGTCTTAGCAGAAGCATTACCCAATCAGGAGTTACCTGATAAAGAAGGAGAGGGAGAAGCTGTACCGCAAACTGTGCAGCCAGAGGGAGAAAGTGGAGAGCACCAACCCCAAAAGCCTTTCTTACAAGCTCAACTAGAGAAGGCCTCTAAATTTGGTTACAACGGTCTTGATGTTCCGGTTAATACTCCTAGTACACCATCGCCAAGAATACAAAGGAAACTTACCTTAGATGGGTTAGATAATCAGTATCAACCGGAGGTAATAGAGAGAGCCAATCCAGTATTAAATGGGTTGCATCAGTTTAAGATTCAACGCCAACCTCAGACAACTGAGCGAACTGATAGAAGAACTGACAGAAGAACTGAGCGAGAAACTGAATCTGACAGGCGTAGGCGTCGTCCTGCAGGCGGTAGAGAACGTGATCGAAGAGAAGGCGGAGACTTAGATTCTGATTGGGCTGGGCGAATGATTCTCTATCGGTATCTCACTGGAGGTGGAGATTGGCAGATCAACAACGATCCCCAGTGGACAGCCTATATGACAGCTAACGCATCTCTGACAAGCCAAATTCGGACAAAGCTTCTCCTGAAAGCCCAAAATCTATGCTCCCGTGGTAGCAGCGATCAATCTTTCTATGAAAGCTTTCCTATTGCAATTGAGAACGGTGAGGGAATAATTGGTTATCAATATCTGCATGGTACAAATGCTGATGTTGGTGGTTTTGGAATGGGAGGAACCGCAGAAATAACCCGCAATCAAGGACGCTGCACTGTGAAATTCAATCTATCCTATACCTGGAACGACATTATCGACCCCAATCCTCAGTACGACACCGATACATTGAAGAGCCTGTTTGCTGAAATTATTACTTTTGGTCAAGCCCAGGCATATGTTATCCGTATCACATGGAATCAAGAAACTGTTGTTACACTCAAGGAAACTGGCTCACTTATTGCCATTCAAGGTTGGCCTGGTAATTAGATTTTTAGGTTAGGTTGAGCTGATGTATTAAAAGGATAAGAATTGATATGTGGAGCAGTAATAAAGTCACTCTTCACGAAAAATCGAGTTCATTAAGTATTTCTCTTAATCAAAGAAGGGTAATTAGCTTTGGTTTAGGTGTATGGCTAGCTATAGGATTACCTTGGATTACAGCCTGTCAAAGAGGAATCACAAGTATGTCAAAGGAAGTTGCAACACCAGAATCTCCAGCAGTTTCACCATCGAACAAATACATACTGGTTATTAATTCTAGTGATGATGCACAAGGTGGTTTCTACAGTTTCCAAATCCAGAATCAAGATAGGCAGGTTTTGTACGTATCACCAGATCGCTTTGCCTCACGACATACAACTTATTTTTTGTGGGATCAGAATGATCGGGTATGGGTCTACTCTGGTGATGTTGGAACATTCTTCTGGGAACGAAAACAGAATACCCACGAATGGGAAAAGAATAGCTATGCTCAAAGTAATTTGCCAGCTCCGGAGTTTCTCAGAAAGATGAGACCTCAATTTTTTAAGAAGTAAATTCCTGAATTAGTATGATGCCAAATTTTGTAGTGTAATTACCTTCTCTTGTAACCTGTGATCTTCAATATGCCAGTTGCGTAAGTCCTCTTATAGCCAGTCTAAATGATTTGTAAAATACCTCTCCCTCCCCCCCCCTCTCCCTCACATCCATCAATTCCCCAAAAAAAAATCCCCTAGGGGAGTAATCCAGGGGAAATATAGGTTCCAAACAGACTTCCTTCCAACGTCCTTGATATCTCTAGCTTGTCAAAGTCTTGTGAAAAATCTGTGAAAGTTCCCAAAAAATCCTGAACTTCACAAAACTTCTCACTTAGAACGTCTGTCCCACATAAACCGAGCGAACTTCACCATTACGTCGAATAACAGCTTCCTTATTCGCCACAGAGACTAACGCCCAACCACTCGCACCAATCGCTTCACCAACATTAATACGTTGAGTGATACCATCAATTTGAAATAAAGCCGCAGAACCTTCGCCTTGTTCCAGCAATCCCACCAGGGTATGTTTCGCAGCCGGAATCGGTAGGGGTGGAGCTGATAAGGTGGGAATAGCGACTGATGGGGGTACAGGCGCAGATGGAGGATCTGACGCTGGAGCAGTCGGAGCAGTCCCTGGCGGCGTTGACAATCCCGATGTTCCCGCTGGCAGACGAGTTTGTCCTGGTAGAGTAGAGTTCCCTGGCGATGAGTTAGTGGGCGGTACTGACGGCGTTTGGATTGGGTACGTTGTATAGTTATTATTAACAATGTATTTGTCGATATAAGTCCCAGGTGGGTTAGAACCCAGGGCACGATTCCCACTAACAGGTACGGGTAAGGCACTAGTGTTACCACTCCCACCTGTTGCTGTCCCTGTTTTTTGGGCTGTTGCTGCCTTACTGTCAATCGCTTCGAGCGATCGCTGCATATACCGAACAAACTGAGCATCCGCTTCTGAGAGGGGTTCAGTCTCCCCAGACGGTGCAGCCGCAAAATTTAGTGACCATGATCCCGTTAGTTTTTTCTGACTAGCTAGGAGCAAGCCTACCGTCACCGCCACAGAAACCAAACCTGCTGCTAATAGGAGTTTATCAATCGACCACCATGACCGCTTCGGTGTCGTGCTACTAGTGTGAGCGATCGTCGTTTGGGAGGGTTTGACTTCAGTCGTATCCTCAGAAACAGACTGTTGCTCCTGTTGCAGGTCTTGGGATGGGATGACAGTCGGAGGGATACTGATTGGCGGAATCACTATCGACTGCAACGAGATATACTCTGGCTTGGCAGGTTCTGTCGGTAACTTACTACCGCCCTCCAAAATCCGGTCGATATCCGCAAATAAATCATCCATTAACTTATCGGCATCAGCCTCTGCCGACCAAGGTTGGAGTAGAGTGGAACCAGTCAACGGTTTTGTTCCCCTTTCGTTAGTAGTAACGTCCTGAAACATGGATGGCTTGCTCTCGTGGCTACAGAATTAACAAAAATGCTGATCGAGCATATCTGTCGCTTAGATTAGCAGTGAAACTACTAATTGTCAGATAAAATTCTCATCTTTTTACTCAATCCTCCATAATTTTTACTCGTCAGGTAATGATTGGCACCTGAATTGATTTGCCTGGGCATTCCGTCGCAGCATCTGTGGCTTTATCCGTCGCAAGGCTGATGCTCTAAAGCGTCGATTCCACTCTTCATCCGAGATACCTGCTAACTCGCTCAATTGAGGAGCCACATTCCCAGGATAAGGTTCAAAGTCTACCACATTTGTTGGTTGAGCAAAACGTTGGTTCCAAGGGCAAACATCCTGACAAATATCGCAACCCGCAACCCAACCTTCTAAGTAGGGTATCAGAGATTGGGGCAATTCCGCCGCCCGATTTTCAATTGTGTGATAAGCAATACAACGATTAGCATCCACGACAAAGGGTTCTGTAATTGCTCCGGTGGGACAAGCCTCCAAACAGCGAGTGCAAGTCCCACAATGTTGGGTATGGGGAGTATCCGGCGTTAATTCTAAGTTCGTCAGCACTTCCCCTAAAAACACCCAACTCCCATACTGTCGCGTAATCACATTTCCATTTTTGGCAATCCAACCAATCCCTGATCGCTCTGCCCATACTTTATCCTGAATCGGGCCTGTATCAGCATAGTAACGAGCCTGGATTCCTTCCCCTTGCTCTTGCAGCCAGTTGGTTAAACCTTTCAACTTTTTCGGCATGACCTTATGGTAATCCCGTCCCCAACCATAACGGGAAATTTTGCCATAGTCCTTACCTTCAGGACGCTGGTGAGGGGTGTAATAGTTAAGAGCCACAGAAATAACTGACTTTACCTCTGGCATACAGGAATGAATATCAAATCGTGTTGGATTTTCCATCCATTTCATGTCAGCTTGATATCCTCGTGCTAGCCATGCCTTCAGGTGTCTAGTTGCCGATTGATCCGCATCCAGTTCTGCAGCCGCAATTCCACAGGCATGAAACCCTAGGGACTCAGCTTTTTGTTTAACCTGACTGCTGCTGACCGTTTGTTTCACTTCGAGAGTGATAAAACTTACTAATAAACTAAATTTCAAATTATAGTTTCTCTTCGAGTTCTATCTGAAGTTAGATTGGCAGTTTTTAACAAAACGTTGCATTATGAATGGGGAGTAGGGAGTGGGGAGTGGGGAGTGGGGGAGAATTTCAAAACTAAAAACGGACTATCGTCCCGCTACGTTAA
>DNGI01000421.1 GCA_003486645.1 Cyanobacteria bacterium UBA11370 | reverse complement strand
CCCTGAGCATGATTTGCTCCATTAAAGAGCCGCGTACAGGAGAATGGTATAGCCGGGACCCTCGCAGTATCGCTAAGAAGGCACTCGACTTCCTCCAATCCACTGGTATTGGGGATGTTGCCTACTTTGGCCCAGAAGCGGAGTTTTTTGTCTTTGATGATGTTCGCTTTGACCAAACCGAGAGCAAGAGCTTCTACTATGTAGATAGTGTGGAAGGTCGCTGGAATTCTGGACGGGAGGAAGATGGCGGCAACTTGGGCTATAAACCCCGTTACAAAGAAGGATATTTCCCCGTTTCCCCAACTGATACGCTGCAAGATATGCGTACCGAAATGCTACTCACAATGGCAGATTGTGGCGTGCCGATTGAAAAGCACCACCACGAGGTCGCTACAGGTGGACAAAACGAACTGGGTTTCCGCTTTGCTCCGATCATCGAGGCGGCTGACTTTTTGATGACTTATAAGTATGTCATTAAAAACGTTGCCAAGAAGTACGGCAAAACCGTTACCTTCATGCCCAAGCCCCTATTTAACGATAACGGTTCTGGGATGCACACCCACCAATCTATATGGAAGGGTGGACAGCCTTTATTCTGGGGTGATGGCTACGCTAATTTGAGTAAGATGGCACTGAATTACATCGGTGGTTTGCTCAGACACGCACCTGCGTTGTTAGCCTTCACCAACCCAACTACCAACTCCTACAAACGCTTGGTACCTGGGTTTGAAGCGCCTGTGAACTTAGCGTACTCTCAAGGGAACCGTTCAGCTTCGATTCGTATTCCCCTGTCTGGTAGCAATCCCAAGGCGAAGCGGATGGAATTCCGTTGTCCGGATGCGACTTGCAATCCTTATATTGCCTTTGCGGCGATGCTTTGTGCTGGGTTGGATGGGATTAAGAATGAGATTGATCCAGGGGAACCTTTGGATGTGGATATCTACGATCTCTCGCCAGAGGAATTGAAGAAAGTGCCTTCGACTCCTGGTTCTTTGGAATTGGCGTTGGAAAACTTGGAGAAGGATCATAGTTTCTTAACGAATACGGGTGTCTTTACTGAAGACTTCATCGTCAATTGGATTGAGTACAAGCTTGATAATGAAATCAACCCGATGCGTCTGCGTCCTCATCCCTATGAGTTTGCTCTCTATTATGATGCTTAGGATTGAGCAAAGGGAAAGGTGATTTTTGTCACTTTGTTCTGTGCCTCTAAGTTAGTGTTGATCAAAATTTGAAAGCTAGCCATCTTTAAGGGTGGCTTTTTTTGTGGTTTTTCTTTGAAAGAGATCGTAGAAGCTGAACTATTCCAAGCCTCTACTTAAAACCTTGGGTCTTTGTTACCTTAACACCCTTGAGGAAAAGTGATACTCCCCGCCTTAACCCCAAATCATTTAACTCTCTCCAAATATCTTTTTCAATCTGGAGATTGGGTAAGGATAAAAAGCGCTGTATTCTTTTTCTGCGACTCTCAAAATAGGGAACCAATATTAGTTAGACAGATGGACGAAGCTATCCTTCACAACGGCAGTAACAAAAAAAGACTAGAATATAGCCATGAAGATAGCCATATAGCTGAAAGCCCGAAAAATGTCTGAGGGATACTCCATCGCCGAAGCACGCGATCGCTTTGCTCAAATTATCTACGATGCCGAAAATGGCAAGCCCGTACAGATTACGCGGAGGGGTAAGCCTGTAGCCATCGTGTTATCGCTGAGTGAGTATCAACGCCTGACATCAGAGAAAGTACGATTTGGGGCAGCTTTGGCAGAATTTCGTCAAAAGTACCAAATACAGGCTTTAGATATCAATCCTGATCAAGTGTTCGATGATGTTCGCGATCACTCTTTTGGTCGGGAGGTCATCTTTTGAGCAATCCGCAATTTTTGTTGGATACCAACATTTTGTCCGAACCGCTGCGCCCAGTCCCAAACCCCCGCGTGATGGAGTCATTGGTTAGGTTTAGTGGTTTGACCGCTACCGCTACTGTTGTATTTCACGAAATGCTTTATGGGTGTTATCGTTTACCCAACTCTCGAAAACGTCAAGCGATAGAGGCTTATCTCAGGCAAGAAGTAGAAGCTAAGTTATTTCTACTGCCCTATGACACGCAAGCCGCAAAATGGCACGCTTCTGAGCGAGCGAGATTGGTGAAACTTGGCAAAACACCATCTTATGTTGACGGACAGATTGCAGCGATCGCAGTTGTCAACGATCTAGTTCTGGTAACAAACAATGAGGCAGACTACGCTGACTTTCAAGGTATTCAGATAGAAAACTGGTTTACCGATTCCTAGGCTGATAATTCAAGCGTTTTCTGAGATTTTCTATCTTTAAATGAAAAACTCATACTAGAAAATTCGGCTAAAATGCTGTAAATTTAATTTGCGCTAATATCTTCTCGGTCTGATTTTGAGTAAATGGTTAACAAAAGTACGCTCATCACTGACTCAACTTGATAAATCAATCGATAGCCTGCACTTTTCCCTTTTTAAATATTGCTATTTTTAACCCTATCATCTTCAGGTTCTAATTCGTCAGTAGTCTCACTAAATAGAATAATAATTCGCACTGAACTAATAGGCCTTATCTCAATAGGTTTATCTAGAATTAGTTGCCCTTTTTCATCAATTCTTCCTGTTACTTCAACAGCTCTCATTTGTTTTATACCTTAATTACCTTTAGGCTAATTTTAACTGAAAGTTATCGTGCTTATGCGATCGCCAAATCTCATTTTTTAAATAGGGTTTTTTAACTCTTACCTTAAAGACGGAATAATTTGCACCGACAGTACGGCTGAGATCGCGTCAGCTTGGTCTCAGCCATTCGTTGAGAAAGTTTCCTACTGGCAGTTGTTCAATTTTTGCATTTTTTTGTTACAATTATTTACAATAAGTTACAACCGTATTTAAAACCACCTCAGCAACTCTCATGTCTGACATTTTCACAAAACTGGCTTATCAAACATTCCAGCAGAGTAAAGCACTGTTTGCTCTGACCCACAAAAACCTAACTTCACAACTGCTCAATCTAATTTATCCGCCTGTTAATCAACTTCAAACTAAGCCGCTCTCTTCAGAACTTTTAGAGCAATTTCGGCAAAGGTTTGAGTTGATCATTGAAGCAGATTGGCAGGATGCTGAACGGGGTATATATCCTGAAAGTCTACTGTTTGATAACCCGTGGGAAGACTTCTTCCGCTACTATCCAGAAATTTGCCTAGATTTGCCAAAAGGTTGGCAACGGCGGCACGAGAATCAATTTCAGGACTTCTCGCCAGAAATTGATACCGAAGGCTATCCCAACTACTATCGGCGCAACTTTCACTATCAAACCGATGGCTATTTTAGCGATACATCTGCCAACTTGTATGACTTGCAAGTAGAACTTTTGTTTAATGGTGCTGCTGATCCGATGCGGCGGAGAATTCTTGCTCCGTTAAAGGAAGGACTCCAAACATTTAACTCAATTTCACCCAAACAAATTCGAGTTTTGGATGTAGCTTGTGGTACAGGTCGCACTTTAAGAATGATTCGAGCAACTTTACCTCAAGCCTCTCTATTTGGGACAGATTTATCACCCGCGTACCTGCGTAAAGCGAATGAATTATTATCCGAAATTCCAGGGGAATTACCCCAACTGATGCAGGCAAAAGCAGAGGAGTTACCGTACCGGGATAATTATTTCCACGGAGTCACTTGCGTGTTTTTGTTTCATGAACTACCGCCGACAATACGTCAGCAAGTGATTGAACAAGCATTTAGAGTGACTCAACCCGGAGGAGTTTTTGTAATCTGTGACTCGATTCAAGCCATAGATTTTCCAGAATTAATGCCGATGATGGAAAATTTCCCTGCCATGTTCCACGAACCTTATTATAGACATTACATTACTGATAATTTGGTAGAACGTCTCCAAAAGGCAGGTTTTGAGAACATTACTACCCAAAACCACTTTATGAGTAAGTACTGGATTGCTCATAAGCCTCAGTAATTTTAAAGTGTGGGGTTTGAAGACAATACTCTAAGGGAAAAGGGATAGTGTCATAACCTTTTCCCCTTCCCCCTTACCCTTTTTCCCTACCAACCTAATCCCTATTAGACCTCTTGCATAAATCCGAGAAACCCCTCCCCAACCCTCTCCGTTTCGGGGAGGGAGCAAGATTTCTTCCCCGTGAAAAAAGGCTTCGTCCTTGACTCATCTCCCCTTTTAGGGGAGAACGAGAGGGGTCGGGGGGATTGTTAGCGCAGCGGGACGTAGTCCGGGGGGTAAAATTAACTTTTGCAAGAGGTCTATTGAATCAAAATAACCGCTTCCTCCGCCTTAGCAATTAAAGCTTGCTTCAACTCTTGTCCAACTTTCCTAATCAATTCATCAAACGCCTGCTGATTTTCCATCAATTGCTCTCTAAAAACCCGTTCTAACTCCGGATTCATTTCTTCACAAATCGAATCAATCTTACTATCACTCAAAAGCATAGAACGACTCCAGCTTGGAACATCCACCTTTTCTTTAATTGCTTCTTGGGTTTTACTCCGAGTTATTTCTACACCTGCGGCTAGTACTGAAACCCCATAAACCAGCGCAATCGGCCAGGTCAAATGTCCAGTTAAAATTAAAGCAATAATACTTCCAATTGTACCGCCACCGATGACTAAATTGACAATAAACATTACTGTATCAGCAAGAATAGCATCCCCAATCGATATTTCCGGGTTAACTACACCCGGATCAATCCCTTCTTCAAACCTCAAACTGCTTCTCGGTATCTGAAACTTGCGACAAATAGGGTCAGTTTCTTGAGCTAATTCCGATTGAATCTTACTATTAAACCAACTGATACATTGAGTATTGATAATTTGGCGAGTGCGATCGCTCTCCATCCACTGTTGAGCCTGAGTCTTCATGCCATTTTCCAAGTCAGCCAAAGTCCGAATCTTATTGTTTTGCCAGTCTTTTAAACCCCGTTTTATGACATTTTCAATTAATCCTTCTGATAGAGGTTGAGTTAACCGTTCAATTAACTCTGGAATATGTCTCTCAATCAGTTGTTTAAGCTGCTTTGAATCTAAAAGGTTGTTAATTTCATCTTTAAAAGCAGCCGCACGTAAATCCCAACGTCCTACCCGTGCTAAACCCAAAGCAATACAGCGTTCGGGTTCTGGATCAGGACGAACTTGGGTTTCGGGTTCCGGGAAGATTTCCTCGCAAATCTCACGAGTAAATTTCATCCGGGATGCGCCGCCTGTCATCAGCAAAACTTTCGGTACAATACCTTGTTGATCGAGTTTTTCTTTCGCTTCATTCACTGCTTCCCGAAAGGATTCAATCCAACTTTTGCCCTCCAATTCAGCTAAAGACTGATGCAAAATTTCTTGAGCGATCGCTCTATTAACTTGAGGGATAAAATAAATCTGTTCATTGATTGACTCAAAGCCTCGCGCAAAGGATTGAGAATTACTGTATAATGCTTCGTTAGAAAAGTAATCTTCTTTGGCTTTACGGCAAGCTAATTCACAACGCGCTTGATGATGAGGATACTCCTCAAATACTCGCTCAAGTAAGGTTTTTTCCTCATGATTAGCCAGAGTCCGAACAAAAATTGCCTTATCAATTAAGGATGCTCCTAGGGCATTACTACCAAAATCTAATGGTATTTCATGTAAGCTTTTAACTAAGGTAAAATCTGTAGTTGAGGAGCCAATATCAACAATCAAAACCGACGATTTAAGTTTGTCATACTCCAGCTTACCCGCTTCCTTTGCTTGCATAAACGCTGCTCGTGACTCTGGGATAACCCTCGGTTGGGGGATACCTGCTTCTTTAAGTAATGTTTGGTAGTCCTCCCGCTCCCGAATAGACCATCCCGAAGGACACCCAACAAAAAATTGACTTTCTGTTCCACCTTCAATCTGTTTACTATCTTTCAAAAGGTGGTAGTATGTTTCTAAAAAATGGCTGATTGTTTGTCTATAATTTGGCTCATTATTTGGTTTTTGCTTAAATGAGATTCGTAATTGCGTAACACCTGCTTGAATTAAGGCTTGTTCTCCCACCAAATACCCTAAGTCAGGATGCCAACCTAAAGCAGTAATTTGAACTTTCTTATTATTAATTTCTAGCATTTCCGGTGACTCAATACTCTCCACTCTCGCCTTAGCAACAGCAGTTTCACCATGCCCTAAATCAAATCCAATCGTTTCTAAAACTGGCATTTTATTTTAAAATAACTAAACTATTAGATACAGCAGAATTCAGTTGTTGGTTGTCCGTTGTCCGTTGTTGGTTTTGATCTATAGCGAGGGGAAATGAGTTGTGAAACCCCACCCCTTTGTCTTGCTTGTCTTCCTTGTTTTCCTTGTTTTCCCTGTCTTCCTTGTTTTCCCTGTCTTCCTTGTCCCCCTTGTCCCCCTTTTTTCACGAGTCAAATCC
>DNGI01000343.1:42309-46939 GCA_003486645.1 Cyanobacteria bacterium UBA11370 | reverse complement strand
TCGTCCGCCTGCGCGGACTCAATTGAGCCTGCGGAGGCAGGCTTTGTTTGTGTAGCCGCGATTTCCTTTTCAACAGGTATTTTTGCTTGCATTGGGATGCACCCTATTACTATTCGCTGCTAAGAGGTTTGCTAGTCATCATCTGTTCTTTGCTTGTGTCTGACCATTGCCAACCCCAAAACGTGAGGTTTTGCTCAATTTCGTGATAGTAAGTAGCCAGAGTTTCCTCAAATTCCAGCTTTTGCAGACCCCCACGCCAAAGAATTAGGGCATCTTCTCCCGTATCTTTGTAATAACGTCGGCGACGACCCACTTCTGTAAAGCCAAACTTATGATAAAGGGACAGGGCAGCTTGATTTGAGGGTTTGACTTCTAAGGTTGCCCACTCTAACAAACGCTTTCTCGCCTGCAAAAGCAAGGCATAGAGTAATAATTTACCCAACCCTTGACGCTGGTAGTTCGGATGAACCGCCAGAATCGTAATATGCGCCTCCTCCAAAATAGACCAAAAACAACCTAATCCCACCACCAAGTTTGGCACACTTGGGACGGTTTCTAACTCAGGCTTGAGTAAGTTTTGAGTTAACACAGGGGAGGATTGACGATCTAATCCAGACTCCTCCTCACCCCGATGCGCTTCTAAAATCAGTAACTGACTGTTGGGGCTATCTAACTCTCGCTCATAACCCGATCGCGTCCAAAGCCCACCAAAACATAACTGGTCTAACTCTAGAGCAGCACTGAGATACGCTGCTGTTAGCGGCTTAAGTTCTAATAAATTCACAGTCCCCAATTGTACACTGATTAACGAGACGCTTCACCTGTAATGTCAATTTAAGGACGATCATTTTCTTATGCTATCGATTGACTCGACTGCGGTGCAAAATCAAACTGGACAACAGTATCTGCCCTCAACGGATCATACTCAGGGAGTGCGATCGCCGAATCAGGAACTCCTACCGCTGAGTGCCAAAATTAACAGCCACGACTGTTTGGAAATTGGCGGCTGCGATGTCAAAACGTTGGTGGAGCAATTCGGCTCTCCTCTTTATATTTTAGATGAGGAAACCCTCCGAACGGCTTGCCGTCAGTACCGAGATGCGTTTGCTCAGTATTATCCGGGTGAATCATTAGTTTTGTATGCCTCTAAAGCTTGGAATTGTTTAGCGGTTTGTGCGATCGCTGCTTCGGAAGGGTTGGGGATCGATGTGGTATCAGGGGGTGAACTTTATACTGCCTTACAAGCGGGTGTGCCAGGAAACAAACTCTACCTCCACGGTAATAATAAATCCATTGCTGAACTAGCACTTGCTATTGAAAATAATTGCACAATTGTTGTCGATAATTGGTTGGAATTAGAGACTCTAGCTAATATAGCGGATGAGCCAATCCGGATTATGTTGCGGCTGACTCCAGGGATCGAGTGCCATACTCATGAATATATTCGCACAGGTCACTTAGATAGTAAGTTTGGCTTTGATCCCAATACATTAGATGAAGTTTTTGCCTTTGTTAGCCAACATCCAACCCTAAATTGTATCGGTCTACACGCTCACATCGGTTCTCAGATATTTGAAAGTCAACCCCATAAAGACCTACCGGGTGTGTTAGTCGATTATTTAACGAAAGCCTACCGCTACGATTTACCCATTCAAGAATTAAATGTTGGGGGTGGGTTGGGGATGCGCTATACCGAATCCGATGATCCCCCTAGTATTGATGAATGGGTGAAAGGGGTTTGTGAGGCGATGGTTAAGGCGTGTGAAGAACAGCAGTTACCTTTACCGAGATTGCTGTCGGAACCTGG
The DNA here is from genome assembly GCA_003486645.1 of Cyanobacteria bacterium UBA11370. Classification (GTDB taxonomy): domain Bacteria; phylum Cyanobacteriota; class Cyanobacteriia; order Cyanobacteriales; family Coleofasciculaceae; genus UBA11370. Next base: position 45,132 of record DNGI01000343.1, on the reverse strand, counting down.
GCGATCGCTCATTGGGCCAGCTTGTGTCACCGCTTATACTCTAGGAAGTTATAAAACCATTCCCGAAATTCGGACTTATCTTGCCGTTGATGGGGGAATGTCGGATAATCCCCGTCCCATCACCTACCAATCTGTCTATCGCGCTGTGGTAGCGAACCGGATGTCAGCACCTTTAACTCAAACTGTTACTCTGGCTGGTAAACATTGCGAATCTGGGGATATTTTAATTAAAAACGCGACCCTACCCGAAACTGAACCGGGCGATGTATTGGTCGTGATGGGTACGGGTGCTTACAATTACAGCATGGCTTCTAACTACAATCGCCTGCCCCGACCCGCAGCGGTATTAGTCAATGCGGGAGAAGCGGAATTAATTTTGGAGCGAGAAACTTACCAAGACGTAATCCGTCTAGATCGTTTGCCAAAACGACTCGTGTAGGTTAAGTGTTAAATGTTAGGTGTTAGGATTTTTCCATCCTAGCTCCCACCTCCAACCTAACAATCAATAAAAAACCAACAACCAACCGCTAACAACCAGCAACTCATGGCTTGATCCGGCTAAAATCAAGCCAGAGTCAATCGATTTTGGATTTTAGATTGGCGATTTTAGATAATCTAAAATCCAAAATCCCAAATCTCTAGTCATACATCCCCCTCGCTAAACGTTTATTGAACTTCAATGCCTCCGTCCTCGTCGGGTTCCTTCCCTGACCCAGCCTGGACTCAATCCCCTTTGCTTCATAGCATTGATGTTGGATTGGTTCTGGCTCTTACGTATATGGTGCTTCTCATCATTGGGGAGCGTCGTACCTTATGGATGGTACGGGGGTTAATTGTCTTAATGTTAGCTGCCGCTGTGAGCAATCAATTACGGTTAACGCTGTTGGGTTTTGTGCTAGAAAAGTTGGTGGTTGGTTCGGCTGTGGCGATGGCGGTGATCTTTCAGGCAGAATTTCGCCGATTTCTGGAACTACTAGGGCGGGGAAAAATTACGCAGTTGTTTGAAGTTCAGCGACGACCTTCTCCTAAACCCGATAGTGTGATTGATGAAATTGTGGACGCTGTTAAAGAATTATCCCAAAATCGAACTGGCGCTTTAATGATTATGGAAACGAATGGGCCGATTGATGAGCGGGATTTTTCTGTACCCGGTGTTCAACTTAATGCTGAAATTTCTAAAGAACTACTACAAACGATCTTCCAAACAACCACATTGCTACATGATGGGGCGGTGTTGATTCGGGGTTCCCGTGTAGCGGCGGCTGGCGTAATTTTACCCCTTTCGGAACGCACGGCTTCGCGGCAACTCGGTACACGCCATCGGGCGGCGATGGGAATTACAGAACGGGTCGAAAATTGCCTTTGTATTGTGGTATCAGAGGAAACGGGATCAATTTCTCTGGCGGAACGGGGAGGACTCAACCGACCTTTAACTAGCAGTAAACTCAAAGAATTACTAGAGGCTCGATTTTCCAGGGCTGTAGACCGTGAGGTGGTTGCCCCAAATTTACGCAGTTTGGGTCGCCAAGTGAAGTCTAAAGGATGGGTGCTGCTTTCAGGTTTTCTTCGTCTTCCGTCCTCTACGTCTGATAAGAAGAAATAACTATAGCAGTTCTCAATTTGATGAGGTATAAATTTCTAGGTTTTCGGGAGTGGGGAGTAGGGAGTGGGGGACGCGGAGAATCTGACTGCTGAATTCTTCTGTAAATGTATCTCAGCCATTTGATACCAATTTAAAAAAAGAAATGTAGCAGATGAGTTGCTGAAACTCTGACAGAGTGCGTTTTTCAGAATCCAAAATCTAAAATCTAAAATCCAAAATGGGATGAGAAAGGCTATATTAGGGGTGTTCAAAATCTTTACATTTTTAAAATAAAAGTAAACGGCGACCCTAGACTACTGAAGTATTAATTATTATGCAAACTAGCTTAAGAGAGCTACCAAACGACCTCGATCAAAACCGTCTCCCCTCTCATGTAGCCGTCATTATGGATGGGAATGGTCGCTGGGCAAAACGTCGAGGATTACCCCGGATTATGGGTCATCGTCAGGGGGTAGATGCTTTAAAAAATCTGCTGCGTTGTTGTAATGATTGGGGAATTCAAGCCCTGACTGCTTATGCTTTTTCTACGGAAAATTGGAAGCGTCCAGCCGAAGAAGTAGATTTCTTAATGACGTTATTTGAGCGAGTGTTGGAACGAGAACTTCAGGAAATGATGGCGGAGAATGTACGAATTCAGTTTGTGGGGAATTTAATTGCATTACCGCGATCGCTTCAAGACCAAATTGATAAATCGATGACGACCACTCAATCAAATACGGGAATTCAATTTACTGTGGCGACGAATTATGGGGGGCGGCAGGAGATTTTGCAAGCTGTTCGGGCAATTGCCATTCAGGTACAACAAGGTAAACTTCAACCGGATGAGATTAACGAAGAGTTGTTCTCTCGTCATCTTTATACGGCGAATTTATCTGATCCAGATTTGCTTATTCGCACAAGTGGAGAAATGCGATTGAGCAATTTTTTATTGTGGCAAATGGCTTATGGTGAACTGTATATTACAGATACCTTATGGCCTGATTTTGACCGCAAAGAATTTCATCAAGCTTTGTGTGCGTATCAGAAGCGCGATCGCCGATTTGGGAAAATTTGATTATAAGCTCATCGGCATTTAAACTGTGTATTCACATCTAAACTTTTTGTCCGTTGTCAGTTGTCCGTGGTCTGTTGCTAGGACTACGCTGCATCTGGCAACTGATATGATGTCTAGATAATCAATCCTAATAAAATTCCCCCTCTCCCCCCTCTCCCTCTCTCCC
>DNGI01000343.1:37775-42087 GCA_003486645.1 Cyanobacteria bacterium UBA11370 | reverse complement strand
CTCTCCCTCTCTCCCCCTCAATCTTTGTTTAGGGTTATCCAACTCCCAATCCAAAATCTAAAATCCAAATTATGGGCCAGAGAAAATAGCTGCTTCTACATCTTCACGACTGAGGGAGTATTTGAAGGAACGCATAACATCACGATTTCCCTCAGCAGCATTAATATAACGCACGGTTAATTCTTCAACTTCTAGGCGTAGTTCGGCTTTCCAAGAAGGTCGCTCAATATACCAACAATGTAAGTCATTGCGGTCTTGTTTGCATCCTTGGGCTTGCAGCCACTGTTCAATTTCGGGGAGGGGATGATTGTATAGAGGGGTGTTACGTGGCGGAAGAACCATAGGATGTTTTCAATTTTAGAGTTTTTGATTACAAAGGATTGATGACTATCGGTGAGATTAGAAGAATTTAGGCATTTTTGAGGTATTCGTTGTTATCAACTGCTCGGTTTTTAATAAGGTATAATTGAGTTGTTGTTGGCTTGTCAAGTTAGAATTGTGCATTGGCGTAACGGGCGAGGCTAATTCTCCTCTTGTTAAACCAATGGCGATCGCTAATAGTAAGCAACCCACAAAGGTTAAGATCAGAATAAACAGGGCAAAGACTTCACCTGCTGATAGAGGGCGATCCGTTGGATCGAGGTAAGCTGAAGACGAGTATTTCGGTTGGGGTTGGTTGACGGGATGATTGAACCCTGGGGGTGTTTGAATGACATTCAAGTGGGAATAGCCAATTTTTTGGTCGTAGAGCGATCGCCGTTCTGGATTGCTTAGGGTAGCATAAGCTTGCGATAGCTGTTGAAATTTAGCCGTTGCCTTTTGCACAGGGAGATCGGTTGTATCAGGATGGTACCGCTTGCTGAGTTCCCGATAGGCACGTCGAATTTCTACGGGAGAGGCGCTAGGGTGTAACCCCAAGAGTCCATAATAATCGATGGGATTGGGTATTACGCGCTCCCTGATTTTTTCTCTTACCCGATCTTGAGCCACTGTCGTTCCATCCTACCTGGTGTAACGAAAGGTTTCTATTTATTTTAATCCAACCTTCTGTTTCTATTAATGATCTGATTTGAGCAGTGGTATGCTACACACTAATAGCTAATCGCTTTTGAACAATTAGCAACTAGCTATTAGCCCTGAACCATCAACACTACGGATCAACCCAACGCCCATCAGCTTTGATTAAATTAATCAATTCCTCAACACCTTGACTTTCAGGGACTTTTTTAATTTCCTCTCGACCCCGATACAGCGAAATATAACCCGCCTGCTTCCCAACATAGCCATAATCAGCATCTGCCATTTCACCCGGTCCATTGACAATACACCCCATCACTGCTATATCTAATCCCGTTAGATGTTTAGTCGCCTCCCGGACTTGATGCAACACCTCTTCTAAATTAAACAAAGTGCGACCACAGGAAGGACAGGCGACGTATTCCACCATCGTTTTCCGCAGTCCCAACGCTTGCAGAATGCTGTAGCAAACAGGAATTTCTTTTTCCGGTGCTTCGGTGAGGGAGACGCGGATGGTATCGCCAATACCTTCGGCGAGTAGAGTGCCAATCCCAGCGGTAGACTTAATTCGTCCATATTCGCCATCACCTGCTTCCGTGACACCTAAATGTAAGGGGTAATCCATTCCCAGTTCGTCCATGCGCCGTACCATTAAGCGATAGGCGGCTAGCATTACTGGAACGCGGGAGGCTTTCAGAGAGATTACTAAGTTACGAAAGTCTAAGGATTCGCAAATTTTAAGGAATTCTAAGGCAGATTCTACCATCCCTTCAGGCGTATCGCCATAGGTAAATAACATCCGTTCGGCGAGGGAACCGTGATTAACCCCGATTCGCATTGCTTTACCCTGATCTCGCAAGGAAACGACTAAAGGTTCCAGGGTTTCCCGAATTTTATCGCCAATTTCATCAAATTCTGATTGGCTATATTCACTACGGTTAGCTTTGGGTTTCTCAAAGACGTACAAGCCTGGATTAATGCGTACTTTATCAACGTGCTTGGCAACTTCCAAGGCAATTTTCATGCCATTGTGATGAACATCGGCAACGAGGGGTACAGGTTGGTATGTTTGGATGAGTTTATGCTTAATTTCTGCTAACGCTTTGGCGTGTGCCATGCTGGGAACCGTGACGCGGACAATCTCACAACCAATTTCGTGCAAGCGGCGAATACCAGCAACGGAACCCTCAATATCTAAGGTATCCTCATTAATCATGGATTGTACCACGACGGGATAACTGCCGCCGATAGTGACATTCCCCACGTTCACGGGACGGGTTTTGCGTCGGTGAATCAGGGTGTCGAGTGCAGCGGGTTTGGGTGCAGTTTGAGGAGTTGGGAGGGTTTGCATATCTGGGTCGTTAATTGGGAGTAGCTAGACTATTACGATTTTTCTCTATTTTCTCAGATTGCCATAGTTGGGGTCATTTTGGGTTAAGGCTTGAGAAAGGAGGCGCTATTTGGATAGCTGATACCATTTTAGATGCAAGGATTTTGGATTTTGGCTTGGGTGAAGACTTACTCTATCAGACTTTCAGCTACTTATAGCAACCGCCACAGTGGTTAGGACACATAATGAAAGTAGAGACGTTCCGGCGGAACGTCTCTACAATAATTCCTTTGTCCTAATCGATGTGTCTACTGCTATATCTGTCACATTTCCTTTTTAAATTAGTATGGCAGGATAAATTTGTGTCTACATAGGCAAAACGGTCTTTGCTGATGCCAGAATCTTGGGGATTAGCCTCAATGGTAAAATTGAGGAGGGTAGAAAAAGTTAATTACAATGAAAACTTTATCTTTAACTCATTTAAAATCTCTCCAACCTGAGACTTTTATTGCCAAACTGCAACAATCTCAACAGCTTGGAACAGAATATGCTTCTGCATATATTCATCAGGGAAATGAGTGTTTGAGAGTAGGAGATTACCAGGGAGCGATTGAAAATTACACTCAAGTGCTTAACTTCAAATCCGATGAAGCAATACTCTATTGTTTGCGAGGTTGCGCTTATGCTGCATTAGGAGATTATCAAGGAGCAATTGAAGATTACACAGAGGCGATTTCCCTCGATCCTAACTTTGCCGCTGCTTATATAGACCGTGGAAGTTTCCGTGATGAACTTGGAGATCGTCAGGGAGCAATTGCAGATTATAATCATGCCTTGAAAATTAAGCCAAATCATGATTTAGCTTACTACAATCGAGGTTTAATCTATTCTCGTCTTGGGCAAATAGATAAAGCAATAAAAGACTACACTCAGGCTATTAAGTTCAATTCTAAATTGGCTCAAGCTTACGTCAATAGGGGTAATATTCATTCAGAATTAGGCGATACTAAAGCAGCCATTCAGAACTTTAATCAAGCTCTAGAACTCAATCCTAACTTTGCAGAAGCCTATGTTAATCGAGGAAATGTACACGTTGCAATAGGAAACTATCAAGGAGCGATTGAAGACTATGAGAAAGCAGCAAAACTGTTATTTGAATTAGCGGAAATACCTGTCTACCAACAAGTACGAGATCGTATCCAAGAACTTGAGACAAACCTAAAACAACAGGCAGAAAAAAAAGCCTTAGAGTCCATGCCTAAGACTCTAGACTACACTCTGGACGAATTGTTAGCAGGTGTGATTGAATCTAGTGAAGAAATTTCCTGGGGTAAGCCAGAGGGTCAAGAGATTTGGTGAACTATTTTCCAAGACGGGGTGATTTTATTCTGCTTAATTTCGATCCCCAAGCAGGTCATGAACAGATGGGAACTCGACCCGCACTAGTCGTGAGTCAGGATCAATTTAACCGCAAAATGGGATTTGTATTTGTCTGTCCTATTAGCAATACAGCACGCAAGAATCCGTTTTATGTTCCTATTCCATCAGGTCAACCAGTGACAGGAGTAATTATGACTGACCAGCTACGTTCTTTGGATTACCGAGCCAGGAAAGCAAGTTTTATTGCTGAATGTCAAGCCGATTTATTTGAGGAAGTCTTGAGACGAATTAAACCTATATTATATTAGCACGACTGTTCCTACTCTGGAAAATCAGGAATGACCCATTTTGGCGGTTCTAAGAGTTTCTTTCTTCTCGCTTCCTCTGCAATCTCGTGCATTTTATCCAATGACGTTTCATTCATAAACTTTGACGCTTCTGCTGCATATTCTTTATTGGGGCATTTATCACCTAAAATGCAGCCGTTTATACAATCTACAGCACAATTTACAGTTGTTTCCATAGTTATCTTCTCTCTTTAACCAACACTACGAAGGACTATAGCAGTTTTCAATTCGATGAGGT
>DNGI01000343.1:34682-37545 GCA_003486645.1 Cyanobacteria bacterium UBA11370 | reverse complement strand
ATTTCTAGGTTTTAGGGAGTGGGGAAGGAAATTAAGTCTACCTCACCCATTTGAGAAATACTATAATGATTACTTAAACCGTTTCTGTTCTCCGCGATAACGTACCAATTCAGCAAAACAAGCAATTGCCCCCGATCCGACGATTAACATCACACTCAACGCATTAATATCTGGTTTTACCCCAGTACGAATGCGACTAAAAATTTCCATGGGTAAAGTTGTTGCGCCTGTTCCTGCGGTGAAACTTGCAATTAAAAAATCGTCCATACTCAGGACAAAGGATATCAAACACCCGGCAATAATTGCTGGCATTAACTCCGGCAATAATATTTTAATAAACGCTTGTAACGGTGTCGCACCCAGATCTAGCGCCGCTTCTTCCAAATGAGGATCGAGAGTTGAAATCCGAGAAGAGACAACGAAGGCAATATAAGCTAAACAAAAAACTACATGAGCGGCTACAATTGTCCATAAACTCAGAGGCGTACCAATTACTGCCAAAAAAACTAACGTAGCGACCGCGATCGCAATATCGGGAATAATTAAGGGTAAGTAAGAAACCCCGCGATATAATGTTTTTCCAGGAAACTGATAACGGGCTAACCCCACTGCCATCAATGTCCCTATTATTGCAGAAATAGCAACCGCAACTAGCGCTACAGTGAGACTATTTTGTAGTGCATTGAGGACTCGTGAGTCGCTAAATAACTTGATATACCATTTCAGAGTAAATCCCTGCCAACCCGCACTGTAAGCCGACTGATTGAAGCTATAAAATGTCAGTACTAAAATCGGCAGGTACATATAAAAAAACATCAACGAGGAAAAAATTCCTTGCCAGGAGAAACGGGTTTCGAGTTTAGATTTCAGCATCTCGACGGGGATATCCTCCTCCTGCTGATGGTTTAGTAGTTCTGTCATCAATTCCTACCGAATGCTGATTAGCCATTACGGCGATAAGGGGTTTACATCAATCGAGTTAACTGAACGCGATAACGGTCTTTTTTAGTTACGGTAACCTCTCCAACTTCCAAACGTCCTTTACCGCGAATCGCAATTAAATCACCGGATTTAACCTGATAACTCGCTTGGCTAATGTCTTTCCAGTTTACCCGAACATCACCTCCATTAATCAAGTCTGTCATTTTACTGCGGGACGTACCAAACCCAGCAGAAGCGATCGCATCTAATCGCATTGATGCTTCTACCGTTGTCATCTCTTTCTTTTTCGGTTCTCTAACCTTGAGTTCACTCAGTTCAATCCGTTGAGTTTTAACGGGTACAGATCGGACTTGAGTTAACTGTGTCTCCAAAAATTCTACCATTTCTGGTACTACAATTACTTGTGCCCCACGCTCTCCTAAAACAATCACATCTCCCGTTTTTTCGCGTATCAAACCCGTTCCTAACATTGCCCCCAAAAAGTCACGGTGAGTTGCTGGATCGAACAAAAAGTTTCCCGCAATATCTAACACCGCTACCTCTACCTGAGAGTGATCCAACGGTAATTCTAGGCGTGCGATCGCTAATCGTTGTCGTTCGGCTTGAGGATACCCACCCCAAGCTAATAATTGGACTTCTGTTAAACGCGCAAATTGGCGTTGAATTTCTACCAAAACCGGAGGGGATAAAAAATCGGTTAGCACCACTTCCCACGTCTTAATTGCCTGTTCAGCTTGGTCAATTATACGAGCAACGCTATCCCGATTTTCAACACCTTTAAGCAGTTCTTCCCTTGGTAACATATTGGTTCTTGGTTGTTGGTTATTGGTTAAGCTAATCGGCATTTAAATTGCATCTTCCTACACCCCACACCCCACACCCTACACCCCTTTCAAAAATTTCAATATCCAATTTAAATGCGTTTTAGCTTATTGGGTATTGGTTGTTAGTGCTTGACAAATAACGAACAACAAACAACAAACTACTCAATATACCCTTGACTCATTTCCGGTTGAAATTGTTTAAGAATTCGATTGGCTTGTAGAGTCAAATTTTCAGAACCTCGAACTACAATCAAGTATTTCCCTTCATTAAGTCGGTTACGGTAGGGTAGGGCATCACCACTTGCAAACGCTAATCCTAAACCTCCACCCACGAAAAAACTACCCATGGCTGCCGCAATCCCCCCAAATACTCCACCGATGATATGATTCCCTAAGCTACCTGCCCAAGGAAATAGGTCGATAGCGGTCAGTAAGTTAAAGGTATAACCAGCGACAAACCCAAAGGGAATCAGCCAATATGCCATTTGCTTAAATTGTTTCATTGCCTGTACGTTGGGGTCAATTAACCCAAATTCATCGGCATCTTTATAACCTTTACCCAGAATTGTAACTTGATTTAAGGGTAAACCTTCTTTTTCAAGAGCGGTGTAGGCCTCTTCGGCTTCAATGCGGTTTTTGAGTACAGCAATCAGGTAGTTCATAGTATGCCGTAAGATGGAGGCCTTGTAGAAGTGTTTGGAGTAAAACTAACTGTTATTTATTTTTGCATAAGCTAGCTCCCCGTGCTTAAGATTGTATTTGACACAGGGGTAGGTGGGTGAAAGAGGTTTTGGCGATCGCTTTGATCACAGCTAGTTAATCACCTCACTCTGAAATGAATCATGGTAGAGCAAAAATTTATATAATTTCTTACTTTTATTCGGGTAAAGGGTTTGTATTTTTTCCTTACCCTTATACTACTTTCATTTAAAGTTGCTACACTTCGATATTCAGGAGTTAGAATTCAGTCGTCACATTCTCCGCGTTCCCTACTCCCACTTAATATCTGACCTTATCCCTACCTACATAGGGTTAAGTACTTCTATAGCTAGTCTATTTGATTCGTGAACAAGGAAAGACTTGGGAGACAAGGAGGA
>DNGI01000343.1:0-34432 GCA_003486645.1 Cyanobacteria bacterium UBA11370 | reverse complement strand
AAATCATTTAGACTGGCTATAGATATCCTAACTTCTCAAAATAGGAAATAGGCTTTTATAGCTAGAGGAAGATTCATCAATACACTTGGCGGTGAGCTAAATTCTATCTCCCTCCCGGCTTTTTCTGTCACCTCGTCTAAGACTCAGAGGCTTACCACATGATTATAGTTTCTCAGAGGAAGTATTTTGATGAACTGGAGAGCCAACAGAATCAGAAAAAGAGGATTGAAGAGGAGATAACGCTTCCAAAGGCGAGTTGGTTCCTGACAAAAACGATATAGCCATTCTAGACCCAATCGTTGCAAGAATAGGGGAGCTTCTGGAATTATGCCTGCGTGCATATCGAAGGCAGCCCCTACACAAATCATAGGACAATCTAGAGAATTGCGATGCAAGAATGCCCATTGTTCCTGCCTTGGACAACCCAGTGCAACAAAAACCAACCCTGCCCCAGATTGACGAATTTGTTGGATATATGCCGTATCTTCAGCCAGAGTTAAAGGACGGAAGGGAGGAGAAATGGCACCAGCAATGGTCAAGTTAGGAAATTTATTAGTGAGATTATTCTGTAACTTTTCTAGTACTAATGGGGTAGAACCGTAGAGAAAAATACTAATCCCTTCATCAGCAGCTTTTTGACACAAACGTAACATTAATTCTGGACCACGAACGCGATCAATGAGTCGTTTTTCACCGGATTTACGAAAAAGATTGAGTGCCCATCGTATCGGTTGACCATCAGGGAGAACCAGACTAAAGTGATTGAGGTAATACCCATGTCCTTTAGGTGAGAGATAACCCGACATTAGGCTATGTACGTTAACTTCTGCCACCGTAAACGATTGATGGATGCGGGCTTTTTGGAGAATCAATTCTGTACATTCTTCATACGTCGTTCGCCGAACGGGAATTCCTAAGATTGGGGTTTGGCTAATAGATGTTCCGACAGTTGCGCTGTTCATGATTGAGTAGTAGTCCCTGAACTCTTGGTTTGGTGCTTGTGTATTACACATCTTCCCAAAAAGCCTGAAACTTTTTGGTTGCCTAGAATAAAATCGAGTTTCTAGAGATGTCTATTTAATGAGCAAAAATAACTAAGCGTACAATGAGAGCCGCTAATCTCCTTTTAATTAACATAAGAGACATACATAGATGGGTGAATTCATCCATCTAATGTCTCTATGAAAATGGCTTGATTGTTTGAGCTAGACTATACGCTAAGCTTTATTGCCCAAAAGATTCCTGATGGTGAGAAAAATTTACTGCGGAGCAGAGAATTATGTCAAGTACCTTGCAATACATTGCAAACTTAAGCATTTTTGAATATTGACTCTAAACAAACTCATACACCATAAGTGCAATGAGCAGCAATAAAATTTAATATTTATTTACAAAAGAGTAAAATTATTTAAGATTAAGAGCCTATTAATTAAAGTTATATCAGTAAATATGCAGTAGGATTTGACTAATCGAGAAAGCAGATAAGAAGAGGGTGCTATCTAAAATATGTCAACGCTTACAGTTACGAGTAAGGCAGATAGTGGTGCAGGTTCCCTACGATCAGCGATCGCCCTGGCTGAACCAGGAGATACCATTCAATTCGACCGCAGTTTAGCCAATCAAACCATCACCCTGACCAGTGGTCAACTGGCAATTAACAAAAACTTAATTATTGATGGTCGCAAAGCTCGCGGTTTAACGATTAGTGGGAATAACCAGCACCGAGTCTTTGATATTACAGTCGATCCGAACTTTAATCCAACCAACGTTACCCTGCGGAATCTCACCATTACTAATGGTAAAACAAATGGGGTCGGTGAAAACGGTGCCGGGGCAGGAATTCGCACAGCCAGTCAAAGCCAACTCCAGGTTGAAAATAGCGTATTTAAAAATAACTATGCTAATGGCGAGGGAGGTGCTGCAATCTTTGCAGGTTGGCGCAGCACAACGAGTGTAATTAACTCCACCTTTGAAGGCAATAGCACATCCGATCAAAGTGCGCGAGGAGGAGGTGCGATCGCGGTGAAAAGTGAAAGCACTCTCACCGTTGCTGATAGCGAATTTACCGATAACCTCAGCAGTCTCGGCGGGGCGATTAACGTCCTCTTAAGCGGCCTGAAGGTCACAAACTCCACCTTTACCAACAATACCTCCAAAGGGTATGGGGGGGCAATTTTCACCGATGGCGCTTCAGCAAAAAGCGATGGCAGTACCTCCGGCAAAATCGAGATTGACAATAGTCGGTTTGAGGGTAATACAGGTGCTGGACAAGGGGGAGGACTCTTTCTATTTGTTTATTCCTCCGATCAAGTGATTATTGAGAGTAGCACGATCATCAATAATCAAGTGATTAAAGATGCCAAAGGAGATGCTCTTGGGGGTGGACTTCGCCATGGCACGGGTGAGTTAATCGTGCGTAATACCATGTTTGCCGATAATCGAGCACTGAGTCAAGGCGGTGGGTTGTGGGTGGGAGAGACTTCCCCCGTTACCATTTACAACAGTACCTTCTACGGGAATAGAGCTGAATCAGAGGATGGCAAAAACGGTTTGGGTGGCGGAATCACCCTCAATAATGGTTCCAGTAGGACGAGAATCACTCAAACCACTGTTGCCAATAATTACGCTGGGTTTATGGGTGCTGGCATTTGGGGGGGTGGGTCAACGACCATTCTCACCGATACTCTTTTCGCGGACAACAGAGCGAACAATGGAGGCAATAATTGGAACATTAACCATCACACCGCCATAGTCTTCACCGATGGGGGAGGCAATTTCCAATCCTTTAACCCCAATCCCAAGGATACTAAAATAACAGCGGGTGTGACTTTAATTGATCCTAAATTAGGAACGTTTACAGACAATGGTGGTGCTGTTCAAATCCCCCCCCTAGCGGGTAATCCTACTGTCACCGCAGGTGCTATTCCCATTGATGGTACCTCTCTGACTGCTCCTAGTGACTTAGTTGCAAGGGCTATTTCAGCCACTCAAGTTGAACTCACTTGGGCAGATCAGAGTAACAATGAGATAGGGTTTAAGATTGAGCGATCGCGCGATAGAAATAATTGGACTGTATTAACCACAACAGCGGCTGATATTACCCGTTACCGTGACCAAGGTTTAACTCCCAACACACCCTATTACTACCGCATTAGTGCAACTAACGGTCTTGATGACTCTAACACTGTGATTGCCAATGTGACGACGGGACAAGGTAGCACTGATAACCGCAACAACGACAGAGCTACGCTGAATTATAATGCAGACCATATTTTTGCGATTGAAGGGGCTAATGGTTCAGCTCAACTCCAATTCAATTTAACGGAAAGTAATACCAAGGGTGTACATGAAGTTGGGACTTTTATTGTTGATGATAACTCAGGTCGGATTAACGGTATTGCTCCGGGCGAAGAGGGCTATTGGCAAGCTGCCCTCAGCAACGCTAAAGTAATTCTTTCTGCCCTTCCAGGTGATCAATTTGCTAATCTCAGCGTTAATCGTCAATTAAGCCTTGAGACAGGTAAAGCGATCGGCTTTTACTTAATCAAAGATAGCACCACAGATACCATTCTTTCTGACTTAGCAGCAGGAGATACTCCGGACAATGTATTTTTTGGCACAACTTCAGCCAATACGGATGATTCAGACTATTTACAAGTGTCAGAACTAGGCAACAACAACTTTAAGCTAAGTTGGGAAGATGGGGGGGAAGTTGATTTCAAAGACCTAGAATTAACCGTCAAACTAACAACTAACCCTCAAGTTTTAGGAACTCAACTGCAAGGGCAACCGGAAGGGGAAGTCATTGATTTACGCGACGATCAGTTAACAGGTTTAGTCTCGGCTGAGTTTGTGGTCAATAGTAAGGCATCTTACGATAATTCCTATGGATTTTATGGAGTAGATAACCCTACAGGTGCGATTGGTAATCTCAAGCCAGGTGATCGGGGTTATGCCGAAGCGGCTGTTAGTCAACGGCTAGATTTAGACGTTGGGTTTCCTGCTGGAAAGCTGGTTGCTCCCTTTTTGATTGCGGATGGAACACCGGAAGAATTTTTGTCAGAAAATCCAAATAATCAGGAGGGACAAGGAGTGTTAGCTTATTTTGTTTATTTGGGAGCTAACCCAGATGGGGTCGATCATATCCGACTACTGGGGGATAATGTTTTTGGTTTTGAAGATCAATTCGAGGGAGGCGATCGGGATTATAATGATTTGGTTGTAAAAGTCAATTTGGCGTAAATCTTGATCCCTTTCTATGTGATCAATTCGTTTTATAGCAATTCTCAGATGGGTAAAGTACACTTAATTTTCCTCCCCACTCCCTAAAATCTAGAAATATGAATATTTTGTACTTAACAACGTGCCTTCCCAGCAAAAAAGGAACTGGGGGTGATATTGCCTCTCAGCATTTCATCGATGCGCTGAAGAAAAATGGCTATAATGTATCCGTGGTTGGATATCTCCGCAAAGGGCTGTACTCTGACCAACAGCCCGATACAATTTCAGTCGGAGAACGGTATATCGAAACAAAAGAAGCTAAGTTATATCCGATTATCTGGTTTTTAATTAGCTTTTTTAAAAATATTCCTTATTCGTCAGCTAAGTATTACTCAAAAAATTATATAAACAAAATCACTACCCTCTTAAACCAAGAAAAGTATGATTGTTTTATCTTAGAGCATTCATCTCAATTAATCTGGTTACAATCAAGTATTGAAGATAAGGATAAACTGGTCGTCCTCGCTCAGAATATTGAAAATGAAGTTTATTTAGAACGGATTGAAGATACCGCAAACCCTATTTTGAAATGGATTTACAAGCGCGAAGTTAACCTCGCTAAAAAAGCAGAAGAAGAACTGGCTAGAATAGCAAGACAAATTTGGACACTAACACGCTATGATGCTAACTATTTCCTTAATGTTGTCGGTACAAATAATCAGGATAAAGTCAAAGCATTTGATTTGCCGTCCAGTTTAGAAAACCCAGGCTATCGTACCAGGGATACACAATGTGATGTTGCCCTCATCGGGAGTTGGATATGGAAGCCAAACCTGGATGGACTGAGATGGTTCTTCCAATTTGTTTATCCTCATCTTCCTACTAATTTAACCATTGAGGTTGCGGGTAGGGGTGCTGATTGGCTTGAAGGACTCTACCCTAATGTTTCTTATCGGGGTTTTGTGCCCGATGCACAGGAATTTATACTACAATCAAAAACTATTGCTATTCCTTCAATTAGGGGTGCAGGTGTGCAAATTAAGACGTTAGATTCCATTGGATTGGGATTACCCATTGTTGCTACTCCATTCGCGTTGAGAGGCATCTCCAATCCACCACCAACTGTTAAGGTGGCTGAGGAACCAGAACAGTTTGCAAAGCTTTTGATATCATCTATTTCGTCTCCCTGTTTACCGGAGATTTCTAATGAGGCAATTAGGTGGGCATCTCTTCGCCGCACAACGTTTTTCGAGGACGTATCCTCTGCGATTGAGGCATTTCAATGACGAAATGATGGGAGCTATGTAAATCTTGTTTATGGATGTTTTCTGGTGTTTATAATGAGCAACATACTGACAGAAGTCGAGAAAAAAGTCAAAAAAAAGGTAGGGCATATTCTCCGTGTTCCAAAAGTCTGGTTAAGACATTTATCCGAACCCGAAGAACCCTATGGCTATATTTTCCATCATATCCCTAAGTGCGCGGGAACTTCGGCTTTTGATGCCCTCACCCACTGGTTTATTTGCATCAAAGATTATCCCCCATCGCGGGCGTGGGGTAATGTTGATGATCCCAAAGCCTACGATCAATTTTGCAACAGTTCCAAGAATTTAGAGCAGCTTCGTCATTATCAAATATTATGTGGTCATTACCATCTGAAAGGTTCGTTTATTTCTGAACGCTATCCCTCTTGTTTCGAGAAAGATCGCTATCGTCTAATCACCTTCCTCCGCGATCCTCTAGAAGTTCAGATTTCGCTTTATTATTATGAAAGACGGATGAAACGATTTCCCCCGGAAGAGCCTTTGGAAAAACGATTATTAGAGCGAGAAAATTACTTGGCTTCAGTCATTCCTTGTGATGACTCAAATTACCAAGAAGTTCTCAATCGCTATTTCTTTATTGGGTTGGTTGAAAAGTATCAAGAATCCTTTGATAGATTAGCCGATCAGCTTAGGAAGCCGCGATTGCAACTAACGACTTTAAATCAATCTGTTCGTGATCAGCAAAAGCTTTCTGAAGACTTGATTTCTGAATTTAAAGAAAGAAACCACCTTGATTATAAAATATATCATTACGCCAAAAGTCTTTATGAAAAGAACGATAGGAGTATTGTTTAGCCCCATGATAAGTGGAGATGAGGAGAATATTTTAATAGATACTCTCTCCCTTTCATCTTCATCCTAATCCCTCCACATCTTCATAGAGTACATCAATGGGAGTCGAAAAATTAATACTCTCTAAGAACACATCTTCGCCTGCACCATAAACGTAAAGCACCCAACGCCCCTCATTATTACGACGAAAACACTCTACATTCACTTGAGCTTGAGAAATTAAAACATACTCTTGTAGCGTTTCTATTGTGCGATAATCAGCAAACTTGCCCCCTCGATTAAAGGCTTCTGTACTAGGAGAAAGAACTTCCACAACTAGGCGCGGATACCGCTTGAAATCATCAGGAGTTCGATCGCGTTCATCACAAGTTACCATCACATCCGGATAGTAAAAGCAATTTGCCGTTTCAATGCGAACTTTCATATCTGAAGTATAAGCCCGACAGCCAGTACCCCGAACATGGTTTCTCAACAAGGTTGCTAAGTTGAGAGAAATAGTCACATGGGCATCACTTCCTCCAGGCATGGCATAGACTTCCCCACGAATATATTCGTGTTTGATCGGACTAACCTTTTCCCCCTCTAAATACTCTTGCGGAGAAATGTAAATGTAGTTTTTGCTAACAGTCATAAAAACTCGCATTTTTAATCATTCTTATTATATATATAGCAATTCCAAATCATTCATAAAACAGTCAAATTTTGTAAATCTGATTACAAACTGATCCAAAATTAGCAACGTAAGCTGATACTACCCTCCGATTGCTTAACTAAACCGCCCGATCGCTAACGGCGGTTTTTTGTCTTTTCACGGTTCGGCTAAACGTAATTTTTTATACCAAACCTAAAAACACAGTCTTGTTCAGAATAGCGCACAACTCCAAATCCTCCATTGGGTCGTTGTTTTTTCAGTACCCTGTTTGCAAACCTTGAAATTTCCTTGCGATCTCCCACAGGAAGTAAATTCATTCGGTATAAATCGTTAGAATAGAAGTCTTGGGTTAACTCTAAAACCCGATCTCATGGTCTCAAGTGACCAAGTTCCAACTACAACTAATTTATGAATTCCAGTGGCTCGTCTGCCAACTCTGCTGACTCTAACCCTTATAGGTGGGCAGAAATTACAGGTACAGTAATCGCTTTTTTAACCCTGACCCTACCGTTGTTTAGCATTGCTTACTACTCTTCCACCAGTAGTTTTGAGGTTTTGCCGAACACCACCTACTCCCTCCCAAAGTCACAAAAGTGAACAACAGAGATTTTTCAATAACAAAATAACGATGAATTAATTAAAGAAACTCCACGGACTCCCTCAGAACCTAGGTTGCCACGGGCGAGGGGGAGAAGGGGTGAGGATTTGTTTGCTAGCGTGAATAGTATGAAATGCCAGGGCAGCTTAGATCAGCTTTTCAGCGCTAGCAACCATCTAGGCTATGATTGATGCAAAGCAGGTTAAAAATAAAGAACGCTAAAATCTGCTGTGTCGCTTAAAAATTGACTCATGGATTTATCACGCATTCCAGCTCAACCCAAACCGGGAGTACTCAATGTTTTAATTGAAATCCCGGCGGGAAGCAAAAATAAGTACGAGTTCGATAAAGACTTGCAAGCCTTTGCCCTTGACCGGGTACTTTATTCGTCTGTCCAGTATCCTTATGACTACGGCTTTGTCCCTAATACCCTGGCAGATGACGGTGACCCCCTCGATGGTATGGTATTGATGGATCAACCCACGTTTCCAGGGTGCGTCATTGCGGCACGACCGATTGGTATGTTAGAGATGATTGACGGTGGCGATCGCGACGAAAAAATTCTTTGCGTTCCTGCCAAAGATCCCCGCTATACCCAGGTAAAATCTATCCAAGATATTGCCGAGCATCGGTTAGACGAAATTGCCGAATTTTTCAAGACTTATAAAAATTTAGAAAAAAAAGTCACCGAAATTCTAGGCTGGAAAGATATCGATCAAGTAATGCCGTTAGTAGAACAGTGCATTGCCGCCGCTAGCAAGTAAGGGAAAGATGGCAACAAGGACTACAAACATACAGGAGTTGCAGGAGTAAGCCACGATGTATTTGAAGGGGTGCTTCTACCACCAACTCAACGGACGATGGTGAATTCTCTCGGATTCACGACTGCAAAAAAGCAGTTCACGTAGCATTCTGGAGTAGGAGTAGGCAGGAGGGAGCTATGCAGAAGGGAAGAAAGCTTGTACAGTAAGCTTTTTAACCGTTTTTAAAGGGTGGGTTATTTCTGCCGCGCTGCACGAGGGAACTCTCCCCATTCCCTTCTCACTGCCAGAATTCCAGGCAACTCCAGGACTGGATCTGAACTTCGGCAACGCCTGAACTTCTGTCTTCTCTTGTTCGTCATACCCCCTAATCCCTATGTGACAGAACTCACAAGTCAGTGGATTAAACAACGGTAAAATAAACTGACTTGAAAAAAAACTTCCTGATTGGGAAACGGGTGCTAGAAAATTAAACGTAGGGGAAAGTGCGAAATCCATGTTTGTTTTTATACATGTTTATTTTTGTACCTGATTGCCTTACGTCATTTCTTCTAAATCGGCAACATCCGCCCCTTATGATATCCAAGTCCTAGTAGCCTGTCTTAGTAACCTAACTCACCGATACTCCCTCTATTTGAGTATCATATAGTGGAATTTTATCGGTGTGAAGCGTTGCTGATCAAGGCTAACTTGAATGAAAAATGCCAGATTTTGATCCAGCGTCACCCAGCCTAAGCCTATCTAATGTTACAGCCAACATGGTAACTGGCCCTACCGTCAATTTTATTGTTCAATTTTGGGGCGTTCGAGGTCAAATTTCGGCTCCAGGGAAAGAAACCATGCGCTATGGCGGAAATACGCCCTGTGTGGAAATGCGCGTCGGCTCCAAACGCCTAATTTTTGATGGGGGCAGTGGTTTGCGAGTCCTCGGCGATCATTTGCTCTCCCAAATGCCAGTGGAAGCCTATATGTTCTTTACCCATTGCCATTGGGATAGCATTCAAGGGTTTCCGTTTTTTAAACCAGCCTTTATTCCGGGAAATTGTTTTCATATTTATGGAGCCGCAGCCTCTAATGGTGCGTCCATTGAAGAACGCCTGGGTCGCCAAATGCGTGCCCCAAATTTCCCAGTTCCCATGCAAGTGATGCAGTCAGAACTGAAATTCTATGAACTGACCTCTGGGAATAAAGTCACAATGGATGATGTGATTGTTGAAGCCGTCTTGCTCAACTACGCCCAACGGTCGATGGGGTATCGCGTCACCTGGCAAGGTCATTCTGCCGTCTACGCGATCGCTCGCTCCTACCATCCAGAACGACTCGATCCCAATCTCCTGCACTTAGCCCGTCAAGCCGATTTGCTCATTTTAGATGCTCCCTATAAACTCTGTGGAGAAGCGCCCTTAAAATCCTCGCCCTTGGGTTGGCAAGATGACCTCTGGCAAATTGGTCTAGCCACAGCCAAAGCAGCCGGAGTTAAACGCATCGTGATGTCCCATTACAACCCCGACCATGACGATGACTTTCTCGATAAACTTCAAGAGCAATTTCAGTCCGTCTTCCCCAATGACCTCCTCGCTCGTGAGGGCATGATTGTACCAATATGTTAAGAATTAGGGATTATTCGTTATTAATTATTACTGATTGGTATTGATATTGTGTTTTGACACTCTCCAGCGTGAACGCACGGAGATTCTTGGCTCACCGAGATCACTTAACCTAGAGTCCTTGCGTCGTCTAAGCCAGAGGTGAGACTCTCCCCAAGCGTTACTTCGGGTATGCCCTACCCTAGTTGCCTTGCTGCAAGTCCTGTTTAGTTTGAAACAAATCTGCTTCAAAAACTGATTCGTCTAGTTCCTGTGAATCTTTTACCTGCTGCTTTGTGGAAGCTAGAACAATGCAGCCGAACCGCATAGATTCAATTGTCAAGGTTCAGCGCTTGGTCTTTCGACAGCAAGGTTTTTTAAGTGGTTGATTACCTTTGCCACTGGTACAATGCTACCAGAAAGCCGTCGTAGAACGACGGGGTTTTAGACCCAAATTTTCGATAAAAAACAACAAAAAATAAATGACAAATTACTAATGATTGCCAAAAAGCTAATTCATCATATCATAAAATGGCTTCATTAAATTCCCACATCCTGCGGAGTCCTGAGTCGATAGATGAGTAGCATGGCTTATGTGGCAAAGACGGCGCAATTTCAGTTAACCGCGATCGCAACTTTGTCGGCAACCTTGTATCTAAGCGCACCCGTCCAAGCCCAAACCCCCCCATCCCCTGTAGTAATTGACCAAGGAAATTTCGGACTTGAGAGTTTAGAGTGGAGAGTTGAAGCAGAACCAGCCCCTAGGGCAGGACGGCAAAAGTTTGTTACCACCTCTGAGGGACAAGGGAGACTTGGGGGACAAGGGAGACTTGGGAGACTTGGGGGACAAGGAGGAAAGGGAGAGATTTTAGCGGGTGACTTATTTGGGCCATGCTGCACTAGCTTCAGCCCTGGGGATAATCCAAAATCCAAAATCCAAAATCCAAAATCCCTTGACCCCCTCGCTCAAATTCCCCCCTCCATAAACCTTGATGGCAATCAGACCATCCCCCCACTACCCCCTCCCCAAGATATTGTTCCACCCACCCCTTTACCCTCTCCAGAACCGACACCCCCTCAACCCCTCTCCCCTCCCGCAGAACTTCTAGAACCCTCTCCTTCCCCACCCCTAATCCCTGAAGTTCCTAATGGGAGTAATCAAGAAACAATTATCATTCAAGGGTTTGAGTTTACAGGCAATACCGCCTTTAGCGATGAACAATTAACAGAAGTAACCCAACCCTTCACCAATCGTCCCATTACCTTTGCCGAACTCTTAAACGCCAGAGCTGCTGTTACTCAGTTATATGTTGATAACGGTTATGTTACCTCCGGTGCATTTATCCCCCCTCAACCTTTAACTGAGGGGACGATCACGATTGAGATTGTGGAAGGAGGCGTACAAGAAATTCAGGTCAATGGTATCCGCCGCCTGCGTCCAGGATACGTGCGATCGCGCCTCGCGCGTACTGCCCGTACTCCCTTAAATGTACCCCGTCTGCTCGAATCCCTGCGCCTATTGCAACTCGACCCCCTGATTGACAATGTATCGGCGGAACTTTCTACAGGGTCTGGGCCTGGTACAAGTTTACTGATCGTCGATATCACTGAGGCGAATACCTGGAGTTACCAGCTTACGGCTAATAATGGTCGTTCTCCTAGTGTGGGTAGTTTCCGCCGGGGTGCGTCCTTAACTCAAGCGAACTTGCTTGGATTGGGTGATGGGATAACTGTGGGTTATACCAATACGGATGGGAGTGACGAGATTAGTGCTAGCTACACCTTCCCGGTTAATTCGCGCAATGGCACTCTCAGCTTGAGTTACGGCGATACCTCCAGCGAGGTGATTGAAGACCCTTTTAACGTTTTAGATATCCAATCCTCTTCAACCAGTTTAGACCTCACCTTTCGCCAACCCCTCCGACAAACGCCAACGGAAGAATTTGCGGTGGGTTTAACTGCTTCCAGACGAAACACCAAAACGGGTTTTTTGGAAGATTTAATTGGCGAAGAAGTGCCTTTTCCTTCACCAGGCGCGGATGAAGACGGACGCACTCGTGTCTCGGCATTGCGTTTTTTTCAAGAATGGACGAAACGGAATGCCAGACAAGTGATTGCCGTTCGTTCTCAGTTTAATTTAGGTGTGGATATTTTTAATGCGAGTGTCAGCGATGATGCCCCGGATAGCCGTTTTTTATCCTGGCGCGGACAAGCTCAATGGGTGCAGTTATTAGCACCGGATACTTTATTCTTACTTCGGGGTGATATCCAGTTAGCTGACCAAGAACTTTTACCTGTTGAACAGTTTGGTTTAGGGGGTCAAGGGAGTGTTCGGGGTTATCGTCAAGATGTCCGACTTACCGATAATGGGGCGTTTGCGTCGGCGGAGGTGCGGTTGCCTATTTTACGGATTCCGGAGTGGGAAGGGGTTTTACAAGTTACTCCATTTATTGATGTAGGTACAACCTGGAATAGTGGGAATAGCGAAGATCTCGACCCCAGTAGCCTTGTGGGTCTAGGATTGGGGTTACAGTGGCAACAGGGCGATCGCATTACAGCACGATTAGATTGGGGTATTCCTTTAATTGATATCGATTCGACAGAACGAACTTGGCAAGAAAATGGTTTATATTTTTCAATAATTATTAATCCGTTTTAATGGGGGGTTTTTAGTTTTCAGTTTTCAGTTAATACTTAAGATTATGTACCACAAGTTTTCCCCCTGCCCTCCACACCCCACACCCCATTTTTACCAGGTATTTATGGCAACTGTTACTTCTTTAACACCTAAAGACTTAGAAAAACTCCAATCGGAGTATCCTGACTATCGCATGGAGTTAGTTGATGGGAATATCGTTGTTATGAGTCCATCCGGGTATGAGTCAGACGAGGTTGCCGTTGAATTTGCTGCTCAGTTACGCAATTGGGTTAAACCTCGTAAGTTAGGACGTGTGACGGGTGCGGGTGCAGGTTTTGAGCTTCCTAATTCTAATGTCAGAGCGCCCGATGTTTCTTTCGTTTTAGCAGAACGATTGCGGCTTAGTCCTCGTTCGTTTGCTGAACTAGCTCCTGATTTGATGGTTGAGGTGAAGTCTCCTAGTGATACTTTAAAATCACTCCGGGATAAAATCAAGGATTTTATGGCTCAAGGAACAAGAATAGGCATTCTGATTAATCCAGAAAAGCATCGGGTGGAAATTTATCGACCTGACTCTGACGTTATTATCTTAGGTGATGGCGATATTCTAACTGTTCCTGATTTGTTGCCTGGATGGGAGGTAGCTGTATCAGATTTATGGTCGCCAGAGTTTTAATAGTAGGTTACGGTCAAAGATGTAATGCAAGCTATTTAATTTGTTATGAAATCTTTGCAAGTTTCTCTACACCCCACACCCTATTTTTATCCAGATATTTATGGCAACTCTTACTTCTTTAACACCTAAAGACTTAGAAAAACTCCAATCAGAGTATCCTGACTATCGTATGGAATTGGTTGACGGGAATATCGTTGTTATGAGTCCATCCGGGTATGAGTCAGATGAGGTTGCCACTGAAATGGCTAGGGTTTTGGGCAATTGGGTTAAACCTCGTAAGTTAGGACGTGTGACGGGTGCGGGTGCAGGTTTTGAGCTTCCTAATTCCAATGTCAGAGCGCCCGATGTTTCTTTCGTTTTAGCAGAGCGATTGCGGCTTAGTCCTCGTTCGTTTGCTGAACTAGCTCCTGATTTAATGGTTGAGGTGAAGTCTCCTAGTGATACTTTAAAATCACTCCGGGATAAAATCAAGGATTTTATTGCTCAAGGAACAAGAATAGGCATTCTGATTAATCCAGAAAAGCATCGGGTAGAAATTTATCGACCTGACTGTGAAGTCATTATCTTAGGTGATGGGGATATTCTAACTGTTCCTGATTTACTTCCTGGATGGGAGGTTGCTGTATCAGATTTATGGTCGCCAGAGTTTTAATAGTAGGTTACGGTCAAAGAGGTAATTTAGCCGTTTATGAGAGGGAGAGAGGGAGAGGGGGAGAGGGAGAGGGGGAGGGGGAGAGAAAGTTACCTGTTTGAATGCAACAATTAGCCATTGACCATTAACCATTGACCATTAACCATTGACCATTGACCATTAGCCATTAGCCATTAGCAACTCAAGTTAATACTTAAAATTAACTCAATTACTTTTCGTTTCTAACTTCCTTAAATGACAGATATACCTTTTATTATTTCTGGTGAGTATTTGAATGAACACTTGAATGATCCACAAGTAGTCATTGTCGATTGTCGCTTTGCTCTCACTGAACCAGAACTCGGCTATCAACAGTATCAAATTAGTCACATTCCGGGTGCGTATTATCTAGATTTAAACAAGGATTTGGCAGCACCTGTAGGACGGCATGGAGGTCGTCATCCTTTGCCTGATATTAACGAATTCGCTAATAAACTTGCGGCTATTGGAATTAATTTCCAAGAAACCTTAGTCGTTGCTTATGATGATTCTCGCTTTGCTTTTGCATCCCGTTTGTGGTGGCTATTACGGTATTTGGGACATGACCGAGTTGCACTGCTAGATGGAGGTTGGGGAGCATGGCACTCTCAAGGATATCCTGTTACGGATGCCCTGCCAAGACCCCAGCCAGGACATTTTGTACCCCAAGTCCGGGATAATTGGGTTGTCGATATTAACCAGGTGAAAGCCCGTAAAGACTTATCAGAGGTGGTATTAGTAGATTCTAGGGAGAGCGATCGCTATTTGGGGAAACGAGAACCCATTGACCCGATTGCAGGTCATATTCCCGGTGCTATTAATTATCCTTGGCAAGAGGTTACTGATGCTCAAGGTTACGTGCGACCTGTTACCACACAAGAACAACGGTGGTCAGAGGTAAAGAAAAGTAACGATATTATTGTTTATTGTGGTTCTGGTGTCACCGCTTGTGTCAATCTTTTGTCGCTGGAACTGGCGGGGATTCAGACGGGTAAACTCTATGCGGGGAGTTGGAGTGACTGGTGTTCGTATCTGTAAGCTGTACCAGTGAGAATCAACAGTGGGGAGTGGGGAGTGGACGGACACGGCGACAAAAAACCAACAACCAAAAACCAACAACCAAAAACCAACAACGCACAACTTCAAATTTGAATAGACTTCTTGTTCTTATTCGGGAACTCCTTAACGGGGAACAGGGAACAGAAGTTGAGCGAACTGAATTTTTGTAAGAGGTCTAATGTAGAGTTGATAAAGTACATCAACAGTCGTTTTGCCTCTGTGAGACTCAAACTGCCTGATACCTCAGTTATAGCACGGTCATAAACCGAGCATTCAAGTCAGCTATTGGTTCTTAATCAATCAGCACCTCTAGTTGACGGCTGACAGTTGATTGGTGACTACTCAAAGAATAAAAGATCCTCCAGCTTACTCACTTCCGACCATAAAATTATGTACCACCAAGTCTTCCCCCACTCCCCACTCCCGACTTCCCACTCCCTACACCAACTCTTGAAAATGATAAATAGGAAGAAAGACTTATCGAGTACTCTTAAAAACTACTTATTAGTGAATCATTAGATCAAAATTGCTAAAATAAGAAGTTAACTTAAATTGCCTAGAACTATTAGGTCTTAGTTTATATGCCTTGCTCAATGAATCGTATTTCTATTTTTGTTGATGGGAACAATATGTTTTATGCTCAACAAAAAAATGGCTGGTTTTTTGACCCTAAGCGGGTTTTGGAATACTTTAAGAATGAACCGAACATCGTATTGGTTAATGCCTTTTGGTACACCGGATTAAAAGATCCCCAGGATCAGCGCGGCTTCCGAGATGCCTTAATCAGTTTGGGTTACACGGTGCGAACCAAAATTTTGAAAGAATATTATGATGATAATTCAGGTCGCTATTCCCAAAAAGCTAATCTCGATATAGAAATTGTTGTTGATATGTTTAATACGGTAGATCAGTATGACCGAGTAATTCTATTTAGTGGGGATGGAGATTTTGAACGAGCCATTGAATTACTTCGTTCCAAGAATACCCATATTACAGTAGTTTCAACCGAAGGGATGATTGCCAGAGAATTAAGAAATGCAACAGATCGTTATATCGATTTAAATGATATACGTGATTCTATTGAGAAAACTGACTCTTAATTATTAACGGTGCGTAAACTATCCTGTATCTTTTAGAGATTGACGGCAAACAAGTTTTTTGATGTAGGAGAAACAAACGATGAACAAGCCATCTCAACCCAACCGTATTATTATTTTTGATACCACCCTCCGCGATGGAGAACAGTGTCCAGGCGCAACCCTAAATGTAAATGAAAAGATCTTAATCGCTCGACAACTTGCCCGTCTAGGTGTGGATGTGATCGAAGCGGGTTTTGCTTTTGCCAGTCCCGGAGATTTTGAAGCCGTTCAAAAGATTGCTACAGAAGTTGGGACAGAAAATGGTCCAGTAATCTGTAGTTTAGCACGAGCTATTAAAGCGGATATTGATGCCGCCGCAGAAGCAATCAAACCCGCCGCTAAAGCAAGAATTCATACCTTTATATCGACCTCCGATATCCATCTAGAATACCAGCTCAAAAAAACAAGAGCAGAAGTTCTGGCAATTGCCGAAGAAATGGTTGCTTATGCAAAATCCTTTATGGATGATGTAGAATTCTCCCCAATGGATGCCGTGCGATCTGATCCGGAGTATTTGTATCAAGTATTAGAACGAGCGATCGCTGCTGGTGCAAAAACCGTTAATATTCCCGATACTGTCGGTTATACTACGCCCAGCGAGTTTGGGGCATTGATTCGGGGAATTAAAGAAAATGTCCCTAATATTGACCAAGCCATTATCTCCGTTCACGGTCACAATGATTTAGGTTTAGCGGTTGCGAATTTCCTCGAAGCGGTGAAGAATGGAGCGCGACAATTAGAATGTACCATTAATGGCATTGGCGAACGAGCAGGAAATGCCGCATTAGAAGAATTAGTGATGGCATTGCACGTCCGACGGCGCTATTTTAACCCTTATTTGGGGCGTTCTCCGGAATCGGAAGAACCTTTAACGAATATCGACACGCGTCAAATTTATAAGACATCTCGCTTAGTTTCTAACCTAACTGGGATGCTGGTACAACCGAATAAAGCCATTGTTGGCGCGAATGCGTTTGCTCATGAATCGGGTATTCATCAAGATGGTGTTTTGAAAAATAAACTCACTTATGAGATTATGGATGCCCAGTCTATTGGATTAACCGATAATCAAATTGTATTGGGTAAACATTCCGGTCGTAATGCTTTCCGAACTCGGTTGAAGGAGTTAGGATTTGAGCTATCGGAAACGGACTTAAATAAGGCATTCTTGCGGTTTAAGGATGTAGCCGATAAGAAGAAAGAGGTTTCGGATTGGGATTTGGAAGCGCTGGTTAATGACGAAATTCGCCAAGTTCCGGAGCTATTTCATTTAGAATTAGTGCAGGTTTCTTGTGGGGATAAAGCGCGTCCGACTGCAACTGTAACGTTGCGGACTCCTGATGGCGAAGAACTTACCGATGCAGCGATTGGTACGGGTCCAGTGGATGCAGTTTATAAGGCGATTAATCGGGTTGTTAATGTTCCCAATGAATTGATTGAGTTTTCGGTTCAATCCGTAACTGCTGGAATTGATGCGATTGGGGAAGTGACGATTCGTTTGCGGTACAATGAGCGAGTATTTTCTGGTCATGCAGCGAATACGGATATTATTGTGGCTTCCGCTCAAGCTTATGTGAATGCTCTCAATCGACTTTATGGAGGGTTGCAGAGTGAACGTCAGCGGGAACGTGCTGATAGTCAGACGGAAGAATCTGTAACTACAGTTTAATCGAAAAAGTGATGAAGGATGAGTTTTGAACCTTTTATCCGTTGATTGAATTAAGTAGGCGATCGCTTCTCCTAGAAAGTAGGATGAATAAAGGAGCGATCGCTGTCACAGTAAGAGCTGTGTTATAAAACCTGCATAAGTGATAAGCGTTGGAGAGATATATCACTACAGCTACTTCGCCAAAATTGACGCAAAGCAAGCTCTTATTCACAGCGAAACGCAGGATTTCAAGCAAATGAGCAGATATCAGATTATTCGAGAACTGGGACGTAATCATGAAGGAGGGCGTATCACCTACCTCGCTACAGATACCCATCTCGATTCACCGCAACAGGTGGTGATCAAAGAATTTCGTTTTGCTACGTCGGGTGCTGATTGGTCAGGCTTTAAAGCTTACCAACGGGAAATTGAGATTCTGCGAGAATTGAAGCATCCTCGCATCCCTCACTACTTAGATTCTTTTGAAACAAAATCAGGCTTTTGCTTGGTGCAGGAGTATAAAAATGCCCTATCTCTGGCAGTACGACGTAGCTTTACTCCTGAAGATATCAAGAAAATCGCTATTTCAGTATTAGAAATTTTAGTTTACTTGCAAAAGCGTACTCCTCCAGTTATTCATCGGGACATTAAACCAGAGAATATATTAGTTGACAAAGAACTGAATGCTTACTTAGTTGATTTTGGTTTTGCTCGGATTCGGAGTGGGGAACTGGCTCTGAGTAGCGTTGCCGCAGGGACTCCGGGTTTCATGCCGCCGGAGGAGCAGTTTTGTCGTCCGCTCACAGAAGCATCCGATCTTTATAGTTTAGGGGCAACGATAATTTGTTTGCTTACTGGTACGCGATCGCTCGATATTGGTAATTTAATTGATGATAACTATCGCTTTGATTTTAAGAAATTAGTTCCCAAACTTAATCCCGGCTTTATCACCTGGTTAGAAAAGATGGTGGAACCTAATGTTAAACAGCGCTATCGGAATGCGGCTGTTGCTTTCGCAGCATTGCAACCCATCCAGGTTGTTGGCAATAGTAGCTCGTTAGAGATGTTATTCCGTGCCATAAAACCCAAGATTAAGGTTCTTGTGGTTGGGTTAGCTACCCTTGCCTTTATTCCTATCTTTGGCAGGAATTGGCTGATCCCTAGGGATAAAATTACGTTGATAGCTGAAACTCCTACAAATAATGTGAAACAGGATAATGTGAAACAGCTACTAGAAACTCGTCGTTGTCCAGGTTGTTATTTAAGAGGTGCGATGCTAGGGGGAGCTGTCCTCTGGAGTGCTTACTTGGACAATGCCGATCTCAGTAGTGCTAAATTGAGGTCTGCCAACCTATGGGCAGCCCACATCGAGGGTGCGAATCTTAATGGTGTTGACCTTATGAGTGCCAGCTTGTTGGGTGCTAGCCTACAGGGTTCCAGCTTGTCTAATGCTGATTTGGAGAATGCCAACTTAAAGAGGGCTAATTTAAGGAATGCCGACCTACAGCGTGCCAACTTGGAGAATGCCAACCTAGAAGGTGCTTTTCTAGAGAATGCCAACTTGAAAGATGCCAACTTGAAAGATGCTAACCTCACAAATGCTAGGCTAAAGGGTGCTATCATGCCTGATGGTAGCAAACATCCATAAAGGTGGGAAAAAAGATGATTTAGAGGATACAATTTACCCATGCTTTTGCAGCGTGAAAGGAAATCTCTAAATGTTTGCAGGCTTCTAATAGCGATACTCGTTTAGTAGGTCAATATTGTCATGCCAGAAATTCCATTTTTCTGAGGATAAGAGTATCTTTGCTAATTCAATTAACTCAACTACTGTTAGATTAGACTCAGACAGTTCAATAGTTTTCATAATCAGTACCAATCCGCGATCGCAACTCCCGCCACCCTGGAAAATTCATTAACATTGTGGGTAATGAGAGTCGCTTGAAGTGCTACGGCTGTCCCCGCAATCAAAACATCCATCGCAAGTGGTGGGTACAAACCCCCACTAATTGTAATTTTGAATTAATAATTTTGAATTTTGAATTGGAGCGAAGCGACTTGACCTTTGAAGTAGTAAATCAGAGTATTTGTATCCAAAACGTACATTTAGAGGCTCTCCCGCACTATGTCTTCTCCTGATTCAGTACGAATATCTTCTAGAGTAGGAAAGTCTTTTCCCCAAACCCCAGCAAGGGAACAAACAAATTCCGTCCAAGGAAGGGGAAACTCTACCGTACCTATCGGTTGGTTAGCATTGAGATGCTTGGCACAAATAAATTCAGCAAAAGTGAGAATTTCCCTCGCTTTATCTTGAGGAAGAGTTTGAACAATTGCGTAAATCTGTTCAGCGATAGTCATAATCTAGTTCTAGCTAAAGTGCAGTTTAGTTTTATGTTAGCCGAATAATTTGCCTTGTTTCTTAACTATATAATTAAAAAGATGGCTGATGGAAGCGATCGCCATCCGGTCTGTCTCGTATAATTAAGTAATATATTTAATATACTAGTTATTACAGTAGGTATTGGTGATGTATAAGGCTCTAGATATCGCCAAATACTTTGGTGATGATCTGGCGATAACTCATAACTCAATTAGATTTACTATCTTTTTAACTAACTCTACTTGATTTCCTACCTTATGAAATACCTAACCGTTTGCGAGCTTCTAATAATGATAATCGTTTAGTTGAACGAGAACGTTGTGCCAGAAATTCCATAAATTCCTGATTTTGACGCAGTACCTCGACTTCAGCTACAAAATCATCTACAGCGGATAAAACAAACTCTGTTCCATCAGGTTTTATGAGGATAAGAGTCTCTTGTTCTGCCAGTTCAATTAACTGGATTACCGTGAGATTAGACTGAGACAGTTCAATCGTTTTCATAAGTTGACTTCCTGACCTCGAATGTAGAGTTTGTTATGCTCTTTGTATCCTACTGCAACTACACTCACTACCACAGTTTCCTCAATCACATCGTAGAAGACTCGGTAATTGGCTACTCTTAATTCCCAATTAAACTTGGAATTAGGTCGAAGAGGCTTACGGTTCCTGGTTTCTTGTAAAGGTTGATGGGTAAGTTGACGCTCAATTGCATCAAGGATAGTAACTCGCGCTGCTTTATCGAAGTACTCCAAATCTGCGATCGCATCTTCAGTAATTTCGATAGTGAACTTCATTAAAAGTTAGGCTTCTAGAGGAATAGAGATATCTTCTAAAAAGATTCTGCCTTCTTGTTCTTGACTTTTTCGGGATTCTTCAATAATTTTGACAAATTTTCGTTATGAGGATGAGTTAATTGCTCCCAGATTGCTCCCAGCTCAAGCCCTAATTGGTAGGGTAACACGTTAACAGTTGCACCTGTATCAAGTAATCCCCTAGCTTCTAACGATTGATTCTGATGGGAGAGGGTAATTGGGAGATAAGGTCTAAAACCTGCTTCCCCAAGAGAAGCATCAAATGTGGTAAAAATATATCTTTGAGGACTACGCACGGTTGTTAATTTCAGTGGCGTTAAGTACCTTGAGCATAGTATCTGCTGCTTCAAACGCATCATAGGGAGACCATACAGGATAGGATAGCCCTGGTCTGAGCAAATCCGTTTCCTCTTGGGCTAATCCTGATACTAAGAATTGCAGAACGTATAGCCTCTCAGCACGGCTTAATTGATTCAATAGAGGCAGAAGTTCAGCGACAGTCATAGAGCAAGATACCTCAAAAAATTTATCCTGAGTGTATGGCATAGATATATCCTACATTGCCAATAAGTTCACGAGGTCAGTTTATATGTATTGTGATTCTTCCACTGAGGCACTCAAGAGGCAGCGCTAAGATCAGGGTTGGACTATTACGCGCTGCTGCCCTCATGTCTGATCCTACCGAGATACCCGATCGCCCACCTTCCCCCAACACCCAAAACACCATCCGCATCCGGGGTGCTAGACAGCATAACCTGAAAAATATCGACCTGGAATTACCGCGCGATCGCTTAATCGTTTTCACAGGTGTATTTGGTAGTGTATAGGTAGCTCTCATGAACGGGCGAAAGCAGCTATTACAATTGAAGTTGAAGAGCTTGAAAATTGCCTATGGCATTAGCAATTGTAGCTGAACCTGCACCACTGGAAATTACGGCTGATGGAGTAGTTCGGGTAGGCAAAACTCGTGTAACACTTGACACTGTAGTTGCCGTTTTCCAGCAAGGATCAACCGCAGAAGAAATTGTTTATCGCTATCCATCACTCAAGCTTGCTGATGTATATGCTACTGTTGCCTTCTATCTCAACCATCAGCAAGACGTTGAAACATACTTACAGCAACGGCAGCAGCAAGCCCAAGAAGTTCGCAGGATGAATGAAGCAAGATTTGATCCACAAGGGTTGCTAGGATCAAGAAAGGTGACGAGAACCTGAGTGTGATCGCTCCTAAAACGAAGAGTAGCTCCCACTGAAAACTACATGGGAGCAAGGCGTATTTTTATCCTATTGAGTACGGTTATTACTACTTGATAAGTATTACATAAACATCTAGTTAAACGGCTAAAATTGTAAGCAATTAGATGATTCACGATTTTTCGAGCAATTTAATTATGGAGACACAAATTTGGATGCCCCTTCCCTATATTCCCGTAGACCATAACTACCCACCTGCACTTGTGCAGTTGGGAGTGATTTTCAATCAGCATCTTGAAATAGGGCAAGATATCGAAGCACTAAGAAACACTGTTAGTCCATTTACAGGAACGTATTTTTCCATCAAAATCACAGGT
This sequence comes from Cyanobacteria bacterium UBA11370, assembly GCA_003486645.1. Lineage (GTDB taxonomy): Bacteria > Cyanobacteriota > Cyanobacteriia > Cyanobacteriales > Coleofasciculaceae > UBA11370. The sequence goes on along the minus strand of DNGI01000343.1, from coordinate 11,901 downwards.
TTTAGAGATAATTTTGCTCTAGCACTTTCTCCCTATGATCCAGTTACAACCAAAGCTGAGGATGATTTCTTTTTAAGATATCCAAAACAAGCTTACAGGCGACTCACGACAGAAGAATACTATGAACTGTATCCAGAGGAACGCTATGTGATACCTGGAAGAGTAATCAATCCTGACGAATTTTAAGGTTTTGTAAAATGTTACGATAACTTATGGCTAAGTTGGATTGGGTGTATTTTCAAGATAAGTCTAGTAGATTTAATCCCTTAGAAGTTAGCTTTGTAGACGAATCTGGATATCTTCTAAAAATATTCTGCCTTCCTCTTCTTGGCTTTTCCGCGATTCCTCAATAAGGCTAATGAATTTTGGATTCAGACTCAAGCTGAGAGTCTCCATGTCAATATCTTCAACAGGGAATAAGGCGGCAATGGGTTGACCATTACGAGTCAGAATCAGAGGCTGTTTGGTTTTATCATAGTTCTCTAGCAGTGAGACAATTTCACTGATTTCAACTGTTTTCATAGTTCAAATATCTCCCCGCCAATGCGAACTTGGTTTCCTTCCTTAATGCCGATCGCTCGGATATCCACAATGGATTCTTCCTCATCTATATCGTAATATACTCGGAAGTCGCCTATCCGCAATTCCCAAACTGCCAGTAGGTTTGGACGCATTTCTTTACGATTTCTAGTCGGTACGGTTGGCTCATTGCTCAACTGTTCAATCATCGCATCCCTGATTATTCTTTGTTCTCTTGCTGTAAATGTTTGCAAGTGGGACAGGCTATTTCTGGAAAGAGCAATACGGTAAGACAAATCTGTAAACTCCGCAACCAACCTATTTTATTAGGATAAAATCATCGGGTGCATTGAAGGTGAAGGTGATTAGAGCAATTGTCCACTAACCCTAGCCTAACAACGTCCTCAAGAGGCAGCGCTAAGATCGAGGATATTTTTCAACAGCGTCAGCAAGCATTCTCGGTGGCTTATTATATTCTAGACATTATGTAAACTAAAATTATGCCAACCATCTTACGGGTAGGCCCTTATCGACTATACTTCTACAGCCATGAGCCGAATGAACCCCCTCATATCCATATTGATGGTGATAAATCATCGGCTAAATTTTGGTTGGAACCCGTTAGTTTGGGAAATAATCTTGGTTTTAGCGGGAAAGAAGTGCGGAAAGTAGAATCAATAGTACAGAAAAATCAGCAAACACTGTTGGAGGCAAGGCAATGAGTATTTCGGCGATTCGAGTGGATGAGAGAGTTAAAAATGTCTACTTTTCGGAGGAAAGAATTAGTGTGGATCTGATGGATGGACGGACGATTTCTGTTCCTTTGAATTGGTATCCCAGATTATTTAATGCTACGCCTGAACAACGCGAAAAATGGGAAGTATGCGGTGGCGGCTATGGTATTCATTGGGAAGAGATAGATGAGGATTTGAGTACAGAAGGAATGCTTAGGGGTGCTACTGCTCCCAGATCAGCTTTGGCTAATTAAAAATATGGCTTATTAGGCTATGTCATCCTGCTTGCATCTTTTCTAGGGCTTCTTCACATTCTCTTTCTTCCTTTTGCAAACCCATCGTTTGAAACAATACATGAGCGTGGGTATAGGCAGCAAGGGCATCATTGATTCTCTGAAGTTTGGTAAATATCATTCCTAATTTCAACCAGGTATTAGCTTGCCCTAGGGGATCTTCAATTTCTCTAGTAATTTCTAAAGCTTGCTGAAGAAAATCAATTGCCTGTTGATACGCTTCGAGAGATTGATAAGCATCGCCCAAACCAACCAAAGCATAGATTTTTCCTTGGAGATCGCCGACTTCTATAGCCAGTTGCAAAGCCTGTTTTCTGTATCTAATTGCCTGCTCATACTGTCCTGATGCTTGAAAGGCATTCGCAAGTCCTCCTGTGGAGTAAGATTCACCTCTACGATCACCGATTTCTCTAGCAATTTCTAACCACCTCTGATGGTATTCGATTGCTTGTTTATACTGCCCCAGAGCTTGATAAGCATTTCCTAATCCGCCCAGAGAGTATCCTGCGTCATATTCATATTGTTTACCAAGTTGTTGTTTCATTTCTAGAGATTGTTGATGGCAGTCAATAGCCTGTAGGTATTGCTTTAGAGCCTGATACACATTGCCCATATTTCCAAGGGCATTTGCTTGTGCATAGGAATCGCCAATATTTCTAGCAATTGTGAGAGCTTCCTGATAAGACTGAATTGCTTGTTCCAATTGACCAGTAGCTTGATAAGCATTACCAAGATGAGTGAGAGCGCCAGACTCACCCACTTGATCGTAAATTTCTCGAAATATATCTCGACAAAGTTGATGACATTCAATAGCTCTTCTATACTTTCCTAGAGCATGATTAGCATTGCCCAAGCACGTCAAAGCTCTTGCCATATCATCCCTTTCTTTTGGATCAAGACTATTCTTCCACTTCTCTACCAGCGGTTCATAAAGCTCAATTCTGGTTAAATTATAACTCCGTGTATATAAGAATTTATTGCAACCGTATATTACCTTAAAGGCTGCTCTGTATTCACTAAGCTTATAGTGATGATGGAAGATCTCCAAGTATGCAGCAATATCTTCAAGCGTTTGCCAAGGTTTAGGTTTGGCAGTTTCAACATAGAAATTGATCGCCCGCCGATGTGCCTCTGATTGGTCAACAGCTCTCTGTTGAGCAAAAGTTTGTAGCAATGGCAAAAACGAGAATTCCCATGAATCTTCTGTAGGCTGCTCCTGCAACAGCGTACATCGAACGAACTCTCGCAAATTTTCTAGCGTTGCCTCTGGCTGTATTGCTTGTGCTTGCCTCAATCCGAATGGAAGCCGATAGACACTCAAATCTTGCCAGAGTCGTTGTAACGACGGTGGTAACTGAATCACTGACTGCTCTAATACTTTGGAAACACTCGCCGCTTCTGGGTCACACCGATGATGTCCCACAATATCCTCTAGAAGATTCAAATCCTGCCGATCAAAAATGAACCTCACATTTGGTCTTTTGCCCTTTTCTCGCCTTAGCCAGCCTACCGCCAGCTTCAACAATAACGGATGCCCATCCGTCAAAGTCACAAATTGCTGCAAATCTGCATTAGTACCTTGAACAGACATCGCTTTCAATAAATCAATTGCCGCAGAGATAGATAGTCCCTTGAGATCAAGATTCTCAGAATACCATTCAAACCCCTCCAATTTGACTCGACTCGTGATCAGCAAGCGACTGTCGCTACTGCTATCACATAATATCTGGAAACATTTGGAATAAGGTTTCCAGCATTCCTGATCGCTGAGTACTGTTTCCAGATTATCTAATAAAAGTAGATAGCACCCTTGACTCAAACGGTTGACAAGAGCAATAATCAACTTTTCATCTGGTAAGTTTTCGTCAACTTCCTGTCTCAATTGCTTCAACACCCAACGTCCCCACCGCCCAAAACGGTAGGGTTGGTCAAATTGAACCCAAAACTTGTTATCAAATCCTGTTACTTCATCATAAAACTTTGATGCCAAGGTAGACTTACCATAGCCTCCAGGTGCTGTAATACTTATTAGTCGAACAGCAGGATCATCAAGCCAGCGCTTTAAGTCAGCTAGCTCAGTCTCACGCCCTTGCCACTGACTGGTGTTGGGACGAAGATTGTTGAGTAGGATAGCACTCGCGGGATTTACTTTGTCTGTTCCCGATACAGACGAATTCGGTCAAAGGTGAATTGTATTCTGTTGGTTGAGAATCAAACCCTGATTCAGAACACCAATTTTCTCGGCTAATTTGCTCAGATTCGTTACTCCTCCAGCTTTTTGATGGACTGCATCTGCTGTAGCATTCACACCTGCTTGTACCTCTGGTTCTCGGGCTGCGACTTGTCGTACTTCCTCAATGATCTCTGCATCAATCACTTCAGAATCCTTTACTTGCTTAAGTGCCTGTGCTGTGTCCGGTGCTTTCTCTTGCAGCGTATTGAATAGTTTTACGCCTTCTTCAAGGGTCTTCTCGCCTAATTTTTCACCAACCTTTTCAACTGCTTTGGTTGCGATCAAGGTTAGTACTACTGTAGCAATGGTAATAGGATCCATAGGATTTGCTCCGGGATGAACTTTCTACATCTGTTCTACTCCATAAAAATTTTGGTGTCCGCAAAATTATCCACTGAATGGATATCTTCTAAGAAGGTTCTGCCTTCTTGTTTTTGACTTTTCAGCGATTTTTCAATAATTTTGATAAATTTTGGATTCGTTCTTAAACTGAGAGTTTCCCTGTCCATATCTTTCCCTAATTCTGATCGCTCGGATATCTATAACCGCAGCCTAACAACCTGTTGAAGAGGCAGCGCTAAGATCATTAAGGACTATTACGTGCTGCCCTCATGTCTGATCCTACCGAGATACCCGATCGCCCACCTTCCCCCAACACCCAAAACACCATCCGCATTCGGGGCGCTAGACAGCATAACCTGAAAAACATCGACCTGGAACTCCCGCGCGATCGCTTAATCGTTTTCACAGGTGTCTCCGGTTCCGGTAAATCCTCCCTCGCCTTCGATACCATCTTCGCCGAAGGACAGCGCCGCTACGTCGAATCCCTCAGCGCCTACGCCCGTCAATTCCTCGGACAACTCAATAAACCCGATGTGGATGCGATTGAAGGGTTAAGTCCCGCTATTTCCATCGACCAAAAATCCACCTCCAATAACCCCCGTTCCACCGTGGGTACCGTTACTGAAATTTACGATTACCTGCGATTATTATTTGGACGGGCAGGCGAACCCCACTGTCCGATTTGCGACCGCTCCATTATCCCCCAAACTATCGATGAAATGTGCGATCGCATTCTCGAACTCCCGGATCGCACCAAGTTCCATATCCTCGCCCCGGTAGTGCGGGGTAAAAAAGGCACTCACAAGAAGCTACTCTCCAGTTTAGCCGCCGAAGGATTTGTCAGAGTGAGAGTCGATGGCGAGGTTTTAGAACTCTCAGATTCCATTGAGTTGGATAAAAACTATACCCATAATATAGAAGTAGTAGTTGACCGCTTAATCAAAAAGCCCGATATCCAGGAACGTCTAACAGATTCCTTAGCCACTTGCCTACGTCGTTCCGGAGGAATTGCCATAATCACCCTGGCAACGGATTCTGTAGCGGATGTAACGGATAACATATCGGCTACAGAATTATCTCAGAGAGGACAAACCAGCAATCAATCATCCGCTACATCCGTTACCCAATCCGCTGCCCCATCCGCTACCCCATCCGCTGCCCCATCCGCTGCCCCATCCGCTACATCCGTTACCCAATCCGCTGCCACCGCTGCCACCGTTGCCACTCTAATCTTTTCAGAAAACTTTGCTTGTCCAGAACATGGCGCAGTCATGGAGGAATTATCCCCCAGACTATTTTCCTTTAACTCTCCCTACGGTGCTTGTCCAAATTGTCACGGTTTAGGAACTTTGCGGACATTTTCCCCAGAATTAGTCGTACCTGACCCAACTCAACCGTTGTATAGTGCGATCGCGCCTTGGGCAGATAAAGACAATTCCTATTACTTATCCTTACTGTATGGACTGGGACAAGTTTATGGGTTTGAAATTCAGACCATCTGGAACAAATTAACCGCTGAACAACAACAAGCCATTCTCTACGGTACAGATAAAAACATTTGGCTGGATGAACGGAATGAATATCGGCATTACCGAGGTGTGATTCCGATTCTCCAACGGCAATATGATGAAAGCAGTTCAGATTTATATAAACAGAAATTAGAACCCTATTTAATTGATCAGCCCTGTGAAGTTTGTAAAGGAAAGCGGTTAAAACCAGAAGCCCTTTCTGTGCGGTTGGGACAATATCGAATGACCGATTTAATGGAGGTTTCGATTCGGGAATGTCGAGAACGGATAGACGAATTGCAACTTTCATCTCGACAAGCCCAAATTGGTGACTTAGCCCTGAAAGAAATAAAAGCCCGGTTGCAATTTTTATTAGATGTGGGGTTAGATTATCTAACGTTAGATCGTGCAGCGATGACTCTTTCGGGTGGCGAAGCGCAACGCATCCGATTAGCTACCCAAATTGGGTCGGGTTTGACGGGTGTTTTGTATGTTTTAGATGAACCGAGTATTGGCTTGCACCAACGGGATAATGGGCGGTTACTTGCCACATTGAAGAAATTGCGAGATTTGGGAAATACGTTAATTGTGGTTGAGCATGATGAAGAAACTATTCATGCAGCAGATCATATTATTGATATTGGGCCAAAAGCAGGAATTCACGGTGGGAAAATTGTCGCCCAAGGGGATTTAGAAACTATCTTAAAAACCGATAACTCGCTCACGGGGGCATATTTATCGGGACGACGGGTGATTGAAACGCCTGGAGAACGACGAGTTGGAAATGGGCGATCGCTCCTAATTAAAAATGCTCATCGGAATAATCTTAAACATATTGATGTAGACATTCCCTTGGGTAAGTTGGTTTGCATTACTGGAGTTTCGGGTTCTGGCAAATCAACGTTAGTGAATGAACTTTTATATCCAGCCCTGCAACATCACCTCACTCGTAAAGTTCCCTTTCCTAAAGAATTAGGTAAAGTGAAAGGATTAGAAGCGATTGATAAAGCCATTGTGATTGACCAATCTCCCATTGGTAGAACTCCTCGTTCTAATCCGGCAACTTATACCGGAATCTTTGATGGGATTCGGGAGATATTTACTCAAACAATAGAAGCGAAAGCCAGAGGATATAAGGCGGGACAATTTTCATTTAATGTCAAAGGTGGACGGTGTGAAGCGTGTGGTGGGCAGGGAGTTAATGTAATTGAGATGAATTTTCTGCCGGATGTTTATGTCGAATGTGAGGTTTGTAAAGGGGCGCGATATAACCGGGAAACGTTACAAGTGAAATATAAGGGACATTCAATTGCCGATGTTTTAAATATGACGGTTGAGGAAGCATTGGAAGTATTTAAGAATATCCCACGGGCGGCAAGTAGATTGCAAACTTTAATTGATGTTGGCTTGGGTTACATTCATTTAGGACAACCTGCACCAACCTTATCCGGTGGGGAAGCGCAGCGGGTAAAGTTAGCGACAGAATTATCCCGACGGGCGACAGGAAAGACGCTTTATTTAATTGATGAACCGACAACGGGCTTATCGTTTTATGATGTGCATCATTTATTAAATGTATTGCAGCGGTTGGTGGATAAGGGGAATTCAATTTTGGTAATTGAACATAATTTAGATGTGATTCGCTGTGCGGATTGGGTGATTGATTTAGGGCCAGAAGGTGGGGATAAAGGGGGAGAAGTTATTGCCATTGGGACACCGGAAGTAGTGGCGGAAAATGATAGGTCTTATACGGGGATGTATTTGAAAGAGGTTTTAAGGCAGCATCCAGCAAAAGCAATAAATGCTACATCCTAGTTGGCTGAAAGCTACAGCAGCGTGATGAAAATACCAAAGGGAAAAAAGAATAAATTGTGGACTGTAAGAACCTAGTTTTTTCTAGCCATGCTATCCAGCAGATGTTTCTGCGCCGGATTAGTAACAGTGAAGTGCAAGCTGTTGTCGCTTATGGAGAGGCGATCGATGAAAGACTGGATGATACGCCGTTTCCGATTAAAAGATCGAACCCTTTCTGCAAATCTTAATAGCAACTTTGAATGCTGAACAGCTTACCAAACAATTTAATCAGAAACTCCCCTATAATCAGGCTAGTTTTCTTGACAAAATCCAGCCAAGATGCAAAAGCCTCCCAAGTTCTCCCAGCCGCCGAATAATTCCCCAGTAAAACTCAATCAATTTTTAGTTTGTGGATTGGGGAGTTTAGGTCAACAATGTGTTGTTGCTCTTAAGGAGTTTGGAGTTAGTATTATTGCCATTGAAGAAATTCCACCCAGACAGTGGGAAATTCCCAATTTACTCACGTTGTTAGATGAATTAATCATTGGAGATTGTCGCCAAGAAAGTCTTTTAGAACAAGCTAAAATTCGGCAATGTCGGGCTGTGCTTTTAGTCACCAGCAGCGATCGCGTGAATGTTGAAACGGCTTTTGCTGCACGGTTATTGAATCCTCAAACCCGATTAGTAATCCGTTCTGCTAAAGAAAATCTCAATGAACTCTTGCGTGAACATCTGGGAAATTTTGTTTCCTTTGAACCCACGGAACTACCCGTTACTGCCTTTGCTTTAGCTGCATTAGGAACTGAAACATTAGGGTTTTTTAATTTAGAAGGACAGCAAATGCGGGTAATCAAACATCACGTAAAACTAGGAGATGGATTTTGCGGACGCTTAGTGTATGAACTCAACAGTTCAATCCGTCAAATTCTCAGTCATGCCTCCAAATCAACTCAAGCACCTGTCGGGTTTTATCAATGGGAACCTGACGCTCGCTTGCAGGGGGGAGATACTCTAATTTACATTGAGGTGACGCAACAATTAAGTTATCGGACTAAACAAGTTACTAGAAATATTAAAGTAAATTGGCGACAATTTTATCAAGAAATTATACAAACTATCGGTTCATTAAATCTCAAGCAAAAATTTACTGCTTTTTGGCAGTCTAACTATGAACATCAAGTTCGACACGTCGCGTTTATCTGCGCTATCACGGTGCTAATTCTGTTATTATGTGGCACATTTCTATTTCATTGGTATTATCCTAATCTCACTCTACAAGATGCCTTTTTTGCAACAGCAATTCTGTTACTGGGAGGCTACGGAGATTTATTCGGGCAGTTACCACTAACCACACCTTTACCAGGGTGGTTGCAACTATTCAGTCTGGGACTTACCCTAGCAGGTACGGCATTTGTCGGGGTGTTATATGCGTTGCTAACCGAGGCGCTATTAACAGCAAAATTTGAACTTTTAAAGCGTCGTCCGCCTGTACCCCAACACGAGCATATCGTATTAATTGGATTAGACCGAGTAGGTCAACAAGTAGCGGCTCGATTGCAAGAATTTAAACAACCCGTAGTCGGGATTACTTCCACAGAGCTTGACCCAACTATTTTACCAGAATTACCCATAATTAGTGATGAATATACTAAAGCATTGAAAGCCGCTAATCTGGCTACCGCTAAAAGCGTTGTTGTTGCGACCGATGATGAAATGGTGAATTTGGAAGTGGGTTTGATGGCTCATGCTGCTAATCCCAATGGTACCCTAGTGATCCGCACCTTTGAAGAAGGATTGAGTAACAAATTAGCCCAGTTATTACCCAATGCTCAAGTTTTATGTGCGTATGCTTTAGCCGCCGAAGCGTTTGCAGGAGCAGCATTTGGTGAAAATATCAATAGTTTATTTCGTTTGAATAATCAGACAATTTTAGTAACAGAATACACAATTGAAACCGATGATACCCTCCACGATTTGTTATTAGCAGACGTGGCTTATGGCTATGGAGTCGTGCCAATTTTATATCAGAAACAAAAGGAACTTTCCCAAGTAATGCCTTCTGGTGATATCTATCTGAGTGTTGGCGATCGCATGGTCGTTTTAGCTACAAGTAAGGGTTTGCGACGAATTGAAGAAGGACTATCCAGTATTATTCCAAAACGGTGGCGAGTCGTCGTTGAAAAAGCCCTCACTCAAGATGCAATTTTTGAAGGAGCAAATGCGATCGCTCGGATTTCTGGCTGTAACCTCAGTACGGCTAGAGCATTAATGCACAATTTACCGGGACTATTGCGATCGCCGTTATATAAACATCAAGCTCAACGCTTAGTCCGTACTTTAAATAAAGTTCAAGTTAAAGCTCGTATTGTTCCGATTACTTGAGAAAGGGCAGTATGGATTGGCGATAATAGGGCAAGGGATCTACTTAGTAGCAGAAAGCAACCCAAAACGAATTAAACCCCGTCGATATCCTCGACTCATTAATCCTAAAGATAATGCCGCTTGAATCGTATCCCAACTACTTCCAAATAATCCGATAATCGCTTTAGGTTCAAAGGCTGAATCAATCACACTATCCCAAAACGGTGCAACCGCATCCGACCAATCGGCAGTGCGAATGTTATGGAAGGATAAATGATGAGCGATCGCTTCATAATCAGGTAATGAAATCACATAAGGTAAACAATAGACGCGATAAATTTCGGCGAGATGGTGTAGTTCATCTTCCGTTAATTGTCCCGTCGCTTTTGTGATCGGGCGATGACACCAGGTTGCCATCAAAAACGTTCCTCCTGGCTTAAGAACCCGATAGCATTCTGTTAAAAACTTCTGCTTATCCGGCATATGTTCGCCACTTTCCATTGACCAAACTAAATCAAAACTATTATCAGCAAATGGCATCTCCATTGCGTCAGCAACCCGGAACTGAACTTGGGTAACCAAGCCAGCATCTTGGGCGCGTTCAGTCCCTCTTGACGCTTGTACCGGACTTAGTGTAATACCAATACTATTGGCATCAAATTTTTGTGCTAGGTAAAGGGAACTGCCACCAATACCACAGCCAACATCTAGAATGTGCGAGGCTTGTCTCACCTCAGCCCAATTCAAGAGTTCTTCAATTAAGTCAATTTGCGCCTGACGGCGGTTTTTTTTCTCCTTGCCAGTTGGTCCATAGTAACCGTGGTGCATATGTTCGCCCCAAATCTGTTCCCATAGACCCGAAGACGCATCATAAAACTGCTGAATTTTATTTTTAAGAGTTGAAGTCATCAATTGCTGCACTTATTCGTGAACTACCCACACTAAATCGAAGCGATTATAGTGTGGGCTTCTAACATCATAGGGGAATGCCTCAAGACGGACTTGCTTCCAACTTTTGATCTTACTTCCCCTCCGTTAGCAGAGATGGACGTTCCATCCACCTGTAGCATTCTGATACCCTCTGCTCTAATATTTGTTGCAGCATTGCCGTCTCTGTCGTGGTGAGTACCGCAATTGGGACAAACCCATTCTCTGATATCAAGCGGCAACTTATCGACTTGATGATAACAGCTAGAGCAAAGCTTGGAACTGGGAAACCATCTATCAATCTCTACCAACTTACCGCCTTTCTTCTCTAATTTGTAGGCTAAAAAGTTGGTAAAAGTTCCCCATCCAGTATCAGATATTGCCTTAGCTAGATTGTGATTGCATACCATGCCCTTGACATGAAGACTCTCTACTACGACAACTTGGTTTTCGTTGACGATCTTTCGTGAAAGCTTATGCAGAAAGTCTTGGCGTGAATTGCTTGCACGTCCATACACTCTAGCTACCAGTTTTTTATATTTGTTTCTTGACTTACTCCCTTTTTGTTTTTTGGATAGCTTTTGCTGTTTCCGTTTTAGGTTTTTCTCATGTTTAGCAAAATGCCTAGGATTGTCATATTTTGATATCTTGCCAGTCCCATCGCTGGTAATAGCAAAATGAGTTAGCCCTAGGTCAATTCCGATGACTTTACCCTCAGTTGAAATCTCTGGATTATCGCCCGACGCTCCTAACGTCGCTAACGCTGCGCTATCAATTTCAGTCAGAATAGACGCAAAGTACTTACCTGATGGCTCAAGACTTACGGTAACGGTCTTAATCGTTCCAACAATCGCTCTATGGATTTTGGCTTTTACTACTCCTACCTTACCTGGTAGCTTCAGAGTATTGCCTATTACTTTGACGCTTTGAGGATACTGGATAGACTGTTTCCCGTGCTTTGACTTGAATCGAGGAAACCTCGCACGTCCGGCGAAGAAGTTTTTGTAAGCTGTTGTCAAGTTGAGAGTAACAGCTTGCAAAACTTGGCTGTAGCATTCTGACAACCATTGAGTTTCTTCGGTCTTTTTGAGTTGTGGAAGAAAAGCATTTAATGCTGATTGTCCTAGGCTTTTTCCTGTCTCTTTGTAAGTTTCAATTGACTTGTTGAGAGCATAGTTCCACCACCAACG
>DNGI01000028.1:504-9752 GCA_003486645.1 Cyanobacteria bacterium UBA11370 | reverse complement strand
AACGGCGATTAAAGGGGGTATATGATTCGGATTTGGTATTAGATCCCCGATTTCTTGAAGAAGTCGAGGATCTCACGGATCATTGGTAATCCTTTTTTAAAAGAATTTAATTAGGTAAATCCTAATCACGAAGCTTCACGAGTTGGAGATAGATTTCCTGTCTTCTCATAAAATTTTATCTCATCTTCAAAAAGAATACTGTTATTGTATTTTTTCAGTAAATTCCCCTAAAATATCTTGCTTCCAAAGAACAATCAAGAGTACAACAGTAGAAGACGAAAACACAACAAAGTCTGGCGATAGCATCTACTCCTAAGTCATCTTGAATTCGCCCCATAAGTTTTGGCATCTAGACTTTTTAAGCAGAAGCAATGAGCGGCGACTAGACAGCAATAAAAAAGATTAATCCTATTGAAATACAGCCAAAGACTATCACCTAAGTGGTGGAGCGATCGCTATTTGGCAAACCAGGGTATGCAAGCAAAAGGTGACTCTTCAATCCCATCAATCAAAACAAATTAAATCAAAAGACTATTTTGTTCAAGGAGATATATCATGGCAAACAAAATTTTAACAAAATTAGCAGTCACAACAGCTAGTACCCTGCTAGGATGCGTTGCAATCACCGCCAATCCCGCCCATGCTCAATCTATTAGTTTCTCCGATTTTTCTGATCTATCAAACCTAACCCTCAATGGGGGTGCAAGACAAGCAGGTAATGTTCTACGCCTAACATCAGCAGGATTTCATCAGAAAGGTAGCGCATTTTTGACCAATCCATTCACCATTGGCGCTGATACATCCTTTCAGACAAACTTTCAGTTTAATCTGAGTGGTGGTCTGGGTACATTTGGCGGCGATGGTTTTACCTTTGTGTTGCAGAATGATCCACGAGGCGCAAATGCTCTTGGGAACGCTGGAGGCGGCTTAGGGTATCAAGGAATTTCACCGAGCTTGGCGATCGAGTTTGATACGATCAGAAATGGTCTTACTGATGCAGGTCCTGGTATTTTACGAGCCAATCATATCGGTGTCGATCAGAATGGCTCAGTAGTCTCGTCAGTAACGGCAATACCTAACATAGACCTTAACGGTGGCGATCCGATCAATGCTTGGATTGATTACGATGGTACAACTGACTTGCTAGAAGTTTTTCTGGGCACTTCAACCTTCAAACCTGCCACATCCTTACTATCAACCACTGTCGATCTTTTCAATACCGTAGGCTCACAAGCAAATATTGGTTTTACGGCTGCTACTGGGTTAAGTACTAACAGACATGATATCCAAAACTGGTTATTAAATGTTCAGGAACCCACACCAGCAGAAATATTAGAATTTAACGTTGAGGCAAGCCTTGGTGAGAGTTTATTCGGCAAGTTTACGGGATGGAATAATGCGACGTTGAAGGGTTCTTATTCCTTTTTATCTGACGCTGAAGACTTAAACGCGAATTTTGGGAAAGGTTTATATCGATTAGATGATTTCAACCTAACCGTATTTGATGAGTTCAATGAACCCCTTGCCGATATTGTGTTGGATGATGTGAGTGAAGGGTTTATTGAATTGGGTAGCTATATTGTTAGAGTCAAACCAGCACGAGTAAATCGTCGGGTAGGAACATCATCGACTAATCGACTCACAGCTTCCTCCTCATCTTCATTAACTGAAACATCCAACTCTTGCTCTGGCAATAGTGACTACCCAGCGTGGGTGAATCTTCGGTTAGCCTTTGATGATACACTAGCTAATCCCAACGTTGCTCCTTCTGTAGCTCCGATGGGTAATCTAGTTAGTGCGACATTCGAGCTTTTTGAAGAATTCTTCCCCGAAGGTTCAACCACTTCGGAAGTCTGCCCGCAGCCATTTGATCAAATCGAAGTCACCAATGCGAAAATCACTAAAGTTGAAGCTGTACCCGTACCCGAACCCAGTGCAGTTGTGGGGTTAGGATCTATGTTGGGATTGGGTTGGCTGCTAAGACGAAAGAGAAATAATTCTGCTCACTGAGATTTGTCTTGAAAATGGGAGTGGGAGAGGGAGTCATACCAAGTTGCAGCTCATATTAGTAGATAGGAGAGACAAGGGGGACAAGGGGGAAAGAAAGTACTACCTATGAACGCAACTTGGTATCAGAACTTAGGCAAATATTGGCTTTCAACCACTACCTGTAGGGACGCATCGATATGTGCCCTCTCACACTCATGTAGCTGAAATACCTGTTGAATCGATAGAATTTCATTTCAGCCATCTGTAAAAAGCCCAATGAGTAAGGCGATAGGTGCTGCAAGTAACAGCCACATCGTCGATTGCAAACCATACTGAGTAGCCACCCAACCCAGCGCCAGCGGTATCAAACCCCCCACTAAACCTGCCAGGTTGTTGAGTGTCATCACTGTACCACTCTGCCCTGGCATCGCTGTGTACAATCGCCCCTGAAGGATTGAGTACCAACCTGCATTCAAGAACCCCAGTAAGCCCAGAATAACCAACTTGATAGTGATATTAGATATCACCAAAAACGTTGGGTAAAGACACAAAATAATGATGGCACTAAACCTCAAATAAGCAAGCCCTTGCACTCGTTCAAGTAAAGGGATGAGCAGAAAATCTCCTACTAAACCAAACCCTAACCAAACCGTGATAGCCCAACTCGCCTGCGTACTATTTGTACCCACAATATCCACAAAATACAGTGCTAAAAAACCACGCAGCACATCCAACATTAAATCCGAAAATTGCAATAATGTTAACCAACGTAGCACGCTGGGTCGTTTTAAGGCGTTGATAGCCTGATGGATACCCTGGTTAAAACTCTGTATTGGCGGGTCAATGTGAGAGGATGGGGTTAAAGTTGTCAGCGGATACTTGAAGAATATTGTTACTAGGAATACCGTCAGTACGGCTAATACTAGAAACACACTCCGCCAACTTTGATTTAATGCTATGGCAGCCGCTAAAGTCACTGGTCCAATCACATTGCCAACCGAACCCGCCAAAGCCCAACGTGCCATATTTTGCTCATGGCGTGTTGGTTCGATATCCATCAGTGTTGCCTGAGAAAGATTGACAAAGCAACCGGAGGCGGGATAAAACAGCACTTGTGCCGCTAATAACCCAAAAAAGTGATCACTTAGGGAAATCAGGAGTAATGCGATCGCAAACCCAACCCCTCCGCTCAAAATCAATTGCCGTCGCTGACCAAGATCCCCTAAAATGCCCACAATCGGCTCGATCAGACTACTAATCGTATTGGGAACCGTCAGTAACAGTCCCACTTGCAGATAGGAAAGATGCAAATCATTCCGAATCAACGGATAAGCTGCACCCTGCACTCCATCCACCAGCTCATCCAATACTTCAATCGCCAGGAAGATAATCGTTAATACAATCACAGTCCTGGTCATTCTGTTTTTATTATCTAATGACATCGTGAAATTCTCCCGTCCTCAAAACTTGATCACCAGCGCCACATCTTGACAGCGGCGTGCGATGGGAGGGGGAATCCACGAACAAATACTCCGCCTTAGTTGTAAGGCGAATTTCGAGTTGGATTGGGTTCTAGAAGCTTACCAGGGAGGAAAAATCATAAAACGTTCTCAGAAATTCGCAGTTTAATGATCTACCAATCAGTTTTTAGATTTTTAAATGATTAACTTCTGCCTCTGCTTGTGTTACAGTACGTCCTATCCGGTCTAAAGACACGGGGTTTTTAGATATGCTCCTTATAATATGATAGGGGAAGAGTATCGGAGGTAAGGAATGGTTTTGCAACACTCTACATCCCAAACCCTCCTATCTCCTCCCAGGCTGACCTAAAAAATCAGCGATCGCACGACATAAATTGCCTCACCCACGTTGGCAAAGGAGTTTGGAAAGGAAAAATATGGCAAGAAAACGGGTTGTATTTTTCCCTAAGCGTCTAACCTGGCTGGGACATTGGTTCCTGGGAGTCAGTCTGGCACTATTGATTGGACTGAAACCGTCTCTAGCAACCTTACCTTCGTTAACGATTGCAGCGTCACCAGCACTCAACTCTACTCTCTTAACGGCTACGGATGCGTCCCAATTACTCCAGCAAGGACGAGAATTCTACCAAACGGGGCAATTTTCTCAAGCTGCAACAGTTTGGCAACAGGCAGCCCAATCCTATCAATCTCAAGGCAACAAACTCAACCAGGCTGTAGCTCTAAGCTATCTATCCTTAGCCTATCAGCAACTTGGAGAGTTATCCCAAGCGACTCAAGCGATTACCAACAGCCTCGACCTGTTGCAAACTGAAGCACATCAAAATAACAGTTCAAGTCAGTTACCAATTCTTGCCCAAGCCCTAAATACTAAAGGTAGTTTGGAATTAGCTCAAGGTCAAGCCGAACAAGCCTTAACAACTTGGCAACAAGCAGCAGCAACTTATAGTAAAGTAGGGGATCAAGAAGGTCAGATCGGGTGCCTAATTAACCAAGCCCAAGCCCAGCAAGCATTAGGATTTTACCTGCGGGCGCGGCAAACCTTAGCGGGGGTGGAACAAACTCTTGCCCAACAGCCAGACTTGGAACTTAAAAGTACAGGGTTACTCAGCTTGGGTAATGTCCTGCGTTTAGTGGGTGATTTCAAAGAATCGGAACGAATCTTGAAAGAGAGTTTGGCGGTGGCAGAACAATTAGCATTGCCATACGATCTAGGCACAATTCTCTTAAGTTTAGGAAATACTGCCCACGCTCAACAGGATAATGATACGGCATTAACCTACTACCAACAAGCAGCCGCTCAATCGACCTCCAAAACAACCCAATTGCAAGCCCGATTGAATCAATTAAGTGTGTTGATTGAAGGGAAACGCGCTTCGGATGCTCAAACCTTATTACCCCAAATTCAATCGGAACTATCTAATTTACCCCCATCTCAGACGGCTGTCTACGCCCAGATTAACTTTGGCATGAGTTTGATGAAATTGTCATCGACTCTTGGTGACACGCCAAACACCATGGACAAAGGCAAAATTACAAAGGACGTTGCTCAGATTTTAGCTAAAGCCGTACAACAAGCAAAAACATTAGGAGATCGGCGATCGCTATCTCTGGCGCTTGGTAGTCTGGGTGGACTCTATGAAGAAACTCAACAATGGACAGATGCTGAAGATTTAACCCAACAAGCCTTAATTCTCTCCCAAGCCATTAATGCCTCTGACATATCCTATCGCTGGCAATGGCAACTCGGACGACTGCTGAAAGTACAAAACGACTCAAACGGTGCGATCGCCGCTTATGGGGAAGCCATCAACACCCTGCAATCTCTGCGTAGTGATCTGGTTGCGATTAACTCAGAAGTACAGTTTTCCTTTCGGGAAGCCGTGGAACCCGTTTATCGAGAATTTGTGAGTTTACTCCTACAAGATAATAACACCGAAACCCCTCCCGAACAACTTGAACGCGCTCGTAAGGTAATTGAATCGTTGCAGTTGGCGGAATTGGATAACTTTTTTAGAGCGGCATGTTTGAATGCGACTAGCGTAGAAATTGATACAGTTGACCGCAAAGCTGCTGTGATTTATCCGATTATTTTACCGGATCGTCTTGAAGTTATCGTCAGCTTACCCCAACAACCCTTACGTCACTACAGCACTGCCCTAACTCAAGACCAAATTGAGAGCGATTTAGCGAAGTTACGCCAAAATTTAACCCGACGTATTAGTTCGAGCTATTTAGACATTTCCCAGCAAGTTTATAATTGGTTAATTCGACCCGTTGAGAGAGATTTATCGGCAACTAATGTGGAAACATTAGTGTTTGTTTTGGATGGTTCTCTGCGGAATATTCCCATGGCTGCTCTCTATGATGGCGAACAGTTTTTAATTCAAAAGTATGCTATTTCTGTAGCGCCAGGACTAGAATTGTTAGATCCTAAACCGCTAGGTGAACGTAAGCTACAAGTTTTAACGGCTGGGCTTTCAGATGCCCGTCAGGAGTTTCCTCCTCTCCCTAATGTAGAGATTGAAATCAAAGAAATTGAGTCTCTTGTATCGACGAAAGTTTTATTCAATCAAGACTTTACTAAGGCTAATATTCAAAATGCGCTCAGTAGTGTTTCGTTCCCTGTGGTTCACTTAGCAACTCACGGTCAATTCAGTTCAAATGCGGAAGGGACATTCATTCTAACGTGGGACGATCGCATTGATGTTAATGAATTAAATAACTTATTACAAACGAGCGATCTCAGTCGTTCACAACCCATTGAATTACTCGTATTAAGTGCTTGCGAAACGGCGAAAGGAGATAAACGAGCCGCATTAGGAATTGCTGGGGTAGCGGTACGTGCTGGGGCACGTAGTACGTTGGCTACATTATGGTCAGTTAGCGATGAAGCAACGGCAACACTCATGGGTCAATTCTATAAGGAATTAACGAGTAGTTCAATTACAAAAGCTCAAGCCCTACGTCAGGCTCAGTTATCGATTTTGCAGAATCCGAAATACGAAAAACATCCCTATTATTGGGCACCCTTTGTGTTAGTTGGAAATTGGCTATAAGTTTAGTTGTTGGTTGTTGGTTGTTGGTTGTTGGTTGTTTGTCTCGCTATATAAGAGCGCTCCCACTTAAACTGAACTGTATGGTTATCAGTCCTCTGATATTAAACATAGACACCGTTAACCTGAGTGATGAATGAGTAAAAATATCTATAATATTTCTATAATACTAAGGTTGGTGATCCCTTTTTTTAAATAATGAATAAGCTGACTGTTAGCTTGGAACTACCTAGAGATTTACTAGGCGCACTGGATATTCCAGAATCGGAGTTAATGCCTTGCCTTCTAGAACTTGTGGCTTTAGAGTTATTTCGCCAAAGGCGTATTTCAGCAGGTAAAGGAGCAGAACTGTTAGGAATCTCAAAGTGGCAATTCGTGCAACGGCTAGCAAGATATGAGATTCCTTATTTTGTCGAGTCTGGAGATGAATTGAGAGCAGAAATGGCAATGGCTGAGACTTTTAATGAGCAAAACCAATGACAGCAGTTAGCCATCTGTTCCTATTCCCTACTGCATTTGCCCGCCCGAAAAATCTGTTCAGCAGTCACATTAAACTCTGGAAAAGTGGGTAATACTATCTGGTTATTACCTTTAAACTGAGTAACTTGATATTCGCCATCAATTAATTGGTAAACGGATAGAGTCGGTTCTTTAGGATTGCCAATAAAAGTCCGTCCTCCCAAAGCCGCATAGTCAACAATCCAATATTCGGGAATGCCCATTTCTTCATAATCAGCACGTTTTTTGTAATAATCATCACGCCAATTACTGCTAACCACTTCAATAATTAATTTGACCGACTGGGCATTTTCAATAATTGATTCACTCTCCCAGCGTGGCTCAGTAATTATAAATTCTTGATTTAAAACGATGATATCTGGTTCGTAGCCAGATTTTTCGTCGCTAGGCTTGACAATCGATTCTCTAGGAATTGTCCAAATTCCTCGTTTCCCTACCTGAATGATAGTTAGAACTAATTCCTCTATCAGAAAACCCGTTACATCTGAATGTTTCCCGGTAGGTTTTGGCATTTCGACAATGACCCCATCATGCAGTTCGTAGCGTACTCCTGTATTTGGATACCAGGCTATAAACTCTTCAAAAGTGATTGGTTTTCTTAGGGCTTGAACCATGATACATTCCCTGTGGGTAGCTATGATATGTTAGATTTTATTGTTATTTTAATAAAAAACCTCAAAAGTTCAGCCTCCTAACAAACAACTAACAACAAACAACCAACAACCAATAACAAAGGCGTTAACCAATCTCCCCAACGGACATAAAGCGTCTGTGTTTGTCGCCGATAAATGATATCTTTATGAATTTCATACGTATTAATCCCCGATAACCATCGAGTTTTACCGTGAGGATCTACAATACCAGAATATCCTGTATTTGTAGCTCGCACCGCCCAGCGATCGCTCTCTATCGCCCGCATCACATCTTGAGCATGGTGTTGGGCTGGCATTGTTTCACTATAATGGGCATTATTAGATGCTGTAAGAATAAATTGACCCCCAGCTTTTGCTTGACGGCGGAAATGATTGGGGAATGCTGATTCATAACAAATTCCCACAATTGCCTTACCAAATGGCGTTTCAAAAATTTGGTTATTTTTACCGGGTTGTAAGTCAATATCTAAGGGAGAAAGTCGGTTAACTAACCCGCCAACAACATTTTTAAACGGAATATATTCTCCCAACGGTACTAATTTAACCTTATCATAACGGCTAAATGTCTTACCTTCACCTGTGATTGTAAACAGGCTATTCGTAAAGGCTTGTTCTTCTTCTCCAAACGCTCCCACCCAAGCAAGAATACCCTTATTTAAAATCGCTGCATAGAATGAACTTTGAAGGCGAACCTGTTCATCCCATAAGAAAGGTAAGGCTGTTTCTGGCGTAAGTACTGCCTCAACTCCTTGATCTGCTAACGTTTGATAACCTCTGGTATAACCTTCAATTGCCCTACGCCAACCTTCGGGATAAAGTTTAATACGATTGGGAATATTACCCTGAATAATTCCAACATTTATTGCCGCTTCTGTTAGTTGAATTAAAGGACGGCTGTAGAGTGCAAAACCCATCAGGTGTAGGGTAATAAATAACCCAAGTGCTAAACTTAGGTAAGTTGAAATTCCGGTGTAATGATTGGGTGTGGGGTGTGGGGTTTTGGGTATAGTGAAACTTGAATTTTGATTGTGTAAATACCTAACTAAAGCTTCAGCAATCAATCCATTCACGGCAACAATTGCGGCGGTGACAGCTAAAGGTCCAGAGAGTTGACCGAGGTGTAAAATCACCAAGTTATGGGGACTTTGAGTATAAGATAGCGAAGACCACCATAAGGGACTAACACTCCAAAGTGTTTCTAAGCCACACCATAACGCTGTACCCATTAATACGCGAGTTAGAGTTTTGAATTTTGAATTTTGTACGCCCTTGGCGTTCCCGTAGGGGAGTTTGAATTTTGAATTATTCAATACAGTGATTACGGCTGACCAAATAGCAACGAAAATGGCTCCCCAGAGAGTGATAAATATCCAGCAGAAAAGAGCGATCGCCATACTAGCTAGCCACGGAACTCCCATCCAATCCATCGGATGAATTCCAGTAATCCAAAACAGGGCTAAACCATGATAACCAATACCCCAAATTAGACCATATAAAGCTGATTGTTGAAGGCTTTGATTCCTCGCCGTTTTTTGGGGAGTGGGGAGTGGGGA
>DNGI01000028.1:0-275 GCA_003486645.1 Cyanobacteria bacterium UBA11370 | reverse complement strand
GTGGGGAGTGGGGGAAATTTGGGGGAGATTGCTTGAAACTTGGGAAGTATTTCCTAATTTACCCGGCGTACTTTCGCCGTTTTTCAGCGGATTGCTAACTATTAAAAACCAGAGGGGAACTAATCCAATCCACGCTAAAGGCCAAGCTTCTACAGGTGAAGGCGTTAATCCCATTAAGATACCGCCAATTAGGGATAAAAATAGAGGGGAAGTTTGCCAAAGTCGCTTAGTAATTTTCATAATCATTGTGAGTTGAGTTTTGAATTTTGAGTTTT
>DNGI01000166.1 GCA_003486645.1 Cyanobacteria bacterium UBA11370 | reverse complement strand
GTCCCAGGCTGATGAAGTCGGGGTTTAGGATTATTTTTTGATTATTCAATTTACCTAAATATCCGCCGAATGTGAGATCAAAGCAGATACACAACCTTCAAAAAAAATCCCCGACTTCATCAGCCTGGGACAGTGGAGCTATGAGGAAATCTGTTTTACACGTTCTAGCTAATCACACCCTAATAACACAGGAATTATCTGTATCCCTAGAATGATGAATCGATGAGTGCAAATTGCTAGAGTCTTATTAAGAGTATAGAATCACAGATTGGTAGGTATTATGCAAGATCAGTTGCGAATTAGAGAGGTGTGACAAAATTGATCTTGACAATTCTCGACTTGTAGTAACCTATTTTTTTTGGTCTGGTATGTGTACAGTTATAGTGTGTCAGCTATAGATAGTTCATGAGCAATTTATGCCCATGCCTTCTTCCCATCGTACCTTCATCGTAGTCCTTTCAAGCGCTCTAGCGTTGATCAATTCAGGCTGTAGCCAGATGACGGCTTTATGGCAACCTAATGAATCTTCAAAGCCAATTGCTGTCTCTTCAACTCCTAGTCCAACCGCTCAACCCTCAGTTAATCCCGAAGTCACTCCAACACCACGTAGCCAACCGAAAATTAACCCACAGGAAGCTTATCAACAAGCACTTGATGCGGCTGAGGGTGCGACTTTAATTGCTCAGTCTGCCCAATCTGCCGATGATTGGCAATTGGCGATCGCTCGCTGGCAAGAAGCCATTAATTTATTAAAAGTAATACCCTCTTCTAACCCTAATTACGCGAGTGCCCAATCTAAAATAGGCGAATATCAAAGCCGTTTGAACACCGCTAAACAACAAGCCGCCCGATTCCGTCCTCCTTCCGATGCACAAATTACCATAGCAACCGGAACCGTCAACCAACCCGGGAATTCCGCCTTAATTGACAGCAACAATACGCTGAAATCCGGAACCGAATCCGAATCCGATTCTACTAAAGCAACCGTATTTAAAGCTCCCATTAAACGCCGTGTTGGTAAAACGCCAGTTATTGACGTTACCTTCAATGGTGAACAAACATTTGAAATGATCGTCGATACAGGCGCTAGCGGTACAGTCATTACCCAAGCAATGGCTCAGAAACTTGGTGTTGTGTCAGAGGGTGAAATAACAGCCAATACGGCTAGTGAAAAAGATGTTAAGTTTGCTGTTGCTAAAGTCAAGTCTATTGCTGTTGGAGGAGCCGTCAAACCGGATTTTCAACTGGCAATTGGTGGTTCCGATCTAGATTTGGGACTGCTTGGTCAAGACTTCTTCAGTAACTACGATGTTGTAATTCGGCAAAATGTCGTTGAATTTCACTCGCGTTAAGCCAATATGGCTCGAATCAGGAAATAGTGAAAGGATAATGGGGAAAGGTTGTTGATCTTTTTCTTTGCTCTTTGCCCTTTCCTCCTTAACCAATCCGGATTGCGCCTTAAGCTGTCACGTTTTTAAACAGGCAATGTCAAACTACAGGCAGCTTAGGGTTAGTATGCCCCTTTTAGGAGGATTGTTGATTAAAGTGAATACATGAGATCAATACTCCTCACACCTTTAGGGAAATCAAGAACATAAAAACGGATGCCACCTGAAACAATTATTCTCCTATCCAGCAGAGAAATAGCCAAGATGCGTCAAGCTGGACGTTTAGCTGCAAAACTCTTAGATCATCTCGAACCGATGGTTAAACCGGGAGTGAGTACCCTGGAACTCAATGATGAAGCCGAACGCTGGACTCAGGAACATGGGGCTAAAAGCGCTCCTCTTGGCTACCACGACTTCCCCAAATCTATCTGTACCAGTGTTAATGAAGTGGTATGTCACGGTATCCCCAACGCCAAGCAGATTCTCAAAGATGGGGACATCATCAATATTGACGTAACCCCAATTGTTGATGGCTATCACGGCGATACCTCCAAAACGTTCTTTGTCGGTACACCCTCACCAACGGCTAAAAAGCTGGTCGAAGTGACTTATGAATGTATGATGCGAGGTATTGCTGCTGTCAAGCCGGGGGGACGTATTGGAGACATTGGAGCAGCGATTCAGGAATACGCAGAAAGCCATGGTTTTTCTGTAGTCAGAGACTTTGTGGGACATGGTGTTAACCGCATCTTCCATACGGCTCCTCAGATTCCTCATTATGGCACTAGGGGTAAAGGAAAACGCTTACGCCCTGGTATGGTATTTACCATTGAGCCGATGATTAACGTAGGTACGTGGGAAGTTGAGGTTCTTGCTGATAAGTGGACTGCTCTGACGAAAGATCGCAAGCTTTCTGCCCAATTTGAGCATACCGTAGTTGTTACTTCTGATGGTGTGGAAATTCTTACCTTACCTGAAGAACAAGCTCAGATTAAATCGGCTTGATGGAGTGGGGAGTGAAGACAATATTGCTCGGATAAGCACCCTACACTGGTTCTTGAGTTGGAGAAAGGTCAAAGGATAATAGGGAAAGAATCTTTGTGTTTTCCTTTTCCCTTTAACCTTTCCCTCTTATGCCCTCCTTTAGTCGGCAAAAAAAATCGCTTCCGAGGAAATCCAATGGCTGCAATCATTCTCAACCTTATAAGGATATCAATCTTTGATTCAGGTGCAACCGGAATTGATATAACTTATGCCCAAGGATGCTCAACAACAAGACTTTGATGTCGAATACTTAGCTCTGCTGACAGATCGAGATCGCTTACGTGTACGAGTGAAGACTCGCCCTAGCTCGCGCCCTACCTATACCTTTCAGTTGGAGTGTAGATTCGGTGAGAATGATGAGTGGATGGCAGTGTTCAGAGCTGACGACTTTCATGAGCGTCCTCACTTAGATATTCTTTCACCGGATGGCAGCAAGCGCAAGGAGTGGCTTTTCGATTACGGAGATGATAAACGGAATATGATAGAAGCACAGCAGCTAATCAGAGAACGTTGGGAGCAAGAGAGGCAACGCTATGAAGCTGAACTTAACCGATAGCGAACGGAGTCGTTTGGGATCTGCTAACCTTGATGCCTTCTTCGCTCACATTAATTCCTCAATCAATGATCCTAATGCGATCTACCAAATCCCTAATGGTGCAATGGTTACGTTCCAAACGGGAGATGCTTGGGTTGATCAGCAAAATGATCTTCTGGCTGCTCAAATGACGGCTAAGGGGGAAAATACCTGTCAGATCTCAGTTCCTGTTCAAGTTACACAACAGGTGGAAGTCCCTCCGGACAAAACGCCGAGCCATCACCGCATATCTCTGACGTTTCCAGATGGTCGCCAAGTAACTTTCAACACAACCTTGATTTTGGCTCGATCTCAAGTCTGCCAGTTAACAAATTTAACTATAAATCAGATACGTTCTTTGGAACGCGAAAAAGTTGTTGTTCCAGAGTTAACGGCTGATTCAAGTGGACGCAAGGGAAAACTATATACTTTTGCACAATTGCTACAGCTACAGGGTTATAAAAATATGTCTGATGGCAAGCAAAACCCTCTCAAAAGCCTGAAGCCCTATCTTCTCAGAAAAGTACTTCTCTTCTACAAAAACCATTTTTCTAAAGGTGGGATATACAACTATCGACCACTTTCTTTAGGAAATCAAGTACTGATTTACAATGACGACGCGATGCAATTTTTTGATGAACATCTTCACCCAGTTTATAAGAAGGGTGATATGGCGGCGGTGATCAAGTCACTTGACTGGCTAAATCAAAAGCAGTTCACCGTTACAATTCATCCATCTTTGCTAGAAGTATTGCTCCAACTAGCTGAAAATGCCTGGACTATTGCAGAACTACGGGAGCGGCTGCTAATTGCGGTATAAATTCAACTATTTCCGTCAGCTTTGACTAACTTTGCCGAACAGGTAACTCAATCACAAACTCTGCACCTTGACTCGGAGTAGAATTACAAGTCAATTTACCCCCATGTTTATCAACAACAATGGAGTGAGAAATAGACAACCCTAAACCTGTGGCTGTACCAATAGGTTTAGTAGTAAAGAAGGGGTCAAAAATCAGTTTTTGGATGTTTTCAGGAATACCACAGCCATTATCGCTAATCCGAATAATAATAGAGGGAGTAGAAGAAGATTCTTTGCCATTCTTAACTGAGGTATGAATCCTAATTACTCGTGGTTCAGGTTGAGATTCTAGGGCTTCAATTGCATTATTTAGGAGATTGATAAATACTTGATTGAGCTGACCTGCATAACATTCAACTAAGGGAAGTTTACCGTAGTCTTTGAAGATTTGAATCTCAGAATTCCCGGATTCTCCTTTAAGCCGATGCTGTAATAAAAGTAGGGTGCTATCAATCCCTTCATGAATATTGACTTCTTTGATTTCCGCTTCATCGAGGCGGGAAAAGTTGCGTAAGGAGAGGACAATTTGGCGGATGCGGTTCGCTCCTTCTTTCATTGAGTTCAGAAGTTTAGGAAAGTCTGTAGCCACAAACTCTAACTCAAGTGACTCAATTTCATCCTGAATTTCTAGCGCAGGTTCTGGATAGTGTTTCGCGTAGAGTTGGAGTAGATTTAACAGATCAGTCGCATATTCACTAGCGTAAGTAACATTTCCAGCGATAAAACTGACGGGGTTGTTAATTTCATGAGCAATCCCAGCTACCATCTGACCTAAACTCGCCATTTTTTCGTTTTGAATGAGTTGGGTTTGAGTGGTTTGGAGTTGGTGTAAGGTTTGTTTAAGCTGGTTGTTATAAGCTCTTAATTGACGCTCTGATTCTCGTAACGCTTCCTCAGTTTGTTTGCGTAAGCGCAGCTCTTCGTAGACATCGCTAATATCAGTAATCATCCTTAAGATACTGACTAATTGACCTTGGTCATCAAACATTGGCGTAGCTGATACAATTGCCCATAGTTCCGAACCATCTTGACGGCGAAATTTGAAATTGTATCGTTCGTGAATCCCTTGGCAGCGACGTTCTGTATAAGTTTGAGCAAGTCCTTGAGATTCCGGATCGATGAATTCAAATAGCGATCGCCCCACCATTTCTTCTACGGTATAGCCCAACATTTTTGCCATGCGACTATTGGCAAAAGTGGTTTTATTGTCTGCATCGAACATCCAAACTCCTTCGGATGCAGTTTCGACAATACAACGATAATAACTCTCAGAATCCCGCAGTGCTTGGTCGGATTGCTTGCGTTCTGTGATATCTTCACTAATGGCTAAAAGGTAACGAGGAATGCCGTTTTCATCGAGGAGCGGAACTTTTTTTGTGTGTACAATTCTTTCGCCACGATGAGGTGTCATGAGAGCAGCTTCTGGAATATCAACGAGTTGGCAACCTGTTAAGACTTGTCGATCTTTAGCGCGTGAATATCGAGCCTGTTCTTTGGGTAAAAAGTCATAATCATTCTTGCCCAGAATTTCTTCTCTGGAATAGCCAAAGAGTTCTTCATTGGCTTTATTCCAGTACATTACCCGCAATTCTTTAGCATCTTTAATGACTACCCCCACTGGCAAATTTTCCACGATAGAGTTGAGAAAAGCTCTGGTATAACCCAATTCTGCTTCAGTTTGTTTACGATCTGTAATGTCTAAAAGTATGCCATCCAGCCCAATAATTTCTCCGTTTTCGTTGTAGAAGGCTTGACCTTTATCATAAACCCAAGCAATTCTACCCTCCGATCTAACAATTCGGTACTCAATCGCATAAGGTTGTTTAGCGATCGCACTCTGTTGAACTGATTCTTGAACGTTCGCTCGATCTTGAGGATGGATAATACTCTTAAAGGAGCGTATCCGATTGTTAATAAACTCACTCGCTAAATAGCCAGAAATATCTTGGATCGCGTCACTTAGAAACGTCATCGTCCAAGCTGAGTCGTAAGCACAGCGATAGACAGCGCCTGGAATATTGGCAACCAAGGTTTGAAATCTTGCTTCACTCTGTTTGAGCAAGTCTTGTACCTCTTGGGCATTAGTGGAGTAGTGGGACAATTCAGAATAAGTTGATATAATACTCATACCTTTCTCCACACCTAGGTGTATGGTCAAACTGGTTCCGGTTTCGAGCCAAGCCCTAGCATGAGCCAAAATCTTAAAACATTGTTTAAGTTTATCATTGTAAACAAAAATTAAAATCTTTTGTTATAGAAAAATCTAGTAATCCTGGCAGGTAATATCGTTTTCCTAAATTATTGCTACAGACTCCTCTCGGCATCCCCTCGTCGCCTTGTCTGGAATGCCATCATCCCTAGCAAACATTTAGCTAATTGATATAAGTGGGGAGTGGGGAACCTGAGTTCGATATAAGCGATGAATCTCAAAATCAATCAGAGTAAAGTCAGACTTTTAGTCCTCTTTGAGAGGACTTTAGCTATTAGTCAGTGGTTTTAACTACTGGCTAATAGCTAAATGAGTATCTTCTCTGAGTCATAACGGGAGTAGCTAACCCGGATTTGGTATCACCAACAGCTTCAGCAAAACTTCATACAATATTTTGTTTAATTTACCGAAACTTCATCAAAAAGCATTATTATATGTTTTTTTTTGTAAAGAGCGATAATAGCTCTTGATCGTATCAGAGTTGCTGTGTCAGTATTAATTCATAGGCAAACGAACTCAATCACGTCTTCAGGAAAGAACAATACACCATGGTTAAAAGTTTATCTTTGTTTAGTGCTTTTTTGGCTTTGGCTATTACATCTCCAGCCATTGCAGCTACCTTTGAATCTACTCCTTTTGAAACTCTTTCGGTTGACTCCACAACGCCATTGTCCAAAGTATTTTCAACTGCACTTCAAAATGGTGCAAGATACAAAATTGAAGCATCAGGACAATATACTCCCGACTTTCGCTTTGAGCAAAGAGGTGAATTTTGGAGTGTGGATGCTCGTTTCGTCAGCCGTGATAATTTTGCCACCCAAAACGATCAAGATCCCAATTTTTCCAATTTCGATTTTGGATTATTTTCCACCGCTTTGGGTGGTGACAACGATGACTTTTGGGGAACATATCAATCTTCCCATATCTACTCTTATGAATTTATTGGCACGGGTAATCCAGTTGATTTCTATGTTAATGATATCTCTCAACCTAGTGGGGGTGATAATGCAGGAAGTTTGACTGTTAAAATCTTTCGTGAACAAGTTCAATCTGTACCGGAACCCGGTTCCATCGTCGGTTTTTTGGCTCTTGGCGCAATGGGTGCTGGTTCAGCTTTGATGCGGAAAAAGGGACAAAAATCTGGGGATAATAACCTTATTTAAGGTTACCTCATTGATGATTAGACCTCTTGCATAAATGAAAAATCGGACTCCTCAATGTATTAGTTTCACGTTGCAAAAATCGACTTTTGTAAGAGGTCTAATATTTAGCTGTAGGGGTCTTATCGTGGCGAAGCATAGCTTTTCTAACACCTAGTCCCGTACTCTCAAAGTATCTCGTAGGGTTTGCTCCTGTCGCTTTACCGCTGCTAAAAGTTCCCAATTTTGCAGAATAACCCCAACTTGATTATTAAAAATTTGCATATATCGTTGATCGCTTTCATCAAAACTTACTTGTAAATAATCGGGTACTTCTTGCTCATCAACTGAATTATAGTCAAAAAAGTCTCCTGGTTTCTTTTTATTAACTAATTGCGTCACTCCCATCAGATCCCCATCGGGATTCCAAACGGGCATACATAATAAACTACAGGTGCGATAACCTGTCTTGCGATCAGTATTCTTTGCTGTTTCCGAATCGGGGTAATCATAGAGATCAAAAGGAATATTTAAAGGCACTTCCATTTGAGCAACTTTACCCGAATAACCTTCTCCTACTTGTACCCGGAGTTCCTGTAATAAACCATTTTCAAAGGGTAATTTCGTCCACAATTGATTCGCATTACGATCTAAAAGCCAAAGTGTACTACGGTCAGCATTCATAAGTTCTTTTGCCGCATCCATCACCCGTTGTAGGATTTCCTCAAGTTCCAAACTACTCTGATTCACTGAACGTGCGGCTGCCATTAATGCGGCGGCGACTCGTTGCCCTCTGGCAGTTTTATGATAGGATTTAAAGCTTTCTAAAATCATCCGAATTAACGGCGCATTTTCAGCAAATCGTTCTTCATCCGCTTGGGTAAATCCCTGTTTTTCTATTTTTTCAGATAAAGGAGCCGTGCGGTCATAAAATCGTTTAAGTTTATTAAGAGCTTGGACAACTGCAACTAAATCACCTTGCTCATTAACTAAAGGTAATGCCAACATGGTATAGGTACGGTAGCCATTTTTTTGGTCTTGTTCTCTGGCTGTTACAGAACGTGGATCATCGTAAAAATCATAGGGAATATTAATTAATTGTTTGAATGCCGCGACTTCTCCCACAATCCCTTTATCCGCCGGAATGCGGAGTTCTAACGAGTGTTCACCTTCAGTTTCAGCAATAATTGACCAGAATTCATTTTTCTCTTCATCTAATAAGAAAATCGTCGTGCGGTCTGCACAGAGAGACTTTCCCATTTTCAGGGTAATCGAACGCAAGGTTGCATCCAAAATATCATCAAATCCCTGACCATCCATGACTTGATTAAGCATTGCCAGAGTTTGACTGACTACATTCTGCGGATGATTTTCGGCTTGTTGTTTCATTGCTGCAAATTGTTTAGCATTTTGCAGTGCTACCCCAACTTGAGAGTTAAAGATTTGCATATATTTTTGACTATTTCCATCAAAACTATCTTTAAAACAATCTGGGGCTTCAGGCCAATCATCGGGATCGTATTCGGGATAATCACCTGGTCTTCGTTTATTGACTAATTGGGTTACACCCAGTAACTCTCCATCCGGACTCCAAACGGGCATACAGAGTAAACTACAGGTGCGATAACGACTGTTTTGATCGGTTTGTTTTGCTGTTGTTGAATCGGGGTGATTGTAGAGGTCAAAGGGAATATTAAGAGGATCACCTGTTGCTGCGACTTTGCCAGCGAAACCTTGCCCTACTTTTAGACGTAATTCGCGGACGGAACCGTTCTCAAACGGAATTTTTGTCCAGAGTTCATCTTTCTCATCATCTAACAACCATAGGGTACTGCGGTCAGCATTCATTAATCGCTTGGCGGCTGCCATAACTCGTCCGATAATTTCTTCAGAATCGAGAGTACTTTGAGAAACGGATCGGGTTGCTTCAGTTAGTGCTTCAGAGGCTTGTAATCGTTGGGTTAATTGATAACAATAGCGACATTTTTCTAGTATTCGTTGTAGAGGTGGTGCGTAGTCAGCAAATTTTTGTTGGTCGGCTTCTGTAAATCCATTAGGATCGATTTGTTCGGATAATGTCGCTTTGGAATGATGAATTGAGGTGAGTTTATTGACTAACTGAACAAAGGCAAAAACTTCGCCTTGCTCGTTTAATAAATGTAAGGTTAGGGGAGGATGGTATCCGGTGCGTTCATCTTGCATATCAGCCACAACTGAATACCAATTATCCGATAAATGTAGGGGAATATTAACAGCTTTTTTATAGATAGTAACTCGACCTGCGGTTTGATTGTTAGCGGGAAGCTGAATTTTTGTAGGACGACCCCCTAGAGTACTAGCGACAATTGACCACAGCTCATTTTTGTCTTTATCAATATAAAAAATAGTAATGCGTTCTACATTCATTAATTCACCCAGTTTAAGGGTGATAGAACCTAATATTTCATAGAGAATATCATCAAAATCTCTACCCTCCATCGCATTGAGAAGGGATAAAAGTTTTTGTTCTTGTTCAGCAACAAGTTGTTTAAAATTAGGAGCAAGAGCAGCTAAAGTTTTGTTAACCCAATTCCAATCAAACACTGAAGCATAGATGCGATTATAAATACTTAATTTTCCATTTTGCCTAACTACTACGCCGGAAAGCCGTAATTCCATTAACTCCCGACTATCTGTATCTGGAATTTCGCCAACTTGCCAAATTTGCTGATAGAGTTTGAGGAGTGGATCGTTGCCTTTGCCAATTCGGAACAAGCGATCGCGTATCGTTTTTAGATGAGGAGGTTCGTCTTGAGTTTCCCAATTCTTAATAATTCTAGTTTTGACTAAATTTTCTACCCATTCAGCTTCTCTTCCGGACGGAATAGACAACTCAGAATTAAAGATTAAATTACATAACTTTTGGGTAAGAAAAGGTTGCCCTCCTGTCCAATCCAACACCGCTTCTAACACCGCTTGAGGATTACTTGCTTTCCTCGCTAATCCTGCTATGAGGGGTTGAGCTTCCTCCACTTTAAACCCATGTAATTCAATTGCTCGACCAATATTAAATGGAGTACAAGTTTTATCTTGAATTAAGTCAGAAGGACTGGCAACTCCTAATAAGGCAAACGTTAAACGATCAAATCCATCACAGGCGCGGATAAAGGCAAAAAAATCGTCATTCCGAAAATTTAAGCTGAGGATACTATCAATTTCATCAATAAAAATAACAATCTTTCGATTAACGGATTCTAGTAATTCATGTTCAATTAATTCACTTAATCGCTGTACCGGAGAAAGAAATTCGCGATCGCGCAACCAAGACTTTAAATTAATTGACAGATGAAAACTCATCACCAACCGCCGCATTACCCCGGCATACCATTGATCAGGCGTAATATCCTGAGAACCAATCTTAGTTAAGTCAATTGCAGCACAGGCAATTCCTTCCGCTTGCAGTCGGTGCATTGTTCGCACCCGCAAGCTGGTTTTTCCCATTTGTCGAGCATTTAAAATGTAACAAAACTCTCCAGATTTTAACTGTTCATACAGTTCTTGATCCGCTTTACGCACCACATAAGTGGGAGCATCAAACGGTAAATGCCCACCCACTTTATAAGTATAAGTTACGTTTTCTAGGTTAGTCATGAGTGGTTTTGAGTTTGTAGAAAACACCGTTCCGTTGCTCGTTAAACATTCCTCACTATCGTTTTTACCTCCCCACAACTCCCACTATTGTTTTAGCGAATATGGAAAACAGATTCAGTAATTTCTATTTTTTGTTTTTCAGTTTTTCGCCAACAACTATCATCATTCATCCGTACCCAGCGACGCTCTTCTGCTCTGTAGTGCCAATTCAGAGCATTTTTGTAATAAATCTGAATATCTCTGGCTTCTAAAATATTCAGAATTTCGTTGTCGTAATAGTGGGATTCGTCAAAATAGGTAAAGGCTTTTTGCCCCATTTCGGAATAAAACTTGTGCAGGGTTAACAACATCTCATTAATTTTCGGCGGTAGAGGCTGGATATTCAGTCCAATCGTTTGGGCTTCTTTTAAAGTAATAGGATAGCTATGAGATGGATAGCTAGAATTCAAATGCTTACTAATTTTTTCCGCGAGTTCCAAATCCTGCATATGATAGGAGAGGATTTCGGTACAAATTTTAATTGATAGAGAACTAGCGCGATCAACTGCTCCTACAACTAAAGGATGAATGTATTGAAATAGAGTTTGATAAGGATGAAGCTCATCTTTCTTTGTTTCTTGTCGCCATAAATTCATCACTCGTGTTAGTTCATCTTGACTGACTGAAACTAAATTGTTGTACGTATCAACGGGAGATAAAGCATGAGTAATTGACGTATCAATAGCAGTCAAATAGGCAAGGGGGCCCATGTAAATTTCTTCTGCACCCAAGGCAATCATTGTCGCAGCAGAAGCACAATCTAAAGGCACAAGTACCTTGAGGCATGAAGCATAATGTCTGAGGAGATTAACAATTCGGAGGGCAGTTAATCCTGAACCCCCTTCAGATTTTATAAAAAGATAAACCTCCTTTTGAGTACCAATTTTCTGCAAAATTTCCTGGAGTGCTTCGACTGCACTTTGCCAAATGTTCCCCGCTGGTGATGTCCAGTAAACTAAAAATGTCGAGCCTAATTCATCTTCCAGTTTGGCAATTAATTCTTGAGTCTCCTGAAAGAAAACTGGGGGTTGATTGACGGTTAACTTTTTGTCCTGTATTTCACTCATTTTTGTATTACTGTCAAGATTTAGTTGTGTAAGCCAATGACGTTTTGAGAGAGAACGGTTATCTCTATTATAAGTTGTTACGGATTCTTCATTCCCGTAATCCCTTTTCTCGCAATAGTGTATCTATCCAAACTGCATCCTGTTTTTTTAAAGAAGGTACTGGAGGCTGAGTATAATCAATATCTAAATCAAATCCTGCTCGATCATATACGCCGCTAAACAGAGTTTGCAATTCTACTTTTACAGGTGCATCTCCTGGCTTTAAAGGCAAGGGGAATGACGGGATTTCTTCTCTTAGGGTAAAGGCATATAGATCTGCCCTAGGACGGCGTTCCTCTCGACTTACTAAAATACGATAATCTCCTTGGATTTTGCCCTGCATTGGCATGGGTTTACCACGTCTGAGTAAATCAATTTCTATTAAATGAGTGGCACTGAGTAGTAATTTTTGTCGCTTGCGTTCATAAGCTTCACGCCCTTTTCCAGCGCGTTTATTTTTAGGAGCAAGGATTTCTATAACTGTAATAACATTACCTGTTCCCACTTCTCGAATTTCCAAATAACCTTCTCTCGTCTCTTCAAGCATTGGCAATGTTACAGTTGTCGGTTCGCTGCACTTGGGAAGCGTTGCTGTTGATGAGGTAGGATGTTTAACTGAGGATGCGGAGTACACGGCTACATCAGGAATTGCCACGGTTAGAGACTCCTTTGGTTCGCTAAAATACGTTCGCTTTTCTATTGCCACTCGATATTTAGGACGAATAGAAGGGGCGATCGCTATTGCTATCGCAGTAATTAATCGATGATGTACTTCTGGAAAAGTTTCAGGATGTTCTAAGTAGGGATCTACCCCTGGAAATGGTGATGGCATAAGTACTTGTTGTTGGTTGTTGGTTGTTGGTTGTTGGTTGTTGGTTGTTAGTTGTTGGTTGTTAGTTGTTGGTTGTTGGTTGTTGGTTGTTGGTAATAAGTAATGACTAATCATAAGCGATCGCTAAAATATTGCCGATATAACTCAAACCTGAGCGTGACTTCATTTCCTTGTAACTTCACTAATCCCATACTGTGTAACTTAAAGGCTAATACTGACATTAATTCAACAGATTCATTTGTTGTTACTACTTTAGCAAATGCAGCGGCTAACTCTGGATATTGTTGGAGATTCCACAAATGTCGGCGCAAATGATCGCCATAAATTCCTGCTTCTGTCGGGGCAATTTCTACCAGTTGTTCCAACGTCAACTCTCCTCTCGCAATATGATAAAAAGCAACTCTAACTAGATAAGGATGTCCCCCAACAATTGTCATTAATTGCTCAACTTGGGGAGTGCGCCAATTCAATCCATGTCGCTGTGCTAGATCCCAAACTTGCTCAAAACTAAACTCGGATAATTCTATCGGCAACCCTACATTAAACGGTGATTGATTGACATCCATCGGGATATAAACTTCGGTAGAATGTACGACCACCAGCCGCAATTTTTCCCACAGATCGCTATCATTATTCCCATAACCTGCTTCTTCATACCAAGCTCGTAAAAGCCCAAAAAAATCTTCGGCAATTTCGGGATACTGAAAAACTCGATCAACTTCATCTAAGCCTAATACTAACGGCTGCTCACTTTCTGACAATAGACAATCTTCAAAATATGCGGTACAATTATCTTTACTACCATACGTATCCGTCCAATAATTATCAACATGATGAGGTAAATGTAGCTTGCGAGTAATCCGGGCGCAGAACCACTGCAACAGTTGATTTAAATTCGTAAAAACTCCCTGATCGGCGTGTTGGAAACTTAATGGAACGGTGCGACATCCCTGTTCTCTGGCTTGATAAAGGATTCTTGCCATTAACGATGTTTTTCCCATTTGTCTGGGAGCTTTAAGCCGAATCAATGTTCCCGGTTTCATAATTTCTTGGTAACATTGAGCTTCATAAGGAATTCGCTCCACATAAAACGCTGAAGCCAAACGAACTTGACCTTTTGGTAATTCTGGTTCAGCAACAGGGAAGGGAGTTAAAAGCAAGGAATAAGACGCAGAAGCAGAACTTTCCTTACTTGCTGATCGATTCAAACTTAGGACATCATCAGACTTTTCTTCCCCACTCCCCACTC
>DNGI01000170.1 GCA_003486645.1 Cyanobacteria bacterium UBA11370 | reverse complement strand
ATAGCGAAAATCCATTTATTGTTGCACTGTTATCACAAACAACAAATAACAAACCACAAACAACAAATAGGTTACAGTATCCGGAACAAAAACGACCCGACCCCCCAACCTCCCAACACCATCCCCCTCATCATTCAAATCCGAGATGGTAAGTTCCACAAGCTGACCTTGTTGCAAAAAGATGGTCATTAGTCGTTGGTTGTTGGTTGTTAGTTTTTCGTTGTAATTGAATCATAGCGAAAATCCATTTATTGTTACCCTGTTATCACAAATAACAAACAACCAACAACAAACAACCAATAACATCCCCTTTCTTTATGTCGCCGCAACTCGCTAAACTACAAAGTGTTACCTAAGTTAACCCAATAAAATGAGTGTAGTTAGCCAAGTTATTCTCAAAGCAGACGACGAACTGCGATATCCTAGCTCCGGGGAACTGGAGGGTATTAAAAAGTTTTTGCAAACGGGCGAACAGCGGATACGCATCGCTTCCACCCTATCAGAAAATGAAAAAAAGATTGTTGACCAAGCCAGCAGACAGCTATGGCAAAAACGCCCCGACTTTATTTCACCCGGTGGCAATGCCTATGGTCAGCGGGAACGGTCGCTATGCTTGCGGGATTACGGCTGGTATTTGCGGCTGATTACCTATGGTATCTTAGCAGGCGATAAGGAGCCGATTGAAAAAATTGGTCTGATTGGGGTCAAGGAAATGTACAATTCCCTTGGTGTTCCTGTAGCAGGCATGGTTGAGTCAATTCGTTGCCTCAAAGAGGCTTCTCTACAATTACTCAGCTCTGAAGATGCTCTAGAAACTGCCCCTTACTTTGATTACATCATTCAATCGATGTCCTAGGGTGTTGGTTGTTGGTTGTGGGTTGTTGGTTGTGGGTTGTTGGTTGTTGGTTGTTTGTTTGTCAATCACTAATGACCCCTGACCCCTGACCCCTGACGAAATACAGAAAACCGACAGTCTCTGGGGGAGAATCTGTCGGCTGTTCGTGTGTTCCCTATTGATGACTCGGCTAGAGTTCAGTCAATACTCAGTATGCTCGGCTAGCAAGCTGGGGATTGCGATCTCGATCAGATAGTGTTGTGAATCCGATCATAGTTAAGTGGGTCATTGGTCTTTTTTTAGTGATCAGTACTAAGTGTTCCATTGAACCACAACCAACAACCCACAACCAACAACGGACAAATGACAGTTGTGAAGAAATTACCGTGGTCTTCACTATTACTCCTCGTTGCTACTAATAGTGTATTTGGCTGGTTGATAGCTGCCTCGGAGTTAAACGATGACGCGGCTACGCCTTGGTTCCTATGGGTCATGGGAGCATTTTATATTTTATTAATTGCTTTAGCTTTAGCGGCTCCGTTGACGCTGATTCAAACGTTGTATGGGGGTTGGCTTAAATCGGATACTAGAGCTTTGATATCAGTCATTTTCGGTGCTTTTGTGGCAGTACTGATCCTTTGTTGGATTAATATTTTTATCCGAATTCTGGTGCTAGTATCGGCGGGTGCGTTAGTGAGGTTGGATCTCCAAGTGGCTGACTATCGGGGATGGGAAGCCTTTGGGATACTCGCAGTTTTTTCTCTTAGTGGTTATTGTGTGGGTATAGTAGGGCAGCAGTTGTTGAGTGGATTTTTTCCATAAAGAATAGTTGATGATAAGCAATTAACCGGACATGATATAACTCACATAGGACTGCTATAGAGGCTTTTCCCTACAGCTTCAGAAATGGTGGCTAATCCCTTTTGTTCCAACTTTTGAAGTAACCCTGCCATAATTCGTCGCATCATCCATGGCCCTTCATAAACCAAACCCGTATAAACTTGAATTAAACTTGCCCCTGCTGTAATTTTTTCCCACGCATCTTCGGCTGTAAAAATACCACCAACTCCAATAATCGGTAGTTTTCCTTGGGTTTGTTGGTAAATGAAACGAATTACCTCAGTGGAACGCTGACGTAAGGGTAAACCACTAATTCCACCTGCTTCTTCGGTAATAGGGTTGCCTGTTTTTTGAATAATCTCAGTTTTCAAATTATCCCGACTAATTGTTGTATTGGTTGCCACAATTCCTGCTAGCTGATAAGTTTGAGCGAGGTGAATTACATCTGCGATCGCCTCCCATTCTAAATCTGGTGCAATCTTAACGAATAGTGGTTTTTTGCCTTGATTTTCGTGTTGGAGGACATCTAAAATAATACTGAGTTGAGCAGCATCTTGAAGCGATCGCAATCCGGGTGTATTTGGGGAACTGACATTCACGACAAAATAATCACCCCACTCTTTCAATAGGTGAAAACTTCCTAAATAATCAGCCGCAGCGTCTTCAAGAGGTGTTATTTTAGATTTACCGAGATTAATGCCAATGGGTATTCGATAACTTGATTCAATTTGTCGTGAAGATAAACGAGAAACTAAAGCCTCAGCACCGTGATTATTAAATCCCATGCGGTTAAGAACAGCACAATCTTCAATTAAGCGAAATAAGCGAGGAGGAGGATTTCCAGGTTGAGAATGAAAGGTGACTGTACCGAGTTCAGCAAAGCCAAAACCAAGGATACCCCAAAGTCTAGCCGCCACTCCATCTTTATCAAATCCTGCGGCTAAACCGAGGGGGTTAGGAAATTTGATTCCCCAGAGAGTTTGTTCTAAACGAATGTCTCTTAAACATAAAGATTGCTGTAATTGAGAATATAACCCTTGGGTGAGGGGGCGATCGCTACTCCGATCCAACTGATTTAAAAGTGCTAAAATCCGTTCGTGCGCTTCCTCTGGATCAGTTTTGAATAGCGAGAATAAAATTGGACGAATTGTATTTTTATAAATATCCATAAAAATGAGAGGAAGGGGGAGATGGGGGGAGGGGGAGACGTATTATTATCG
>DNGI01000169.1:14926-15524 GCA_003486645.1 Cyanobacteria bacterium UBA11370 | reverse complement strand
GAAGGAATTCCTACCTTAATTGCCGTTCTTAGTTACA
This sequence comes from Cyanobacteria bacterium UBA11370, assembly GCA_003486645.1. GTDB lineage: Bacteria > Cyanobacteriota > Cyanobacteriia > Cyanobacteriales > Coleofasciculaceae > UBA11370. Next base: position 15,487 of record DNGI01000169.1, on the reverse strand, counting down.
ACAATCCAGGTGCTGCCGTCGCCGCAGTAGATGGGTTAGTAAAATTAGGAGAAATGGCAGTTCTACCCTTACTGAATCTAATTGATGACTATAATTATGGAGGGAGAGCTTGGGCGATCCGAGCATTAGCTGGAATTGCTGATCCAAGAGCATTAGAAACCCTACTCGCTGCGGCGGAAACTGACTTTGCGATGAGTGTCCGTCGTGCAGCAGTCAAAGGTTTAGGTAATTTGCGTTGGTCTAAACTGGCAGATGAAGAAATTCAACCGACCCAAGCACGAGTTCTCAACACGTTACTATTAACTTGCCAAGATCCAGAGTGGGTAGTTTGCTATGCTTCAGTGGTAGCATTGCAAACATTAGCAACTATTGTAAAAGTTACACAACCTGATTCTTTCTGGAATATAAGAAATCATTTTGAGCAAATTCTTAATACTGATGTAGATTTGGCTGTTCGCACCCGTGTTCAATTAGCTTTACAGCAACTGCAACAGGATAGTGTTGTAGTTTCTAACAGTCATAATTCATAATTGTTAGATCTAATATCATGTCCGGTTGAAT
>DNGI01000169.1:0-14642 GCA_003486645.1 Cyanobacteria bacterium UBA11370 | reverse complement strand
GTGATTTGCCGGACATCATATAATATCATGTCCGGTTAAAAACCCTTTTTAAATTGAATGAACATAAGCCACCCAAATTCGATCTAATCTTAATAATGAAGAAGATTCCCCATTTTCAGGATCTTCCAAAAAACAACGTCTTTTGAGCGATTGAATCGCATTTAATCTAATCTCGGTTGTGTAGTTATCAGATGTTTCCTGTAAAACTTGGCTCAAAGTAATAGCTTGTTCTTGTTTAGCCAAGTATTTCATTATCTCTTTTTCTGATTCAGTTAACCTTAACCATACCCGATTTAATTTCGATACAATTTCATTACTTAATATCAATGAAGGATAACCTAAAAATTCTGCTACCCTTCCGGAAAATAATTCTTCAATCATCGTAGCCGTCATTTCTAGCCATAAAGGATGACCCCGATACTTTTCAATCAAAGTATCCCACATATGCTCCTCTGACAACTCTTTATCCTTTAATATTTCTTTAGCCGAATCTCCCAAACCTGTGATTTTTAAACAATGGGTGAATTTTTGACGAGTAGCGTTAGCAACGCGCTGCTGCAAGCAGATCGCATCTGGTGGTTGTTCGCTAGTAATCAACATGAAACTACTGGTATGAGACAATTCTGCAATTTGTTTAAATAACAGATAATATCCATCAAATTCTGCTTGATATTGACCAGCAAATTGTCCTTGCTGAAACACCATCTGTAAATCATCAATAATAATTAAACAGCGATGTTTGCGTAAAAATTTAAGCAATACATTAACTTGGTGATCGAGGGTATTGGGAATAATGGGGGAGATAAAGCTTTGCAGTAAGTCTGTTAAAAAATTATCTATAGTTGGACAATACCGAAGACTGCGATAAACAATATATTCAAATTGGGTTTGGATTTGTTCAATTAGTTTGATGGCTAGCGTGGTTTTGCCAATTCCGATAATGCCAACTAAGGTAATAATGCGGTGGCAATCTTGAGTTAGCCAGGTTTTTAAAGTGTTTAATTCATCAGTTCGTCCATAAAAGGCGGTAATTTCAGGGGCGGTATCTATGTCTAAGTAGGTTTTGTTTTCAGTTCGTTTTGATAGGGGAGAAGATTTAGGGTAGCGCTTTCGTTTTGAACAAATACTTACTTTATTACCCCCAACAAAATCTCCCATTGAAATACTATTAGAAATAATAGTTTTTTCTAACATATTTCGTGCATTTAATTTATTAATATTTTCCCCTAAAACATCAGATAAAGCTTGCCATAATTCCGATGCCCTATCTCGAACATGACCTTCACTTAAATGGTTTTCCGAGGCAATTTTGGCGTATTTCTGACCTTTTAATGTACCTTTAAGGATTATTTCTTGCAGATGGTCTAGATGTTCGCCTGTATGAGTGAACAGCAGTTCATCGGCGAGTTTCAAGACTTCTGCAATGTCCATAGATAAGTCAGATGTGCGAGTTTTTCCGATTTTATCCGATCTTTCCGACATTTTCCCGACAGTTTTGGGAGTTTTTGGGGAAAAGTTCCGATCTCGCTCCGATTGATAAAGGGATTGGTATTGGGTTTTGATTGAGTTAAGCCAAAGGTTAAGAGTAATTTTAGACGGCTTAGGGTTAAATCGCAAATGTGCAGTATTAACCAACCCAAAGTAGCATTGTACCGCAACTGCGAGCTAATTAATAGTTAGCTGGCTTCGTCTTTTTTTATGGAAGAAATCACAGTAATTGTGTTTTTTTGATGAAGTTTGTATAGAGGGGGTTGAATCAGATAGCGAGAGAAAAATAAAATACCTTCTATAAATGTTAAGCAGAAGGACTAGCCAATATGATTTTAACGGGTACAAGTGGTAACGATACTCTGATCGGTACCGTAGACAATGATAGCTTGTCAGGACTTGCAGGAAATGACGTTCTCAATGGTAAAGCCGGAGCTGATACCTATCTATTCAATCGTGGAGATGGACAAGATACCCTCAACGACGATAGCAACGATACCAGTCTAGATAAACTCATCTTTTCTGGTACAGATTTGACTTCAACCAAGGCCATCGTCACTCGCATCGGTAGCACTTCTGATTTGAAAATTTCCTTTGCTGGGATTGCTGATTCGGTGGTTCTCGAAGACCAGGTGTTTAGCTCTTCAGCCAACTATGGGGTGGAGAGTATTCAGTTTAGTAATGGGGTCACTTGGAGTGAAGCACAGCTTGTGAATGCTATTGTTTAGACTGCCTGCCTCTCAGGTTGAGTTTCATGTTTCAACTCAACACCTAAGCTGCAATCAAGCCAATGTATGTTGGATTTCTCCTCATGGGATGAATGAAAAACAAAAGGCTCAAATCTAGAGCGAATGCGATCGCATTTGATTTTTGATCGACGAGCGATCGCGCTTTTTGTAGAGAGGCGATCGCTCTTTACTTTTTTTTATTGATAGGCGATCGCACTCTTTGTGTGGATGCGACAATTAAATAATATCTTGTAAATTAGATCGGCAAGTAGAGTGGGCAATATCCATCCTATTGATTTGTCAGGTATTATAGAGGAGTTCAGAGGGTAGTGTAGCGATCAGCAGTTAACCTATGCAAGCAATCCTTTTAAGCCGTGAAGAAGTTGCTCAACGCGCAGATCAGCTGTACGAAAGCAGAATCCGCCAAGAAGTGGAAATTGAAGAAAATATTGGCAAGATGGTCATCATTGACATTGAGACAGGTGACTACAGGGTTGATCAAAATGGCTTACGTGCTGCTGACTACTTGAGCGAGAAACATCCCAATGCCCGACTCTTCGGGATCAAAATTGGGTACAATGTTGCTGCCGCTTTTGGTGGTGGTGTCATGGAGCGTGTGGTCAAGTGATTTCGGGTATTGTGGCTGACGGACACGCAATTATTAGCATCCCATTTCGGATTCCTAATCGCGCTGACTTCCCGATTGAGTTCGTAGTAGACACAGGATTTACAGATGAGCTTTGTCTACCACCAGAAGCAGTCACATTATTGAATCTTCCTTTCAAATATGATATGCGTGCAAATTTGGCAGATAATAGCCGAGTGATGCTGCCCGTTCATAAAGCGATTATTCTTTGGAACGGAGAGGAGCGAGAAGCTCGTGTGTTTGCGACAGGACGGCGACCCTTGGTTGGAACTGCTTTGCTGGATGAACATGAGCTTGTGATTCAGTTTACGCAGGGTGGGTTGGTAACGATTGATCAGTTGTAGTTCTCAGCAATTGTTAATGCAAATGGATTTTGGGTTTCGCCTCATTCGATGAATGACAAACAACAGGCTCAAATCTACAGCAAATGCGATCGCATTTGATTTTTGATCGACGAGCGATCGCGCTTTTTGTAGAGAGGCGATCGCTCTTTACTTTTTTTTATTGATAGGCGATCGCACTTTACCCGGAGATGTTAAGCTGATGTCCGCTTGTCATAGTCTTCTGGCTCGATATCGGGTACTTTAGCTAATACTGATTCGTATTTCTCTCGACTTCCTCTATTTGCTCGTTCCTGAAGATAAGATTCATTCATCAATGCTGATATTTTTTCAGCGATCGCCGCTGCAATAAATTGCTCTACAGAAATATTATCTTTTTGCGCTAATTCTTGCACGCTCTTATAAATTGAATCGGGAATATTAACGTTCAATGTACTCATAACAAAGCTCCTATTGACTGTAAAAACTCTATTGGTTTAGCTGTTTGCAAACCAAATCGCTCGACTCCTACAAAATCACGAGTATTGTATGTAACTATACTGTCACAACGAGCTTTAACAGCAAGTTCCAAAATCATGTCATCCTTGGGGTCGCGTAAGTAAGGTCGCCATAGAAAAAAGATTTGATGGTGCGTTGCTACCGAACAGTAGAAATCAAGCAAATCTCCAATATCCGCTTGTGTAATTGACAAGTTTGCCAGTTCTCGCAGCAATACTTCCTCATACTCTAAAACAAGTGGCACAGATAAATGGATGTTAAATATTCCCGTACCTATGAGTTGCAGTAATCGAAATGCACTACCTCGACTGGAGCGCAAACCTGCAACAATAACATTGGTATCAATAACAATTTCTGGCACGAGTCTAGTCACAAAATTGGACTTTGTTTAGATCTTAACATCCGCACCTTGCTTTTTATCCTCAATGAGGGATTAGGATGCGATCTGGGCGGTAGCCCAGATCTGGTTTCACGGCTATCGCACTTTACCTTTTTTCACCAACCGAGTGATCGCATCCACACAAAGAGTGCGATCGCTCTTTACTTTTTTTATTGATAGGCGATCGACATTGACGCTTATTAGAAGCGGATAATCTCGATCATGCATCGCGATCGCTCAAAACAAACATCAAATTCTCGCTCATAAGTTCGTTTGCCCAAGAATTAAGGGCACCTGAGAGGATTGTGCCCAGGCAAATGCTAGACGAACTGGTTCCAGATTCCCAATTTGAACATACACAAATACACCCCGCGCCTCAACCCTTGCAAGATTTCCAGCCAATGGCAAGCGGACAGTTTGTTCCTCCCAAATTGCACCCAATTGCAGCCCGATGTCATAAGGTAATAGGTTGACCGCAGACCCAGTATCTAGCAGTGCATTCGCACAGACAGAAAAGCCTGCATGACTCAGAGTGATGGGAATTGTGGGTAATGCTTCATCGTCAGAAAAGGGAAACTCGATTTTACTAGGCATGAGTAGATGCTTCTTGGTCATCTCGAATCATCTGCATCAGAATGTTTGCAGCTTCCGTTGCGTCGTAGGGCGACCAAACCGGATACTCTGATGCAGAAAAGATAACTTGTAGTTCAGCCTTTGGGATTTGCAAAGCTAGGAGTTTGAAGAGAGATAATTTATCTGACTGGCTCAGATTGTTCACCAAAGGAATTAACTCAGCGAGAGACATGGTTTAAACTCCCAGACATACGAGAATACATTGATCATAAGCGATCCTCACTTTTTTACTGATAGGCGATCGCACTCTTTGTGTGGATGCGATCGCTCTTTATTTTTTATTGATAGGCGATCGCATTTTACTCAGAGCAATACTCATCAAACGTTGTCACATTCCCCTTAACGGTAACTCCCAACTCTAACTCGTCTTGATGGATAAGTAGGTTAGATAATTGAGCGATTAAAAATTCAATCTCACGACGATTCTCAAACTGGAGAAAAATATTGCTGCCATCACGCTTAATTACTACAGTTGGCACATCAGTGTCATCTAACTGTGAGTCAATATCAGGGATTAGTTGTCTGATTTGTTCTTCACTCCATAGCTGACTCATTCCTGTATCTCCCTCTCAAAAATACAGCGGTGTGACTTGCCACTCTCCCCAGAGAATTACACCACAAAACGTGCAGCGTCCCTCAGCTCTCAACTCATTATACTCTGCCAACTCACGGCAGCGACGGATAGTAGCTTGGCGCGAGCTGGTAGCAACAATTGTGTCTACATCAAGCCAAACCTTATTTTCAGGATCATCTAACATACCCACACTCCATATTGCCTTCCGCTATCGCTTAATAATCCCACAGGATTGCTCCTTGGAGTAACGCAGCCTCGTCGGTTGGGTGGAAGGATGAAACCCAACACCTACGACTCACTCAAGCCGATGAATGTTGGGTTTCGCCTCATTCGATGAATGACAAACAACAGGCTCAAATCTATAGCAAATGCGATCCCATTTGACTTTTTATCGACGAGCGATCTGCTGAAAGCAGCAGCGCTAGGCTAACGCCGACGCTCGTTCCTCGCTACCGCTATCGCGCTTTTTGTAGTTTCGGTAGATATTACAGATGTTGCTTACTATATGCGCGGTGTGAGCGATGCATATGAACTTACTAAATATACCGGACTTGATTGTGCATCTCGTCAGAGGTTACTTGATTGAGAATGGCGAGTAATCGTTGTGTGATCTCTTGAGGAGAACGACGGACAGCAAAAATTACTCCATAGTGCATCTGACCTGAATCAAAGTAATTCTGTACAAGTTCTTCATGCGTCACTTCTGTTGTGAGTAACCAGAGTTCTTGCTTGACTTACAGCATACGCAAGTTGCTCCGCATCAGTTGCGTGCAGTTGCCCCGCATCTCGTGCGGTAATGACATCAAAACCTCTCGCTTGAAGCAAATTGGCTACCAGTACATTGACATCTTCATCCAAATACAGGCAAATAAATACGCTGCTCACAAATCTCTAACCAATGGATCAATTAATTCGTCAGGAATGCAATTTTTTTCAATATACTGATTAATTTCGTCTTGGTGGTCACTGTAGTAAGTTAATGCTCCAAAAACTTGTCCCAAAGTAAGGTGTGGCATTCCTTTGGGGATTTCCTCCGGTGCAATGCCCATCCGCCAAGTTTCAACGATTGCTCGGACGGGTGTACGAGTTCCTCGGATAATTGGTTCTCCATGCAGAATCTGATCATCCCGGACAACATAAAGATATTCCGTCGCTTGAACCATGCTTACCCCTTAAGTCGGCTACTCTTCATTGTATGATTGTATGGTTTATATCAATTATCTCAGTGTATCAAGCGGCAGCATAACAACCCGGTTGGAACGGACGGATGAAATATCCTGGTGTATCTTCAAATGGTTCAGTTCCAGGATTCTTCATTAGACCTCTCCGAAAATAGTCAAAGCTTTTCTCTGACTGCTATTGAGTCATTTGGCACGAACCGCCGATTTGAATCTATTCAACGCTTTTATTAGGTTTACAGATAATTTAAGTGAATAATTAGCCAAAATCTATCTGTCTTTTAGCCAAATATTTTCCCCGTTATGCCCCCCTTAAAGTTAGTTATAAATAAAGACCCAATCCTTAATCTCACTAATCCACACACTGTCAGAATTATTTTCTGATAACTCTCCAATCTTAGTCGAAACCTCTCTTGAGCTATCCGAAATATCTTTACCAATCTAATTATGTGTTCAACAAATATTCTTTGACTGGCTTTCTCTCGATTTGAGTGTTTTTCGGCTTGGGTTAATTCTCGATTTTTCGGCTTTTTTGAGGGGTTGATATCTGAGCTTCTCCTAGATAACCTTTATCTCCTTGAAATTTTTGAGTCGCTGCTAACTTTGACTGACCTTCTCTCCAAATATTTATGTCGCTTGTTGCACCTGGTTTTCCCACTATCACATCCACAATCTCTTGTCCATTTGGCGTAACAATTAATTGATTCTTTAAGGTGTGGTTTTTCTTTTTTCCTTCCATAGAGCTTTTTTGCTCTTGATAGTCTCTAGGTCTTTGTATTGGCTGTTCACAGCTATCTACTATTAACTCCAATTCCGCTAAAATTTTTTGTGCCCATTCATGTTCGTTGGGATTTTTTTTTACTTGTTCTAGTAGACTAGCTGGCAGCAGCTCTCGCAACAGTTCTGACCAGTAGTGAAATGTATCGTTCGCCGTTGATTCGCTAACTCCAAATTGCACTCCCAACATTTGAAATGTTGGCAGATGATGGAGATATACTAAAGTTAATAGTATCTGGTCATTGATTAATAATTTGGTTTTTCTCCCTCCTCCTCCTTTAATTATCCTCACTTTCTTCAGCTCACTCTCATTCTTTTTCTGTTGATGGAGTAATTCGGCTGCTGCTATTAGCTGCTGTAACTGCTGATAGTCTAGTCCAATTAATCGCTTGCTCTCTTGTGGGTTTTTCTGAATATATTCCTGTATTCTGCTCATTTTTGTTTCAAAGTAAGAAAAAAATATTGAATATATTTATACCATCAAAATTCATTTAATTATATTTCGGAGATGTTTATTGATCATAAGCGATCTGTGAGAGACGGTCTAACAATCCCGTTGCACACCCACCGTATCAGGTTGGCTGGCTGAGTCCGAGAGGCGATCTGCGGCATCCATCCTATTGATTCGTAAGATATTTAAGAGGGGTTCAGAGGGTAGTGTAGCGATTGCCTACGGCACGCTACGCGAACGGGAGTTAACCTATGCAAGCAATCCTTTTAAGCCGTGAAGAAGTTGCTCAACGTGCAGAGCAACTGTACGAAAGCAGAATCCGCCAAGAAGTGGAAGTTGAAGAAAACATCGGCAAGATAGTCATCATTGACAGGGCCAACATTACTGGTAATGCTCGCCCTAGATAGTCTGTGCGCTATCATAGTCGGATTCACACACAAGCGTAGCGATCGCAAGGGGAGCATATGCAAGCCATCCTTTTAAGCCGCGAAGAAGTAGCGCTACGTGCAAAGCATTTGTACGAAAGCGTCATTCGCGAACAGGTGGAAGTAGAAGAAAATATTGGCAAGATGGTCATCATTGACATTGAGACAGGTGATTATGAAGTTGATAAAACTGGGTTGCAAGCATCACGCAACCTCAGTAAGAAGCACCCAAATGCTCGACTCTTTGGTATTCGTATCGGCTATAACGTTGCTGTCTCATTTGGCGGTGTTATGGAACGGGTCTACAAGTGATTTCTGGAATTGTGGCGAATAGGCACGCAACCGTTGTGCTGACATTTTTGCTACCGAATGGATCGAGCATCCCTATTGAGTTCGTTATAGATACAGGTTTCACAGGGGAACTGTGCCTTCCTCTAGAAGCAGTTTCATTGATGGGCTTGACCTTCAGACACGACACTCTTGCAAACTTGGCAGATAACAGTGAGGTCTTGCTTCCACTTCACGAAGCTATTTTCCTTTGGGATGGTGAAGAGCGAGAAGTCTTGGTCATTGCAACAGGAAGGCGACCTTTACTTGGAACTGCCTTACTGGATGAGCAAGAACTTGTCATTCAGTTCACAGATGGCGGGTTGGTAACGATTGATGAATTTTGACACTCTCCGGCGTGAACGCACGGAGATTCTTGGCTCACCGAGATCACATAAACGCCAAGGCGATATGCCTCCCTTCCGCTACGCGATCGCATTTGATTTTTGATCGACGAGCGATCGCGCTTTTTGTAGAGAGGCGATCGCACTTTACTCAGAGCAATACTCATACCAAGTTGCATTCATACGTAGTACTTTCTTTCCCCTTGTCCCCCTTGTCCCCCTTGTCCTCCAAGTCTTTCCTATCTACTATCTTTGACCGCAACTTGGTATCATCAGCCAAATCCCACAGGATTGCTCCTTGGAGAATGGGATTGCTACCCTCCATTCCACTGTAAAATTGAGCCGTGCGATCGCTACTCTTCTAAAATACAAAGTTACATAAATAAACATAGGTATTGTTCAAGTCTGGTTTTGGGAAGATAGAGTTCTTCGTTAAAACAATAAGATAGTGTTTGAGCCAATATCTGGTTAGGAGAAAGAAATCAAACGATGTCCTCAAACCCAACCGAGAACCTCAACATCAGTCAAACTTTTCTCCAACTTCACACACTCACTTTTAGCCGCTTGTAAAATATGTTTCATCATCACAGCTTCCCCAGTATCTGCTGCAATAAACGCCGCATTTAAAGCAATATTACGAATATTTCCCCCAGACATACTTAAATTTCCTAATTTCTTAAAATCTAACTTCTGAGTTGGCGTTGCTTGGGGAAAAATCTGTTGCCAAATTTGGCGGCGGGATTCCCCATCGGGGAAAGGAAATTTTACCAAAAAACGAATCCGACGCAGAAAAGCTTGATCCAGAGATTCTTTCAGATTCGTGGTTAAAATTGCCAAACCTTGATAGGCTTCCATCCGTTGCAATAAATAACTCACTTCCACATTAGCATGACGATCATGGCTATCTTTAACTTGAGTGCGTTTGCCAAACAACGCATCCGCTTCATCAAATAATAAAATACCACCACCCGTTTCCGCCGCATCAAAGATTCGCCGTAAATTCTTTTCCGTTTCTCCAATATATTTACTCACCACCGCACTCAAATCAATCCGATACAAATCCAATCGTAATTCATGAGCTAACACTTCCGCTGCCATCGTTTTTCCCGTACCACTTGCTCCAGAAAATAGAGCGCTAATGCCTAATCCTTTACCTCCTTTTCCCGCAAATCCCCACTCTTGATATACCTTAGCTCGTTGTCGCACATGAAGGGAAATATCTCGTTGTTCGCTGTGAGTCGGTTGATTGACATCTATTGTTCTTGTCGGGCGTTGGCGTTGAGGTATTCGTTCTTGAGTAGTGATAATTAGGGGAATATTCAATCCAGTAATAAATTGGGAAATCGCCAATTCGCGGTTAGTATCGGCTGAATTAATTTCATCGCACTCTAGTAAAAGGGCGCTATTAGATAAAATCGCTTCTCGCCAACAGCGCTGCATGATGTAATGAAGTTCGTTAGGGTTAGTGGGAACAATAGCAGCGGAAATTACAGAGAGGTTAAATCCTAGATTAGTACAGGCAGTTGAGGAAATAGCATACTTGCTTGTTAGTTCTGCACCACACAGTTGGACAACCGGAAGATGAACTGTTTGCCTAGGTAACGACCAAGTTTCTACTATTTGAGAGGCTATTTTTTGGTGTGAAGAAGGCAGCGAGATATTGTTAAGAGTTCCGGTTGGGTAAGCTTTAACGATACCTGCCAGTTCCTCATCCATACAAGGTTCACCCAAGAGATAGCAAAGAATACGTTTGTTAATTTTTAGCGGAGATTTCGTTAAGGTTTGTCCGGGTTCAATTTCAATCAGGTTCCAGTATTGTAAGGGCGATTGGGAGGAAAGAGTACCCAAATCGATTTCCGGGAAAATCGATAAAGCTAAACCCAAAGTGGGATAATTGCGTTGTAAAGAACCTTGAGCTTTAACACACAATTGTTCAAAGTCAGGAGCCAATTCCATGCCAACACATAATAAGAGAATATCCCGCTCAAAGAATGATAGGTTGAAGAGATTGCACAGTCTATCTAACGCTGAGGGATGATTGTGTAAAACGGCTAACGCTTCCGGAGCTAATTTTATTTCCGATGGGATTTGAATGGGTGAGGCTTGGGTACGTGTGATGTAATCAGCTAATGCCTGACGAATTCGCTGTAATGATGTCAGTAAATATTGAAAATTAGCCTGATACCAGGTCGGCAGTGTGGGCCTAGCCATAAGTGTCTATTATGTATCCGAATCTTATCCCCGGTAATGTTAAAGTCTGTTTCAATGGGGACTTAAAAGGGGATAATTATCATACAATTAACACAAAATTCATCTATCTGAAAAATATTTTTGGGCAGGTGTCTTTAGCTACCCTGACCAAGAGTGCAAAATGTAGCCTAATTTACTCAGTTTCCGCTTTGACCCCACGCCCGACTTTCCCCAGCAAAGCCAGTAGTATGTATAAACCCGTACAAAAGAAAAATTCGTCTTGGACTCCAGCATCGATTCAGAAGAAGAGTAAGAATGTGGCTAAACCCGGCAGTTCGGTTGTGCAGGCGAAACGGGATACTTTATCCGACTCCCAGGACAGTAGCTACTCAACAATCAAAACGGAGTTGTTGACAGCGAATATTATGCGCTCTCTGGAAACTAAAGAGCAAGAACAGGTAGATACGCCAACTGTGCAGCGCTTTTCTGAGCCAGGGGGAGCAGGATTGAGATTGGTAGCGCCGCCAATTGTATCAATACCTGTGGTGCAGTCTTCTGAAATTGGGATAATGCGGCAATGTGCCGATTGTGCCAAACAACAGCAAGAACACTCACCGGAAGAGGGGAAAGAGTTTGATCCCGAATCGTTAACGGCGAGTGGGATTCAGACTAAGTTAACAGTAGGAGCGCCAGGGGATGTTTACGAGCAAGAAGCAGACAGGGTGGCGGCGCAGGTGATGTCCATGCCGGATCATTCGCCTCAAGTGCAGCGCTTTGCTCAAGGGGATAACTCAGTACAGATGAAGTCGTTGGCGCAGTCGATTACGCCGTTGGTGCAGAGGCGAGTGGATGAGTCGGTGCAAATGCGTTCGATTGTGCAACGGGTATTTCAAGCGGGTGGAACTGAAACCAATGGGGATTTGGAAAGTAGTTTGAATACCTCTAAGGGTGGGGGTTCTCCTTTAGCGCCGTCCATCAGAGCGTTTATGGAGCCGCGCTTTGGGGCTGATTTTAGTGCTGTGCGGGTGCATACGGGTGGTGAAGCGGTGCAGATGAATCGGGAGTTAGGCGCTCAGGCGTTTACTCATGGGAGTGATGTTTATTTTGGGGCTGGGAAGGAGCCTGGGAATAATGAGTTGACGGCTCATGAGTTGACTCATGTTGTGCAGCAGGGGGGTGGGGTGCAACGACGGGATAGTAAACAAGAAAATATCACCATTAATTCCCAAGAAATAAAGTCTGCCCAAATGGGAATTCAAAGAAGGGGGCTAACGGATCAGGAGCAGAATATCATGAACCGTTTAGAAAAATTTGCTTCCCTGGCAAAAAAGGAGAATCATGTTCCCTACAGTGGTAGCCAGTTCGCAGCTAATGTTAAAACAGCGAAAGCTAACCTACTTAATGATATTGGAGCAGTGCCTCGCGGAACAGAAGATCCTGAGCGTTTGCTGGCTACTCTGTGGTCTCTTCATATATGGGCTACAGATCCGAGCAGTTATGCTAAGGCAGTAGCCATCCCTAACAATGGCTTAAACGTTCGAGATTTTCCAGCTAATTCTTACAAATGTAATCGCTTCGTCGGGGATGCCTACGCCGTAGGTGCAAGAGCGGGCTATGGTATCCATGGTAGGGGAGGAAGTTTTCCCACTGGGAAGCCTGGGTTTTTAGACCTACGTCCCGGCTATCCTGTTAGCGCAAACGAATTGGCTTCAACAAACCCTGCCGAAGGTTCCCTTACGAATTTGCCCGTAACCCAAGACCCCCAGATTGGGGATATCATATCCTTCCCAAGTACTGGAATAGCACACACGGGCATCAACCTAGGTAACAACGTTTACATCAGCGCCCGCAACTCCCCAAATCGCCCTGTCTGGGCTATGCAACCAGAGGATGGAGTTCAGATTACCAAAATTCCAGAACAGGAGCATGGATACCGAGAATTCCAGCCTCCCAGAAGGGTATCAGAATATGTACCGAATCCTCATCATCAATTTGACATCGTGCCTGAGTAGAAGCGGCTTCTCACTTTTTTTTGTGGCACTCCTTCTAGGGCAACCGACTAACTTCACTCGTTATGAAAATGCTTTCACCAATTCAAGTCTATAGTTTGGTCTTTTTCTGTCTACTTGTTTTACTTATGGGCGGATGGTTCAATAGGAATCAGATCCTGGCTCAGTTCTACTTCATGCACTTCCAAAGATCCCAGACTGACGAGGTTAAATGTCAGAATCTTTTACAAATTTTGAGAGTTAGTCCAGAAGCCAACTTGAACTCAGTAATTCGACAAGTCTACCCGGAGGGACAATACGACCTAAAGCGGAGTACTATTTTGTTTGATAAATATGCTGTTGCTGAACTTCAAGAAAGTGCGAGGTCGGTGGCACTTCAGAAGGAGTGGAAAGGCTCAATGTTGCAAGTGCGACTATTTAAGAAGCAGTCGAATGGTAATTTCCAGATTATTTATTCTTGTGAGAAGTTCATGGGGTAGAGTGCGCTCAACTAGCCTTCACTACACATCAGCTATTGAGCTTGTCAAGTGCGATCGCAGCTCTCCTAGGTTGAGCAAATTATGATAATTTGACTAATGTCACCGGAAATTATGTCCGTTTCAAGGGGGGCTTAAAAAGAGGATGATTATCATACAATTAACACAAAATTTATCTATCTGAAAAAATATTTTTCACTTTCCCCAACAGAGCCAGTAGTATGTATAAAACCTAAACATCTGATTAGCAAACGGAGTAGCAATCAGCATATAGGAACCATTAAAAGAATAAGCCAGTAATAGTACCTTACATTAAAGCTTTGATTCGGAGTCATTAAATTATTGGATTTGGAACACAGCTTCGCCCTACTGGAAGATTTATTAACCCTAACTATTTACCGAAGTTTCGAGCCCGAATAATATGATTGGAACGTCCATCAAACTGGAACTCACTTCAGTTAAACTAAGCAAGGGGTATGTTACTCAAAAGTCTCCTAATGCTCAGACTTTAGATAACCAGCATTTCCTGAAGCTAAAAAATGGCAGCCGAACCATCTTTTTGTTTCTCTGTTCGACTATTTTGGGTTTGTTATCCTGTAGTACCCAAAATCCCACACTCCTGTTGAGTAGTTCTCCAGAACAAGTGCAGGCATCAAACCTCTCACAGATGAAGATGCAACAGTCGAGCCAACTGTTTCCTATTACTCAGAATGATAAACAGGGTTATATTAACTCGACAGGACAAATTATTATTAAGCCACACTTTGATGAAGTTAAACTATTTTCTGAAGGATTAGCCGCCGTCAGAATTGGCAATAAATGGGGTTATATAAACAAGACTGGTCAAGTGATTATTGCACCACAGTTTGATAGTACCTATGACTTTTCAGATGGGCTGGCGGCTGTAGATATTAGTGGCAAGATGGGCTATGTGAATAACACTGGTAAGATAGTTATTCAGCCACAGTTTGAGTTAACTTATCGCTTTCGCGAAGGGCTAGCAGCCGTCCGAGTAGACATTAACCATTGGGGTTATATCGACAAAACTGGTCAAATGGTAATTCCTACCCAATTCCCCATTGCCAGAGACTTTCACGAAGGATTAGCCTATGTAGAGGGCATAAATGGGATGTCGTCACGATATGGCTTTATCAATAGACCTCTTGCAAAAGTCGTGG
>DNGI01000328.1 GCA_003486645.1 Cyanobacteria bacterium UBA11370 | reverse complement strand
CCTCCCCCCCTCTCCCCCTCCCTATTCCCTTTATCGTTAATTTGGACACGGATCGGATAACCTGGAAGTAGATTAAATACCTAAAGTGCAAGAGAGTAAGTACAAGCCATGATGAATGCTTTGTGGCCTAGATTTTTGAAGGCAGCTTATCGCAAAGAGCCAATTTCTAGTTTTATTGTGATTGTGGGAGCTGTCGATGCGGTGATTGGCGGTGTCGGGGAACGGTGGTCATTACTGAGTTTTGGGCTGATGATGATTATGTTAGCGATCGCTTTGCGTTGGTGGCAAAGTCAGCGTCGAGATACTGAACTCGCGGAACAACCCGTTACCCATTTTTTACCCCCTAGTTCATCTCGTCCGCCGTTACCCATGATGACGGTTAGTAAACGCCAGTCACCTCGATAAGTGCGATCGCGCTTAAGCTAGGAGTTATGGATAATTAGCAATTAGCAATTAGCCATCAGTAACTCAAAATCAGATTGGTAACGTTGTAAATTTAATGATGGGCAATACTGCTCTTGATAGCTGGTTAAAAATTGGCGATGTCTCCAGCCAAACCGGATTATCAGTAAAAACTATTCGGTACTATGAAGAGATGGGTCTGCTTGCACCGACAACAACCCGTTCTGAGTCTGGCTATCGCTTATTCACTCCCCAAGCGCTGAAGCGGTTAGCATTTATTAAACGGGCACAATCTCTAGGACTTAGCCTCAGTGAGATACACGAAATTTTAGAGGTTTATGACTCTGGAGAAATACCCTGTGGTGCAATGAAACAGCATTTATTGGGTAAAGTTGAGGCAATTAACGAACAAATTGCTGCCTTACAAATGCTAAAGTCTGAACTATTGGGCTTACTGTCTGGTTGGCAAGAACCCCCACCCAGCGATCGCCTTGCCCAAACGATTTGTCCTAATATTCAGCAGATTAACTAATTTAACAGGGAGTGGGGAGTGGGCAAAAGAGCTTTTACAATGCTGATACAACTGGAGATAATGAGTAGTTGTTCAGAAAGGGCGTAGACTAATAACGTATGAAAATCTCTCACCCACACTCCACACCGCCAAACTTACCCCCTATTTTTACTAAAAAATTATTGATTATTGTGGGAGTTGTTACGGCTGGAATTGCTGGATTTTCCCAGATGGCAATAAGTCAACCTCTTCCTGTACCATCTGTTCCAAGTATCCCCAATAATTCTACTAACGAGTCTATTCCGATACCCGTCATTTCGCCTCCTGTACAGCCAACAATTGTACCGGAAATTCGATCTTCGGCTGATCTTTGGAGAACTCCTCAACTCGTTTACACCCTGAAAGGTCATAATACATCGGTTGATTCCCTAATCTTTACTCCGGATGGGGAAGTATTAATTAGTGGGGGTAGTTATAACGACGGGGAGATTAAATTATGGGAAGTACAAAATGGGAAAAAAATTGACGATATCCGGGCACAACGTACCTCGGTAACTGCGATGGCTTTAACGCCAGATGGGAAAATTTTAGCGAGTTGTGGTGAGGATTCTGGACTCAATCTTTGGAATTGGAAAACAGGAGATTACACCGATCATTTTAAGGAACATAGCAGCAATTTGCTCTCCCTTGCTATTACTCCCGATAGTCGAACCCTAGTGAGTGGGGGTTTAGATGGCATTCGGTTGTGGGATTTGTGGCAGCAGCGCCCTATTTACACCCTAGCGCGTTTTGATAACCAAACCTATTCTCTTGCCATTCACCCCGATGGAGACATCTTGGCAAGTGGGCATAAGTTTGGTTCGATTAAATTTTGGAACCTGAAAACAGGGCAATTACTGAACCGAATTTCTGCTCATAGTCGTTCTGTCGATGGGTTAGAATTTACTCCTGATGGTCAAACGCTGGTGAGTGCTAGTTATGACCGTACTATTAAGATATTGAATCTCAAAACTGGGAAAGTTAACTATACACTTTCTGGACATACGGGGCGGGTGTGGGATATTGCCATTAATCCCGATGGCGAAACTTTAGCAACTGCGAGTCGTGATGGTGTGCGCTTGTGGAATTTGAGAACTGGAGAACTCCTGACTTCAATAACTGCCCATAGTGACTGGGTGCATTCGGTTGCGTTTAGTCCGGATGGAAGTTTATTAGCAACTGGGGGGTTTGATCAAAAAATTAGACTGTGGCAAATTCCTATTGTTGGAGGTGGGGAGTAGGGATTTGTTGTTTGTTGTTTGGGGTTGGGAAGAGGGTTTGAACATTGTTTATATTGTTTTGATAGTTATCTTTATCTATGTCTTGCTATTTAATAACTAAGGAGTAAAAATGACTGAAATGATACTTAAGTCAGATGAATTAAAAGAAGTTCTGAAAGCCACAATTATTGAACTGTTTCAGGAAAATCGAGAGGAGTTTTCTAAACTGCTATCCGAAATTATTGAAGATATCGCTATGGAACGGGCAATTCAAGAAGGTGAAGAAACTGAATCTGTTAGCAGAGAAACTATTTTCAAGATTTTGGAGTCATAGTTGTGGAGGTTGAATTTAGAAAAAGTTTTGCTAAGGACTTAAGTAAGCTTCGAGATCAGAATCTCCTCACAAGAATTAGAGCAATAATCTTGGAAATTGAAGATGCTGATAACTTAGAAGATGTGACCAATCTTAAAAAGCTTAAAACAGAAGGAGACTACTATCGCATTCGAGTTGGAGACTACAGGATTGGTATTGTTATTAACGAGGATGTTGTCGTCTTTGTGAGAGTTCTCCATCGGAAAGAAGCCTACAGGTACTTTCCTTAATTTGGGAACTGATATTGAAACCCTTCAGTTATAAAAAAATTAGATACAGCAAAAATTTATAGCGGGTGGATTTGACTCGTGAAAAAAGGGAGACAAGGGGGACAAAGGGAGGGGTTTCACAACTCATTTTGCCTCGCTATAGATCCATTTGAAACCTTGGGAGATTAAATCAAATGCTTACGCAAGTCGAAGAAAAAAAGGTTTATACATCTGAAGAATACCTTGAGTTTGAGGTTCACTCAGAAGAACGACATGAATATATCAACGGTGAAATTGTTCTGATGACTGGTGGCACTCCTAATCATAATCAAATTACTGGTAACTTCTACTCGGCGCTGAATTTTGCTCTCAAGCGCCAACCTTATCGAGTATTTGTCACAGATCAACGGCTTTGGATTCCTAGAAAACGCATCCATACCTATCCGGATGTCATGGTAGTTCAGGGTGAATTGCAATTACAAGAAGGACGGCGAGATACCATTACTAATCCTTTAATAATTGCTGAAGTTTTGTCAGAATCTACTAGAAGCTATGACAAAGATGCCAAATTTGCAGCGTATAGAACTATTCCTAGCTTTCAGGAATATCTCTTAATTGACCAATATACGATGCACATTGAGCAATATTTCAAAACTGAACAAAAACGCTGGACATTTTCCGAGTATGACAATGCTCATGAAATAGTTTCTCTCAATTCTATTTCATTCCAAATAACACTCACAGATATTTATGACAAGGTTGAGTTTGACTCAGAGAATGAACAACGAACAACGAACAAGTGAATCAATACCGAATACGGGGATCAATCAACGCATTAATAATATCAATTCCAATACTAGCAACCACCACAATTGCCCCAAAAAACACCATAATTCCCTGCACAGTTGGATAATCTCGTAACTCTATCGCCTCATACAATCGATTGGCTAATCCAGGCCAAGAAAATGTTACTTCCGTTAACACCGCACCACCCAGCAGAGAAGCAAACGTTAATCCCATTACCGTAATCACAGGAATTAACGCATTTTTCAAAGCATGACGCACCAAAATTGTACCTTCTGGAATTCCTCTAGCGCGTGCAGCTTCCACATAATCAGCTTTCAGTGTTTGCTTTAAATTCACCCGTACAATTCGTTCAAAAATTCCACTTAATAGAATTCCTAACGTTATCGATGGCATAGTAAGGTGATACAACGCTGTCAAAAACTGCTCAAAGTTACCGCTTAAAAGACTATCAATCGTATAAAGTCCCGTTGGACCAATAGGTGGTGTTCCCGAAGCCGGAAAACGTCCACCAATCGGAAACCAACCCAATCCTACCGCGAAGATTAATTGTACAATCATCCCCGCCCAAAACACAGGTAAGGCATAAGTAATAATCCCAAATAATCGTCCCCCTAAATCAAAAATCGTACCGGGACGAGAAGCAGAAAGAATACCAACACCAATTCCTACAATTAACGCGACTAAAATACTGCACACCGCCACTTCTACAGTAGCGGGAAAGTATTGTTGAATCACCTCCGAAACTTTTCGACCTTGATCAGTAATTGAACTTCCTAAATCGAAACGAAGTAAATTTCCTAAATACTTAATATACTGCAACGGTAGCGGATCATTGAACCCCAATCGTTCACGCAACTCGTCTTTAACACTTTCTGGTGCGCGATTTCCAATCACTGCATCAATAGGATCGCCTGGAGTAGCACGAAGTAGCAGAAATACGATAGTTACAATCGTCCACATCATCAATGGTGCTAGCAACAGACGCGCTGCGACATAATACAATAAGGCACGAGAACGAGACATGGTTGTTGGTTGTTTGTTATTGGTTGTTTGTTATTGGTTGTTGGTTGTTTGTTATTAGTTGTTGGTTATTGGTTATTGGTAAAATTCCAAACAACAAACCACAAATAACCAACAACAACTATCCAACAACAACTATCCTTCTTTATCGACTTGCCAGAACGATAAACCAAGAACAGGATTAATTTCGATATTCTTCAAATGTTTTTGGGTAAAAGCCACATCTTTTTTCTGTAATAAAGGAACGAGGGGAACATCTTGAGCCATTAAATCTTGAATTTGTCCAAAGATTTCTTTCCGAACTTTTGGGTCTTGTTCCTTACGTTGTGCTTCGATGAGTTGATTCATTTTTTCACTGTAATAGGACAATCCTTGACTTTTACTAGCGCCTTCCTGACACCCTGTTTCTACTGACCCTTTATCACAAGTGAAGAACGGACTAATGTAATTATCGGCATCACCAAAATCAGGAAACCAAGCGACTAAATAGCTTGGGTAAATGCTTTTTGGAATGTTAGCAAAGAGAGTGGTTGACTCAACAGGTTGCGGTTTTATTTGCATCAACCCATCTAACTTCTGAGTCGCATATTCTTTGAGGAGAGTGACAATCTCTTGCCGCTGGGGACTATCCGAAGAGTACCAAATTTCAAATTCAAAGGGTTTTTCTTTCGTAAATCCCGCCTTAGTTAGAAGTTGTTTTGCCTTTTCAACATTTCCATCACCATAGGGTTCTTTGAAAACAGGTTTGTTGGTTTCAAAGCTATTGGGAATGATACTATAGGCAGGTTCGGCTTGACCTCGATAAACCCGTTCAATAATTAAAGGACGGTCAATCATTGAGGCGATCGCTTGCCTTATTTCTACCTGATCTAATGGTTGCTGGTTTACATTCAATACCAAATAATCAATCCGACTACTGGCTTTTTCAATAACTTGATAACCTTTCGCTTGAGCCTCTTTTTGTAGGCTTAATACCTGATCGGCATCTAAATCTCGATAGGCAATATCCAATGCTCCTGTTTTAAAGGAATTATACAAACTAGCAGCATTACCAAGGAACTGAAAATCGATTCCTTTATTGGGTGGTTTTTCTCCCCAATAGTTATCGAAACTATCGACTTTAATTAGACCGGGTTCAAAGGATACAAGTTTATAAGGTCCTGTCCCTACAAATTCATTGGGTTTAAATTTCCCTTGACCAATTTCATAAGCTTTAGAAGATACGGCACACAGTCCTGGAAATGCTAATAAGGAAGGAAAGGGAGCAAAGGCATTTTTCAGTTTGATTGTGATTTCATAGTCCCCAGTTGCGGTTACAGACTCCATTAAATTAGATAACAAGGAAGAAGGTTTACCGCCATTTTTGCTAAATCGTTCTAGCGAAAACGCCATCGCTTTTGCATTAAACGGTTCCCCATCATGGAAGGTAACACCTTGGCGTAAGGGTATAGTATAAGTAAGACCATCTGGACTAACTTTCGGTAGTTCTGTTGCGAGTTGGGGCTTGAGTTTATCGGTATCTCCGTCATAGGTGTAAAGGCGATCGCCTAGACTAGTAATAATATCGCTAATTGCGGCTTCATACCCATCAGCCGGATCAAGGGTTCGTGGCTTTTGGATGGAACCGACGGAGATGCGATCGCTACTGTTGCTAGTTGTTGGACTTGATGAATTCCCGGTTTGGGTTGGAGTTTGACTACCACGACAGCTAATAATCAAGAAACAACAACAGAGAAACAAACCTAGAAATTGGAAAAATTGCAGCTTTTTACGAGACGAGCGAAACCAGTTCATAATGTACATTGAGATGTCTGAGATTGGCGATCAGCCACGAATCATTATCCTTCACGATTCATTCACGCTCAAAGCCAATCCCTGCATTATCTACTAAATTTAATACATCGCAAACTTTTTGGTATCATTCATCCTGTTGCACCATAAACAAAAATGGACTCAAAAACCAGTGAAGTGAAACAGATTGCCTCCCAGTTGTTGGCTGGAATGCTTGCTAATCCGCACATTTACCCACAAATTAGCGATGAGGGACACCAAGGACAACTCGAACAGACGCTGATTTTAATGGCGGTAGAGATGGCTGAGGACTTGATTAATCAGGCTCAAGCGAGAAATCATTGAGGTTAATAATTCATGGGTTACACAACTACCTTTGATGGCGTTTTCACCCTAAACCAGCGGCTGTTTGATAGTCAAGTCCTCTATTTACTAGCATTTGCAGGGACTCGACGGGTAAGGCGAGATGTCACTCTACTGCAAAATGTGCCCGACCCAGCTAGAGAAGCTGTTGGATTACCTTTAGGAAAGGATGGGGGATATTTTGTCAATCAACAGTGGGATCAGGAAACTGACTGGATTTCAGCGATTGACTATAACAAACCCCCTATCGATCAGCCTAGTTTGTGGTGTCAGTGGATTCCAACCTCTGATGGTAACGGGATTCAGTGGGATGGAGGCGAAAAGTTTTACCATTACATTGCTTGGCTACAATACCTCATGATTCATTTTTTGGAACCGTGGGGGTATCAGTTAAGTGGTGAGGTCAAATGGCAAGGGGAAGACCCGACTGATACAGGTCATATTATTGTAGAAAATAATCAGCTCATCCAACCCGCAGGCGTTGATTTTTTGAAAGAAATTACCTCTCCAATTATTGTACCACGGACTGTTTTGCAAGGGTTTAATGCGATTCAAGCCGCAGATAAAACGATTTTGTACAGTTGGATAGCCGCAGAGAGGATGGCAATTGAATTAGGTTATCCTGAAACGGCACAATGGATTGAATCCAATCTTGACAAATATGGCATTGGAATAGAACGAGGATTTGTTGAGGTAGATCAGCTTTCTTAGATGATTAAGAATTCTAAGTTTTAAGTTTTGAATTCACTTCAGACACAAACCGTTCAACCCTCCCCCCTCCCCCCTCC
>DNGI01000329.1 GCA_003486645.1 Cyanobacteria bacterium UBA11370 | reverse complement strand
GGTTTATGGCAGGGAAGTTATCAGAATCAGGAGCAATTGTGGTTGCGCTGGTGGGATAAAGAAGGAAATTTATTGCTGATTGGTTCGGAAACAGCGGAGGTGGAACGTCATCGCGCAGAGCAGGAACGCCTGCGTGCGGAGGAGGAACGCCTTCGTGCTGAACAGATGGAAATAGCCCTAACGGAGGAACGCCAACGGGTACAGCAGTTAACGGAAATGTTGCGATCGCTGGGAGTTGAGCCGGATAATTTAGGCTAGGGTAAATGAAGGGTTGGGTAAATTGAATAATTCTGTGAGTGAAAAGGCAAGAAACTGATTATGGAAATTAAGTATAAAATCCCCGACTTCTCTAAGAAGTCCGGGATCTTGTCCTTTCAATTCAAGGGATTCTACTACTCAGCTTTTTCTTTCTTGTTACCCTTAAATTTAGCAGCAGTACCCAAAGCACTCACAGTCAAAAGACCTAGTACTGAAGCAGGTTCAGGAACGGATTGAGCAGAGGTAAATGTGGCTTTGAAAGCAGCATCACCGAAACCACATTCGGTACAATCCCAACCATTTGTTGTCAGGGCACTGAAGTCAGATCCGTTGTTGTAGTAGACAAAATCTCCTCCAGCATAGACATCAGAAAAAGGTAATCCCATACTCCCCAAACCGTCAATTCCATCAAAGAAGTTTGAAGCACTAAGAAATGCCACATACTTTTGACCTGAAGTTAAACTAATACCCCCTGTATTAAAGGTAAACTGCTCCATGCCGGATGCACCAGTCGTTGATTGGGGGCCACTCTGATAAAGAATACTACCCGTCGCTTTAGTCCCGTCCCATGCCATCACATAAGCGGCAAAGTCAATTGCATCGGGATCGCTAAAGTCATTAAGGAAAAAAGTAAAGTCATTCAGAATATTATCGCTGCCTACCGTAAAGGTTTGTCCGTAGGTGGCAGTATCGGGTTCACCAAAAATAGTAATCTCACTTGTGCCGTCCCAGCTTGGAGTTGTATCAATTACTGTATCGGCTTGAGCAGGATTAACATCCATTACACCTAAGCTGAGAGCAGCACCAGCAACAGTGGCAATCGTGATTTTGGTGAGTAGAGTTTTCATTGTTTGATTTCCTAGTGACTGACTTGAGGATTTATGCGGATATTGAGTTTGACTAGAGCGCCGTTTTCGGGTTTATTGTCTCTTCAAATAAGACTTATTTTGTCTTATTCAAGGAGATAAATTAAAGAGTTTAACTTTGAGTAAAAGTTAAATTAATTGTTTTTTTTTGCTCTTCAATTTCAATCTCATGAATTCATTGTTCACCCCCCCGATTTTTTGCAAGACCTATTGTTGGGTTTTTACATAAACTTTAAATTGGGAATAGTTGAGAGTTAAAGGAAAAAATTAGCTGAATATCTTGCCAATTAAAGGGTTCGGGTCGTTTCCAACTCAGAAATTTGATAAAATTTGCAGAAATTTCATAAAGTTACTGTGAAGACTAGAAGATGGGGAAATTACCGAAGAAAGGCTGTAAGGCAGAAGGATGGTGGGCAGTGCCTACCCTAGGAATTTTCAAGGCTTTTAGCTATCGTTTGAAGCTTAAGTCAGTGACATTCTTGCTAAGATCGTTGTCACAAGCTTGATGCGATAGGAATTACATCCATGACAATAGTAGTTTCCCTTAGCCCAGAGTTAGAAGCAAGACTGCATGAGAAAGCAGCGCAGCAAGGTCAAGATGTTAGCCTAGTTGCATCTGAATTGTTAGCCAGCGTCTTGGAATGGGAAGCGCAAGACTTAGACAATACGATTAAGGGCATTCAGCAAGGACTCGATGATTTTGAAATAGGGAAGTTTCGTTCTTTTCATGAATTTGCAACAGCACAGCGTCGCTTACTACTGGAACTGATTTATAAAAGACGCGTTGAACAACGGTATGAGGAAATTGCTAGAAATGCCGCACAAACGATGGAAGCACTTAAAGCGGGTATAGCTAAACGTGGTACACTGGCTGACCTACAGGCAGATTTACTCAGTCAAGAATGAGAACTCTGGTTTGGGATAGTAGTTTTCGGCGTGCATTTAAGCGAGTTGTTCGCAAAAATCCTCAGTTAGAGACAAAAATTTTTGAGGTTCTAGGATTGCAGATCGCTGATCCGTTTACTCCAGCTTTAAAGGCACACCAATTAAAATTTTACTCTTTGATATTGTTTCTATATTTTAACTTGACATTTTAGCCTAATTCAGCGAGATCAACAACATAAATGCGGGTTTATTTTTGGACAAGTCATAAGTCGAAGGCATTGAAATTGCGATCGCTCTCACCCAAACACCAACATTGAGAAATTTCGCAAAACATTAAGAATCATTTCAGTAAAACAACATTAGTGTTGTTTTAGTCCTACACTAAACCCCAGTCAGTAAGGACAGTTGGGCATTTGCTCACCTCTAAACCCCGAATTAGTCCCTACTCACAAAAGTGCTACAAGTCTGAGAAAATCAGAAACGACTTCAAAACTCACCAACCAAAATTTAGCTTTCCGCGAACACTACAAGGGAGAAAAGTTAGTATGAAATTGGCTTACTGGATGTATGCAGGCCCAGCACATATCGGCACTCTCCGCATAGCCAGTTCCTTTAAAAACGTCCACGCCATCATGCACGCGCCTCTGGGCGATGATTATTTCAATGTCATGCGCTCTATGCTAGAACGGGAGCGGGACTACACCCCAGTGACGGCGAGTATCGTGGATCGGAACGTTTTAGCACGGGGTTCTCAAGAAAAAGTGGTGGATAATATCACCCGCAAAGATCAGGAGGAAACTCCCGATTTGATTGTTTTAACCCCAACTTGCACATCCAGCATTTTACAAGAAGACCTGAATAATTTCGTAGAACGCGCCCAGATTGAAGCGAAAGCGGATGTGATGCTGGCAGATGTAAATCACTATCGGGTTAATGAACTGCAAGCCGCCGATCGCACCCTTGATCAAATCGTTCAATATTATATCGAAAAAGCTCGAAGAAAAGGCGAATTACCTGAAGGCAAAACCGAAAAACCTTCTGTTAATATTATCGGGATTTCTACCCTCGGTTTCCACAACCAACATGACTGCACTGAGTTAAAGCGGTTAATGGCAGATTTGGGTATTGAAGTCAATGAAGTTATTCCAGAAGGTGCTTCGGTTAATAATCTAAAGAATCTACCTCGCGCTTGGTTTAATTTAATACCGTATCGGGAAATCGGTATGATGAGTGCGCGTTATCTTGAAGAACAATTCGGGACACCTTATGTTGATATCACGCCAATGGGTGTGGTAGAAACTGCGCGTTGTATTCGCAAGATTCAGCAGATTCTTAATGCTCAAGGTGCGGATGTTAATTATGAAGAATTTATCGAAAATCAAACGCTTTATGTTTCACAAGCAGCTTGGTTTTCTCGCTCGATTGACTGTCAGAATTTAACGGGTAAAAAGGCTGTTGTGTTTGGGGATAATACCCACGCGGCGGCGATGACGAAAGTTCTGGCGCGGGAAATGGGAATTCATGTGGTTTTAGCAGGAACGTACTGTAAGTATGATGCCGATTGGTTCCGGGAACAAGTGAGTGAATACTGCGATGAGATTTTGATTAGTGATGATAACGGTGCAATTGGGGATGCGATCGCACGGATCGAACCGTCTGCTATCTTTGGTACTCAGATGGAGCGCCATGTTGGTAAGCGATTAGATATTCCTTGTGGTGTGATTGCTGCACCGATTCATATTCAAAACTTCCCCATTGGTTATAAACCGTTTATGGGGTATGAAGGGACGAACCAAATTGCTGATTTAGTCTATAATTCCTTTACCTTGGGAATGGAAGATCACCTGCTGGAAATCTTCGGTGGACATGATACCAAGGAAGTGATTCATAAGGGAATTTCTGCTGATTCTGACTTGAATTGGAATAAGGAAGCTCAAGCAGAACTAAATAAAGTTCCTGGTTTTGTGCGCGGTAAAGTGAAGCGCAATACTGAAAAATTTGCTCGTGAACGAGGCTTTAATGAAATTACCCTTGAGGTAATGTACGCGGCGAAAGAAGCTGTGGGTGCTTAAATAAATTAATTAGCAAACGGCTCCCATGAATTAGTATGAGAGTGTTCCTAGCGTGGGGCACTCTCATTGTTGTATAAGTAAGAGATAGCTAGAAATGACACAAGGTAATTCCGAGCAGGGTAGACTTTACACAAGATTTATTTCAATTTTGAGGGTAATCCAGTATTTGGGATATGCTCTTGTAGTCGTCTTCAGCCTTGTCTTTATTGGTTCGCTTAGAATTGCTGCACCTGGACTCCAGCTCTCTCTCCCTCTGTTGTTATTGTTGTTACAAGTAGGGTTTGCTTGTGTGTTAGTCTACATTTCTACACAAGGATTAATAGCGGTTGTTGACTTACTCAGTCGTATAGAAATTAATACGAGATTGAGGTCTTAGTTGAAATAATGTACATCTAAACTGCACAATATAAACATATAAAATTGAGTCAGAATTACCTTTGTCGTTTTTGAGGCTTAAGGAGATGCAACTAGAAGATTACTTTGATTTTCAACGTCCTGATGATATTCGCGTTAAAGGTACGCGGGTAGGAATTGAGACTATCCTGTATGATTTCATTCATCGCTGTCGCACTCCAGAGGAAATTACTCAATCTTACCCATCGGTTAATCTGGAGCAGGTTTACGCTACGATTCTTTATTATTTGCATAATAAAGAAGACGTTAGTGATTACATTGCTAATTGGTTAGAGCATGGTCACAGAGCTAGAGAAGAACAAAAACGTAACCCCCCACCAGTTTCGGAAAAACTGCGGAAACTGAGAGCAGAAAGAGCAGCAATGAAGAGGGAGAATGAGTCTCAACTATCTGCTGGATGAAAATGTTGATCGGTTGTATCAAATTGAATTGATGCGACGCGAACCTAGCCTAGTTGTTTGGAGAGTGGGAGATCCGGGCGCACCTACACGCAGTACACTAGATCCAGAAATTTTACTCTGGTGTGAAGAGTATGATTTTGTGTTGGTGACTAATAATCGTACCTCTATGCCACCACATTTGATTGACCATATTAATCAAGGTCGTCATATACCGGGAATTTTTATCCTGAATCCGAACTTAAGTATTGGTGGAAATATTGATGAGTTGATTTTGATTGCCCTCGCGTCTGAAGAAGACGAGTATCAAGACCGAATTGTTAATCTACCTTTACCCTAAATACAGTGAGTGCGGTCTATGCACATCTTTACGGGGATGACCATAGCGGTTTGTATCCTGGGAGTGATAATGCTGTGAGATTTATTTGGTAAATTGTTAAAGGAATTGTCATTCCATCAGAACCCAAATAAGCCAGAGCCAAATAACTCTCCTGTAGGGATAAAAGCAAGAGAAGAATCGGATACGAACAGCGATTAGCAACACGGGTTAATGCGATCGCTCTCTTCATCTAGCCTCAAAATCTAGAAAGAGCGATCGCCTCCCATCAAGTCAAATCTTAATCAACTGTTATAGATTCTTTGAGGTAACATTAGCGTGATCTTGCAGGCGGTCTTTAATGTTGTAGGCAGACTGGGGAGGTGCATCGAGTTGTTCCGAATACCCTTCGGTTGGTCCACCGATTTCTCTCCAGGACGCTAGTCCGCCTTTGAGAACCGATACGGATTCAAACCCAGCGTTCCGCAGTTGATTAGCTGCTTGAGTGCTTTGTTCGTCATCTTGACCGTAGATATAAATTTCCCGTCTCTTATCGAGACTTTCTAGGGCGCGATCCGGTAATTGATCGATAGGCATTGGCATTGCACCCATAATCCGACCTTGATTAAAGGCGGTGCGATCGCGTACATCTAAAATAGTAAAAGCGGGTTCGCCCCATTGAAGACGGGATTTGAGAGCTTGAGCGCTGGACTCAGGCATTTGTTGAGGTTCAACAGGAGTAACGTTAGGAAGCTTGTCTTTAGCTTCCAAAATTGCGTTTTCAATGTCTGGCATAATGAATGATTTCCTAAATTCGGTTCACTTGAAATTTACTCAAAGAACACATCCTAAACCTTCCTTCTGAAGACATAAGGTTTCCAGAATCTTGCTTTAGATATAGTTAAATGCTGAGTTCTATTTCTTTATGTAGAGAAGTCCGTTATCAGTTATGTTAAGGTCATTGAATATTTCGCTGGTAGTTCTAACAGGTGTCGTTAGTACAATTCAAAATTGGCAGGCGGTGAACAAGAGAGCATCCCAATGGAAGCAAATATATATTTGCTTCCATTGG
>DNGI01000230.1:14398-18452 GCA_003486645.1 Cyanobacteria bacterium UBA11370 | reverse complement strand
CCAATCGCCAGGTATTTTTGCTTGCATTGGGATGCACCCTTATCCGATCAGTATTAGGATCACTATTACTAATCACTTTCCTTATTTCCATAACCAATTACAGCAATTTTATGACGGTAGACGAGTTCTCCGCCATACCAACCCGAAATACCCAAAAGTATTGCAACTAATACTGAGAGAATCAGTCCCGTAAACAAGACATTTACAGCCGGATTAACGAGTCGCAAACCTAGATTAATTGCTGTTAGCACTAATGCTGTTACATTAACATACATATGTGCCCAACCAGCCGTATGCTTGCGTACTCGACCAATTTTCATAAAGTCGATAAAGCCCGTCAAACCTGCTAAAATACCAGTCACTAATCCTGCTCCAATGAGCCAAAGAGAAACTCTTGCCCAAAAGAAATCCTGAGTTAACCAATACCCTATATCGGTAAGGGGTGCAGCGACAAGAAAACCAATTGGTAAAGTCACAATTACTGGATGTATGGGATGTCCCGCGATCGCAACGGTACTGGGTACGCCACTATCTCGATAATTGCGCTCGTCACTTTCAATTACGGGTGGAATATTAGGTGCTTTGGTCATAGTATCCTCCTATTTTTGTATAACTTTTATTCGTTAAATTTTCTTCCCCACTCCCCACTCCCTAAAACCTAGGAATTTGTACCTCATGAGTCTGAGAACCGCTTAGTTAGTTTCCGGAATTTGGGTAACATAGGCTTCGGCTTGCAAGGTTAATCGACCAGCTTCGACATTGAGCTGATGCAGTTGCAACGATATTCCATCCATTTCAAAGTTACTTACATTTAAAAGTTCAGTAGCTTTTTCTACTAAAGCCTTTGTAAGTTCGGGTGAAAGTTCTTTTCCTTGGATGTACTGAATATTGTCTAAAGAAATACCCTGTCCGCTATCTTTAAGGTGAGGTGTAGTCGTAAAAGAAACAACTTTTATTTCACCCGTTTGGCGAATAATAATTTCAGCATCTAAACCAACTTTTCCATCGTCTAACAGGTGACAAGTCACATTCTGAGTATCAATAGTTACGGGTTTCCCTTCAACCTGTATTGTTAAATTACGGATCTGATTACTCAGAAATTCAGATTCTAAAGCACGGTTAATATCGGCTTCAGTTAGGACAACGTGAGCAATTCCTTGTGCAGGTTGAGTCAATTCCAAATTACCAATTAAGGCTTTTAGAGGATTAATGGCAAGAGAATTAATCTGCATTGTCATCTTTTCCATTCGCAGATCCTCTTGCATGACTAAACCGTCAGCATTAATGGTGAGTGATTCAAGTTCACCCTGCACTAATTTACCGGGATCGGTATTAATTGCAACGTCCAATCGTTCTACTTCATCGAGTTGT
Organism: Cyanobacteria bacterium UBA11370; assembly: GCA_003486645.1. Taxonomy (GTDB): domain Bacteria; phylum Cyanobacteriota; class Cyanobacteriia; order Cyanobacteriales; family Coleofasciculaceae; genus UBA11370. The sequence continues at coordinate 17,081 of DNGI01000230.1, read as the reverse complement.
GTGGACAATCCAATTTCTGCAATTTTTTCCAACGCCTGTTCACCCAGTCCACTCGTTTGTTGAGTCACTCTCGGATCTCCTGTTGTCCCCTACATGGAGTACTTTAGCGATTTGGCTCAATTAGTGAATCTGTCTGACGGTGTATCCACTGCACCAACTCTACACGATGAAACTCTCAGTCTGAGAGAGGGTATTAGGTCTTACGGATTTCTGCCCATAAAGTTTCGTATTGTTTTAGAGTTTCCTTGGGTAAAGGATAAAGAAATTCACTTTTGTCCAAAACTGAGGAATTCGGCAAGAGTAAGGAATTCTCTCGAATATCGTTGGGTAAGTTAGTCGGATTGATGCTAGTCAGTAAGGGTGAGGCTGCATCGGTTAACAGAGAAATGTCAATAGCGGGTTGTTGTTGCCAGCAAAAATCAATCCACTCTTTAGATACCGATTTTTGTTTTGCACCTACAGAAGCGGGTTGTACCCATAAATCTGCCCAAAGTGCAGTCCCTGACTGGGGAACCACAGCTTCGATTTGGCGATCGCTTCCCCTGAGTGCCAAAATATCGGTAGACCAACCCACAGCTACCCAGGTGTCTCCTAAAACTAGAGGTTCTAGATAGCGATCAGAGCTGTAAAATTTGGCTTGTTGCTGCAATGCTAATAGTTCTGCTTTTAAATCTGGTACTTGAGTTAAATCGGTTTGGTTATAGGAAAATCCTAGTTTTTTCAACGTCAAACCAATCACTTCTCGCGGTTGATCGAGTAAAGAAATGCGATCGCGTAACTCCGGATGCCACAAGTCACTCCAATCTTTTGGTATCCAGCCCAATTCCTTAAACTTATCCCGATTATAGGCAATCACCGTACTACCCCAACGGTAGGGTGCACCCCACACTACCCCAGACTCATCAAGTTCACCTTGGCGGTTGCGTTTGACTAAGGTTTGCCAACGGGAGGGTAATTCTTGCCATCCTGATAATGATGAGAGTTCCAACGGTTCAATCAAATTCTGCCGAATCGCTGTTTCTAACCAATAATCACCTAACGTTACCAAAGAGGCGATCACACTCCTGCGCTTTCCAATAAAAGGAATAGACCATCGTTGTGGAGTTTCTTCTTCCGCTGCTTGCCGCTTCCACGTTTCTAAACGCTTGTATAGATCTTGTAACTGTGCTTCTGGTTCAAAATTGAGTTTAACCGATTGTTGCAGTGTCTTGCGAAATTTACCTAATAGTTGAGCTGGGATTGAATCTTGCAAAAGCTGCACGTTCAAAACGATCGGCTGCTTACTACTACATCCTAATGCTAACTGTCCTACCCCTAAAGCCGTGGCTTGTACTAGAAAAGAGCGTCGCTTCATTCGTCATTTATCCTTTGCCCTGTTTTAAGCTGTCATGCATTTAATTTGTATATCCTCACACCCCACACCCCACACCCCACACCCTTTTCAAAAATTTCAATGTCCAATTTAAATGCGTCTTAGCTTAGTTACAGGTTAAACTACTCTTGTTTGGCAGAGGGGGGGAGTTGAACGGTTTGTTGCTTAACTGAATAATCGGAAATTTAGATCCACAACCGCTTCGCCTTCAAATTAACATAATTTTTGTTATTTCTGAGACAGACAGTCCATCACTCAATCCTTTACCTTCCTCTAGCCTAAAAACAGACTCAATTCTAGCGATCGCTGCCAACAGGATGACCCTAGGCAGAACGTTTGTGTTTTTTTAATACATTTTTGTCAAAAAATCTTAATAAATAATTAATTAACGGTTCACTAGTAACACAAAGGGAAGAATAGCCTGAAAACAGGATGGGTAAGGTAACAAAGGTCAAGAGGCAGCCCTGAATATTTACTTAATTTTACCTAATTTGCCCTTCAAAAACGAGCCAAGGCGCTCAATTCTTCATTACTGTGTTTCAAATAGTTAAATGAATCAGCAATCAAGTTGCCTTTGAGCTGAAAGTGACTAGCATAAATAAAGTAATGAAGTTATGGAAATTGACAGCCGTATGGATACCGTTCAACAGGAACTCATCGCTCTCAGCCATAAAGTTGATATGCTATACGAAATCCTCGATCAGCTTAGTCACCAAATTGCAGAAGCCCTATCGGAAATCAAACACATCCTCAAACCAATCCCTTCCTCCTCCGGCGGGAATGTTCGACCTGATGCCTATCACAGCCAAAGTCTGATGGAATCAGTCATGGAACATAAAGATATTCTGGTTGAGAATAACAATGACAATGGCAATTTTCATCAAAATAGCGAGAATGGACTGTCTGCCGACGTTCAAGTTCAACGCCTCACCGCCCAACTCACCGCCGCCTACAATCGTATTGCTGCCCTAGAAGAACAACTCCTAGTACGCAGAATCCACTCTTGAAAAGGCTATAGCGGTTTTCATGCTCATGAGGTAAAAATATCCTAGGTTTTGGGGAGTGGGGAGTGGGGAGTGGGGAAGAAAATACAACTGTACCTCACCTATTTGAGAAATGCTATAGATCCATTTTGGATGCAAGGATTTTGGATTGGATAAAGCCTTACTACAAGCGGATTCGCTTATTTCAGATGAAGATGATATAACTGACGTGCTATTATCGCACGACTGAGGCAATGTAGGTGAGCTTTAGGGAGCGATCGCCTTTTCTCTCAAGTGCTGTGAATGTATAGCCAGTCTAAATGATTTG
>DNGI01000230.1:13183-14179 GCA_003486645.1 Cyanobacteria bacterium UBA11370 | reverse complement strand
ATTTGTAAAATACCTCTCCCTTGTCCCCCTTGTCTATCCTTGTTCACAAATCAAATAGACTCGCTATATTGATAAATTAGTAGAGTGTGAAAGTCAGAATATGTCTTCAGAAAACATTGCTACCGTCATCAAAATGATGGAATCTTTACCTGAAATTGCCCAAGAGCAACTGATTGACCATTTAAGAGAATATATTGAAAATTTGCGTAATGAAGTGGAGTGGGATGCTTTAGTTCAGAAAACGCAGAGTCAATTGATTAAGACTGCCAAGCAAGCTAGAAAAGAAATTGCTGCCGGAAAAGGGGAACCAATGAACATAGATCAAATTAATTACTCAACATAAATCAACCCATTTTGTAGAGCATTTCGCAGTAAAGCACCACCGTAATGAGGCAAGAATTCATCAGATTTGTACACACCACCAGTCACCTTCAACGGTGTAGAATTTTCAGTTTTTCTTAATCGCTCTGAGGTGTAAGCAAGAGGATAAGAAAGTTGAGTAATGTTATGGTTGCCTTGGTAGGGACGAGCGATCGCATACCACCATTGTCCTTGTCTAAATTCTTGGTGTAAGATGTAACAACCGGAATGCCATTGATACCCTTTCTCTTGACCAAGCCACACGCCACGAATATCTACAGGTTCATATAGTTTAAATTCAGGTTGACTCCTCTTCAGTGTCGGATCGGTAGTTTGGGTAAGTCTGTTTGTAGTAGTCATCTGCTTCTTTTTCAGCTTCCTTGTGTGCCTGTTCTCTTATTTTTGGATCGGGATTGCAGACTCGCTCCCACCAAGGTTGTTTTTCTTCGCTCATTTTTACTGGGTTACATTTGGGTAATAATTTAGAAACTATTAGGTTGGCTTGCAAAAGCCTAGAGTTCTATTTTAGCCCGATCCTGATCTGCGTGTACGCTTTGCGATCGCATCCTTACGGACTGTAAATGGGAGCATCCCGTTTTTGCAAAAGTACCTGTTGAAAAGGAAATCGCGGCTACA
>DNGI01000230.1:11198-12885 GCA_003486645.1 Cyanobacteria bacterium UBA11370 | reverse complement strand
GGGTGATTTGCCGGACATCATATTAAAACCCTTGCCTTGCGGGTGCAAGTTTGTATAGCCTCAGACTTTTAGTCTGTAGGCAATTTGCAACTTTGGGATGCACCCCTGTAAATTGATTGGTAATGGGGTTATCAGGCAATAATGCTGATCGGCATCTAACAAATCAAATGCTGATCGGAAAAGCGAAATCAATGAACTATGACCAATTATGAAAAAGGGCATAAGAGTATTATGCCCCTAATTCTTTTTGGGTTTTCTTTGGTTAACCCAAGGTACGAATTACTTTTGTGAACCCAACCCACTTAAATCTAAATTATGTCCATGCCCATTGTTGTGTCCCTGATGAATCAATTACTCGTCTTAGACCTGCAATCCGCCAATCATTATTAACCCAAGAGGCATTGATGTAACCTTCATGTTGTCCATTATTTCGATTATTTCGATCTCCATTATTGTTATACCAACCATCTTGATGAGATGGCATTGTAAGATCAGTAGGTGATAATAATCGCCGATCAAGTGCATTTCTGAAGAGATCAACAACTGCACCGTGAGCCCAATCATCAGGTAGATCCGTACTCCAATATTGACCCCAATCGCTTATGACAAAAGAGTCATGAGCTGTTGCAGCTTGGTTATTATTCCCAGCTAAACCATGATCTAAATCTCCTACCACAAAAGATAAGGAATACTGAGCCACGTTGCGGAAATCAACTGGTCGTTGCTCCCCTGCTGTATGGATATCAAGGTCGTAGTTTCCAGTAGGATTATCAGCAGGATCGAGAGCAACAAGATTTCTTACTTGACCACCAATTCTGCCTATTTCCGAAGCGACGTAAGTTCCTAAACTGTGACCAATCAGAGTCAGTTGATTAGAAGCAATTCCTAAATTACCCAGGAGATTACTTGCCCATTGTGCAACAGGTGTAATCCATTGTGCAGTTTCATTAGGAACAGCATCTCCCCACCATGAATCTAATTCATCGGGATCATTGGCAATACCACCCCAATCTAAAGCCAGAACTTGAGTTCCAAATTCAGCAGTCTCTCGTGCTAATCTGTTAATACCCTCCGTTTGATCGTTGTTGCTCCAGCCATGAATAACAACAACAGTTTCTCTGTCGGGATTAATGTAATCAGTTGTGTTTCGTCCATTAGTGTTGTAAAGCCAGAGGTTGACATTCTCACTACCGGAACGGATTTGACTAGATAAAGACACACCTGAGAGATTTAGACTATAGCTGGTGTTAGCACTACCGTAGGGAAACACTCGGACATAGTAAGTCCCACTATTTAACTGAGTATTAATCGATTCATTACTACTACCACCAGCAGTAGAACAGTTAATTACAGTACCAGAACTATTGAGTAAATGAACATCCGCATCAGCCGTTAAACCTCTTAAATTCAAACTGAAGTTACTTCGGCTACCAACATAGAAACGGTAGTAGTCGTTACTATCAGCACTGCCTACCAAATCACTAAAACTGCGAGAGCTATTTAAAGTACCAATATCACGAGCCGAACTTAAGCTATTCCCTGCATAATCAGGAGTAGCATTTAAAGACAAGTTATAGTTGGTATTTGCACTACCGTAGGGAAAGACTCGGACATAGTAAGTCCCAGTATTTAACTGAGTATTAATCGATTCATTACTACTACCACCAGCAGTGGAACGGTTAATTAC
>DNGI01000230.1:10639-10928 GCA_003486645.1 Cyanobacteria bacterium UBA11370 | reverse complement strand
TTAAATTCAAACTGAAGTTACTTTGGCTACCAACATAGAAACGGTAGTAGTCATTAGTGTCAGCCCTTCCTACCCAATCACTGAAACTACGAGAACCACTTAACGTACCAATATTACGAGCTGAACTTAAACTATTCCCTGCATAATCTAGAGGAGTAGCATTTAAAGACAAGTTATAGTTGGTATTTGCACTACCGTAGGGAAAGACTCGTACATAGTAAGTCCCTGTGCCTAACTGATGATTAATGAATTCATTACTACTACCGCCAGCAGTGGAACGGTTAATTAC
>DNGI01000230.1:9300-10370 GCA_003486645.1 Cyanobacteria bacterium UBA11370 | reverse complement strand
TTAAATTCAAACTGAAGTTACTTCGGCTACCAACATAGAAACGGTAGTAGTCATTAGTGTCAGCCCTTCCTACCCAATCACTGAAACTGCGAGAACCACTTAACGTACCAATGTTGTAGGCTGTCCTTAGAGTATTACTCTTCTCAATGGAAACCTCTTGTCCATTAATCGCAATGACTGCACTATCATCCTCTTCCTTCAACAACGCCAAATCAGCACTAGATAACTCCTTACCCTGTACTAACCTTGAAAAAATATCCCCTTCATCACCCGCCGCATCTACCGTATTAATCCGAGAATCAATATAATGACCAATTTCCTCAGTTAATACCCCTGCAATTTCCTGAGTCGTGTGACTCCGCACAAACTCATCGGATAAGAAAATAGTATCAAGCTGCTTGGCATAAGCACCATTCGCATTACCCAAAATATCAGACGAAATCACCTGAATATCGGGTAATTCACTTAAATCTCCTTGGGCAAAACTTTGTCGGAGTGAATCAGCAATTTCTTGATTATAATTGTCACCAAAGGCTAAACCTGTGATCCGATCATATTCAGAGCTTAACGCTACCTCAGTTAGTTGTTCTTTAACTAAATGAATGGCTGCTTGGACAAATGGAATTAGATTAGCATCTGTAGCGCTACTAAGTTCTAATTCCCGGAGTTGAGGATCTGGCGATAAGGCACTATTCGAGTTTTTAGTAAGAGAAAATGAGTCTAACCCTTCGCCGAAAGGCTGATTATTGTAGGGGGGAGAATTTAAACCGGAAAATGAGTTTTGATATTCGGAGGTTTCAAACATGATGAGTCCTTGGATTAGAAGTGTTTACTCATGGCAAAATGGCGCTGATTATGATCAGCTAAAGCACCGAATTAATGTATGTTATTTGGATTATTATTCTAGAATCAATCTATCGATTGATGACTCTAAAAGCTATGTAATAGTATAATCTTGAATTCTACTGATAATATTTAATGGATGTGAATTTGCTGTAAAGATTCAGTGAAGTTATGAATAAGATGAAGAGGTAACAACCAACAACTAACGGGTGCATCCCAAAGTTGCA
>DNGI01000230.1:937-9009 GCA_003486645.1 Cyanobacteria bacterium UBA11370 | reverse complement strand
GCGGACATCGTTTGTGTAGCCGCGATTTCCTTTTCAACAGGTACTTTGGCAAAAACGGGATGCTCCCACCAACAACTAACAACCAACAACCAACAACCAAGATTAACAATAGCTGTATCGCTCGACTAAAGCTTCAATCGCCTCAAGCAATTGAATCGAATTCCACTTTTGATAAAGATGGGACGCGATCGCAACTCCCCCTGCACCAACCCCTTCTTTTACATACCCCTGCTCATACACTCGTAGCTGAGGATAACGAGACTTGGCAAAACTTAAATCCGTTGCCAACAGAGGTACACCGCCAATTTCTCGTGCTAATCCAACCGTATCACCCGTCGGGTCTTCAGCTACCCAACGAGTCGTTCCCACTACTATGTGGGACGGTTGCCATCTAACCGAATAAAATTCAGTAAACTCTACTAACGCTTGAGCTAACGCATAAACCGCTAGCATTTGCGTACCCCCAGCCAGTAAGACACCACAACTACAACTGGCTGCGATCGCCATTCCAGCCACCACAATTTGCATCGGATCTCCCACCGCTGCCACTAATTGAAAGGGATCAATCCCAGACGAACAGGTAAACTCCCCCCATCTCCCCCGAACTTCGTTCCGCTGCGCTAACCCCCTATCTCCCCCTCCCCCTCTCTCCCCCTCTCTCCACTTCTCCAACCCAGCTTGCACAATTTCCCACTTTTGGGTATGATTACAATTAGGATGGCTACTATTGACTCTACCAATAGCCGCTACTCCTAAACCCGTAAGAATACTTAGAGCTGTTGTAGTTCCTCCAACCACACACTCACTCAAAATTACATAGCTATCCCTAGCCTCTTTAGCAAGCTGTTCACCCCACTTTAAGCCTTGCTCGAATAGATGTTTTACCGTCTCCAACGGTAGCGCGTTTCCGGATGTGAGACAGTTGGCAGGTACACCCCCTAAATCAATCGCGGGTACGGCTGGGGGTTGAGGTAAACCTGCATTAAATAGATAGACAGGGATATTAAATGCCTCGATAACTGCACGAGAAATGAATACCGGAGAAACCCCAACATCCAGTGGTGGCAAGGGATATTGAGGCTTAGGCATAATGCCATTGGCTAAAAATTCCGCATCAGCGATCGCCGTGTATTTCCGATCCTCTGGGGTTGCACCCGCCGCAGAAATACCAGGGATTAAACCTGTTGCGGTAAATCCTAAAATGCAAGCGAGTATAGGAGGATGTCCCTGGTACTGCTGTAACCATCGATAGGCTTGGGATAGCTGGGTGTAAATTTGGATCACGTTAAACCAAAGCTGCCGTTTTTGGCTGTTCTGGCTCTCGAAATAAGGGTGTACTTAAGTAGCGTTCACCAAAACTCGGCTGCACCATTACAATTAGCTTACCCTGATTTTCTGGACGTTTAGCCACCTGAATCGCGGCATATAACGCCGCACCAGAGGAAATACCGGATAACAATCCTTCTTCTCGTGCTAAACGGCGACTATAGGCGATCGCATCGTCATCACTCACCTGAATCACTTCATCGATCAAATCAGTGCGGAGAATTTGGGGAATAAAGCCAGCACCAATTCCTTGTATTTTATGAGGTCCAGCTTTTCCACCAGAAAGTACAGGACTATTGGTCGGTTCGACAGCGATCGCTACAAAGCTAGGTTTACGCGCCTTAATCACTTCTGCTACGCCTGTAATCGTACCCCCCGTACCAACCCCAGCAATTAGAATATCGACTTGACCGTCTGTATCTTGCCAAATTTCTTCCGCTGTCGTCTCTCGATGGATTTTGGGATTAGCGGGGTTTTGAAATTGTTGTAACATGAAGGCATGGGGAGTACTGGTCACAATTTCTTCGGCACGACGAATTGCCCCTTTCATTCCCTCTACTCCTGGGGTCAGTTCCAACTCAGCACCATAAGCTTTGAGCATTGCCCGTCGTTCTAGACTCATGGTTTCAGGCATGGTTAAAATTAATCGATACCCTTTAGCCGCTGCTACCATAGCTAGGGCAATCCCGGTGTTACCGGATGTCGGTTCAACGAGAATTGTTGTTCCTGGGTAAATTTGACCCGCCTCCTCCGCTGCCTGAATCATACTCATCCCAATCCGGTCTTTTACGGAAGCGGCTGGGTTCATGCCTTCCAATTTTACCAGAATCCGCGCCACACACCCCTCGGCTTGGGGAATCCGATTGAGTTGAACCAGAGGAGTACGACCAATCAATTCGGTTACATCACTAGCAATTCGCATCGCTGCTCCTTTGTAGATTGAACTATTAAGAACTCATGTTTAGGGATTAATCGATCCTAAGTCTATTCTACGGTTTTCCGGTAGAGTTTTTGTTTTTTAAATTACGATTTTAGAATAGGGATTAAACAAGAAAACACCCAGAAGCCGGGTTTCTTCAAGAAATCCGACTTCTCAACCTCTGCAAATTTTAACTTTAATTGTGCCTATCCGCTGATCAATTAAACATCAATTGCGTTCTGGCACTTTAACAGAATTAACTTCCACTTCATCAACAAGGGTATTTTCAACTACAGATGTGATCGAGTTTTGAGTAGCAACGCAAACACCTCGATACTTAATATTTAAGGTTGGTTGAACCACTGTACTCTTAACAAGATCGTGAGCGATCCAAACCTGACCCCGATATTTTCCTGTAATCTCATCCTCGATCATGTCGGGTGTGGGAGAGTTGAGTTCGTAGTTTGCTCCCCGATAAAGAAGCTTTACTTTCTCCTGTGTGGTAGACTCAGATTCAAAGGATGACTCAGACGAGAGCGGTTTTCTTCTATTGCTGAATAGGATAAGTATGAGAAGTGACAATTGAATCTGCCAAGGCGCTAATAGTAACGTTAACAGTAGACTGACCAGCGCGATCGCAGCAGATATATAGGCAATTTCGTCTGCCGATTTTTTAAAGATATACACAGCTACGAAGAACGTACTCAGTGGAATCATAAAAAACAACGACATATAGACTTCCCCCTATTGCTAAGTATTACAACTTCGCTAATTATCTCGTAACCAGAGTTTACAGCAGTATAGTAGCGATCATTATTAATCTGTTCAATCGTTCAAATTCCGATCCTGTTCAGCCAAAAACGATACAATTATTTGCATACTCCTTAAACTTTAGATACTTTTGCCGTTGTCATCTGCGTATTTGTTAATTTCCCACGGAAGCCGCGATCCACGTCCTCAACTCGCCATGGAAACATTGGCTGAATTAGTACGGGTTCGGCTGGGCGATCGCAAACTGACCCAGATGAATAGAATAGGCGATTTCACTCCCGTTTTGCACACTGAAGTCATCTACCCAACTCAATTGGATGGGTGGCGGGGACGTAGGGAGGCGCAAAGGCGGGGAGGAGTAGGGACAACCGTTTTAGTTGGAACAGCGACGTTAGAATTAGCGCCTGTTCCCTTACATGAGCAAATCTACCAATTTGCTACTACAGCCTTAACGCTAGGCTGCGATCACATCCAAATCTTACCCTTATTTTTACTACCAGGGGTTCATGTCATGGAGGATATTCCCCAGGAAGTGAGACTAGCACAACATCACTTAGGGGAAAGAGTCCTAATTGAGCAGCGACCTTACCTTGGCGCTCACCCCAATTTAGGACAATTACTCGTTAACCAAAAGGCAACACTAAGAGCTGATGCCAAGATTTTATTATCTCACGGCACGCGCCGTTCTGGTGGCAATCAGTTCGTTGAGAACGTTGCTGAGGAGTTAGGAGCAATCGTTGCTTACTGGTCAGTGCAGCCCACCCTACTGGAGCAAGTTAAAGGTTTAGTAGTAGAAGGATATGAGCAGATAACTATAGTACCATACTTTCTTTTTTCTGGAGGGATTACCGATGCGATCGCTCAAGCGGTTGCTCATCTAGGGGAACAGTTTCCTACAGTACAGCTCAATCTCGGTGAACCGATTGGAGCAACGGTTGAGTTAGCAAATTTGATTATAGATTTGATTGAGGTGACACAAGGATAGCGAACTGAGCGATTCGATGGGATGGATTAGTTCAGGACTTACACAAACTTCTGATTTAAACACTAGGTCTAGGAGTAAGGTAGGCAGTGCCTACCCTACTGATCGACTCGATAGTAGGGATTAGTTGTTGTTTATCCCATTTATCTGGAGTCCCTTGTCGATTTATCCTAGGCTTGATTGGGCTACAAACTCCAAAAGACTAAACTAAAAGAACGGATGCTCTATCCAAATCGTTTTCTCGCCTAAAATTGCTAAAGCAACGAGCTGGATGTTGAGCTATCATGATTGATCAGGTTTTAAATAATCGTTATCGGGTGGTCAGAATTTTAGGTTCAGGTCTGTCAGGATTGATTTACCTAGCCGCTGATACTCGCCATCCTGATTTTCCGGTTTGTATCATCAGACAGCTTAAACTTCCGACTAAAAATCGTCAAACCCTAGCCCGTCTCCAATTTCTCCTCACCCATAAATCAGAAACACTGGAACGATTGGCACAAACTAACGCCAATCCGGAAATTTTAGACTATTTTGTAGAAGAAAAAAAATTTTATCTCGTTGAAGAATATATTCCGAACTTTCCCGCCAACTCCTCCAAAAAACCCGCTCAACTATCCGGTGAAGATCCCGGAATCCTACGGTTGAAAGAAATGTTAGCTCTGTTGAGTTTAACTAAAGAACCAGACTGGGAACGTCCACTGATTGAAACTCTTCCAGAAGAACCTGTAACAACGTCTGAAAGTTTAGGACATCCAACCGTTGGATTGTCTGCAAACCTAAAAGAGCAACAGTCTAGAAAACGGTTTTGGTTGATTTTAGGAGGGGGAGTTGTTCTGATTGCGATCGCGGCTTTAATCCTCATCTTTCAGGGTCATGATCGCACCAAAGCCGAGCAGTTTTATCATCAGGGAGTTGCCAAACTGAAAAACGGGGATTTACGGGGAGCGATTAAGGATTTCAACGAGTCTATTCAACTCAATCCTAAACATTTATTAGCCTATGGAAACCGAGGAAATGCTCACTATGATTTGGGGGCTTATAAAGCAGCCATTGACGATTACAGTCAAATGATTCAGCTCGATCCCAGTAATGTTGATGCATATTATAATCGGGGACTCGCTCGTTACGACCTCAAAGATTGGCAAGGTGTAATTGAGGATTTTAATCAGTTAATTCAGTTGCGAGGGAATGATCCAGAGGCTTACTATAAACGGGGAGTTGCCTACTATGAACTAGAAAATTATAAAGCAGCGATTGAAGATTTTAATCAAACGATTCGACTCAATCCGCAAGATGGAAAAGCTTATGCAGCAAGGGGATTAGCTCGTGCAGCACTGAATAATAAGCAGGAAGCCATGGCAGATTATACCAAAGCGATTGAGTTAGATCCCAATGATGCCAAAGCGTATTATAGTCGCGGAAAAGCGAGATTTGCATTAGGAGATTATAACGGAGCTGTGGAGGATTATACTCAGGCTATTGCTATTGAACCTACCAATGGGGATGCTTATACGAATCGATGCAGTGCGAAGTTGAATTTAGACACCTATCAAGATGCGATCGCCGATTGTACTGAAGCAATTAATCTCAATCCCAATAATGATATTGCTTATAATAATCGCTGTATTGCTCACTTAAATCTTAAAGATTATCAAAATGCGCTTAAAGATTGCAGTCAAGCGATTCAGATCGAGCCGAATGATGATGCAGCCTATAATAATCGAGGAGATATTCGACGAGAGTTAGGCGATCAACCCGGAGCATTACAAGATTATACTCAAGCCATTCGTTTGAATTCTAACAATAGTATTGCTTATAGTAATCGTGGAGATGTGCGTCGAGAATTCGGGGATAAACAAGGAGCCATTGATGATTATACGGAAGCGATTCAGATCGATCCAGATAATGCTTTTGCGTATTATGGTCGAGGACTAACTCATGGGGTGTTAGGGAATAGGGAGAAAGCGATCGCCGATTTGCAACAAGCCTCTAAAATTCATTTGGATAATGGCCGGATTGGCGGCTACAATGATGCTCAGTTTCAGTTAAGAAAGTTACGGTAATTGGAGTGGGGAGAGTGGGGAGAGTGGGGAGAGGGGGAGAATTTTTATTCGGGGTGATTAGCTGGAGATCCTATGAGTTGCTTAAACTCTAACAGAGTAATACCAATTCTCCAAAATCAAGCAATAGATACAAATCCGCAAACCCAGGTATAATCTGACTTTCTTGATTTTGAATTGTGAATTGTGAATTTTGAATTGGTATAAGTCTTCCAAAATCTCAAATCCAACATGGTATTAATGATCAGCTAAGGCGATCGCTCTTCCTCTAATATCATGTCTGGCAAATCACCCCTAATAAACCTTCTCCCCCTCTCCCCCTCTCCCTCTCTCCCCCTCCAACTTTTTTAGGGTTATTCAACCGGACATGATATAACTGTTCGCCCATGTATCATTTCAGTGGAGGGGGTAGTTTCTTTACCCTACACCCCACACCCTTTCCAGTGAAGGGATATCATAACAGAGCGATCGCCTTATGCCTAAATTCTGCCTTCGACTCCCCAGTAGTGCCACTCTAGCGTTACTCATATTTACCACTGGCTGTTCCCCACTCTCACCTCCTGACACCGCAGAAGACCAAACTTCATCTTCCCTCACCATGGTGTCTGAGCAAACCCCTTCAACCTGTCCTCAAATCGATCCCTTTACTAAAGCGATTACTAAGGCGACAGGTGCAGCTAACCTCGCCCAATCTGCTCAATCTCCCCAAGACTGGGATTTGGTAGTATTAGGCTGGCTTCAAGCTATTGAAGCAATGCAATCAATTCCACCCGATAGCCCTAAACGAGTCTATGCTCAAAAAAAGGTAGCGGAATATTTCAAAAATTTGGATATTGCCCAACAAAAAGCTAAAACGACCAGTTCATCCCTACCTTTTGCGAGCTTTAATAACCCAATTTTTGAAGAACAATTGCTGCTTTATTTATCATATATTGCTGCTGTTGGTACTCCAGATGTGCTTATTGTTGGCAGTTCCAGAGCATTAGTCGGTATTGATCCGCAACAACTCCAACAAAGTTTAGCGCAACAGGGTAAAGGCAATTTAAAAATTTTCAACTTTGGGGTAAATGGTGCTACCGCACAATTAATTGACTTCCAACTCCGACAACTTTTAACCCCGGATCAACTGCCCCGACTAATTATTTGGGCAGATGGTGTGCGAGCCTTTAATAGTGGACGAGTTGATAAAACCTACAATAGCCTAATTGCGTCTGGCGGATATCAACGGTTGATAGCAGGCGATCGCCCTAAACTACCTGAACGTTTACCTAATACAACTGATGCCTGTGAAAACCTGCCTTTATCAACAGTTTCTCCAGCGAATCAAGCCACCTCAATTGTATCACGAGAGGCAACATCGGAACGCTGGCGGTTAACACGGGTAGCCTTTGAAACTAGCAGCAATCCCATTTCTACTCCTACAAATCGATTACTTTTAACTCAATTAACAGGAACAGAAACACCACAACGACTAACATTAGTTAGCAATCCCACAGGATATAGTACTCTGGCGATTGATGCAAATGGTTTCTTATCAATGGATGGTAAATTTGACCCCAAACTCTATTATCAGCAAAATCCGCGAGTTGTTGGTCGCTATGATGCCGATTATCAACCCTTTAGTTTTTCTGGGAAACAAGCCGTTGCTTTAGAGTCGATTAAAGCCTTTACTCAGCAACAAAAGATTCCCTTAGTAGTTGTTAATTTACCCGTTAGTAGAGACTATTTAGACTCAGTGCGGCTAACTCGTGAACGACAATTTCGGCAATTAATGCAGCGACAAGGGGCAAGTGGGGGATTTATATTTATTGATTTAGGTGAGCAGTGGGTGAACCAGAATCAGTATTTTGCTGATCCTAGTCATTTGAATCGTTATGGTGCGGCGGCGGTGTCTAATCAGTTAGCCACAAATCCTCAAATTCCTTGGCCTCAGTAGGATAGTAGTAGAGACGTTGCAATGCAACGTCTCTACAAGGTTTTGTTATAGGTAGTGAGGTTGATTAACCGGATTTGA
>DNGI01000230.1:475-728 GCA_003486645.1 Cyanobacteria bacterium UBA11370 | reverse complement strand
GATTAACCGGATTTGATATTACTCATAAACCAAGATAATGGGTTGTCAATTTAGCAGTTCTTTAAGAAGAATTTTCCAGCTCGGATTTCATCCGCTCTAGCGTCATGTGCATTTGGTCGAACATTTGCTGGGGTGTGATACCGAACTGACTGAGCTGAGTGTTGAGTTGCTCTACTGTCATCTGAGCCATAAAATCATCGGATAACTCGAAGCGCTTCATGAAAATTCGATAGCGCTCCATCATCGCTTCCAT
>DNGI01000230.1:0-158 GCA_003486645.1 Cyanobacteria bacterium UBA11370 | reverse complement strand
TTGGCTTCTTGTTGGACAATCTCTGAATCAAAAAAACCCATAGCTCTTAATCTCAGTCAACCGAGTGGGTTGTACGCCTTCATCTAGTCACATTTTAGTGCAGCGCCAAGCTTCCGCAAAATTCGGATTTCCGTATTGGGGGAGTGGGGAGTGGGGAG
>DNGI01000228.1:9888-13575 GCA_003486645.1 Cyanobacteria bacterium UBA11370 | reverse complement strand
AGTTTTAACGGACTTTAGCTATAAGGCAGTGGTTTTAACCACTGCTAGACCGTTGGGACTGTTGCAAGAGGTCTTGTTGTCTGTTGTTATTGAAAAATGATTACTAACTACTATTGATTACTGACCAATAACCAATAACCAATAACCAACAACAAACAACCAACAACAAACAACAAACAACAATTCTAACTCCTCAGATTAACTCCAAATTTCTCAACTAAAGCTTTGCGGACTTTTTGATGAATCGATTCAATTTCATCAGCCGTTAGGGAGCGATCGCCTGCGCGGTAAACTAACCGAAATGCTAAACTTCGCTGTCCTTCTGGAACGGATTCCCCTTGGTATTCATCAAATAATTGCACCGATTCTAATAACGTCCCCCCGGCATTTTGAGTGGCGCGTTCAATTTCTGCTACCGAGACTTTCGCGGGTGCAAAGAAGGCAATATCCCGATCAGCGGCTGGGAAGGTAGAATAGGAACGGAATCGAGGTGTGAGATGGTCATCCTGCTCCAACGTATCCAAAATTACATCTAAATCTAGCTCAAACCCATAAATCGCATCCGGTAAACCCCGTTTAGCACGTAATTGAGGATGGAGTTGCCCAAATTGCCCCAAACGATTACCCTGTAACCATAGTGAGGCGGTACGTCCTGGATGCAAGCGGGGATCACGGCGATCCGGTTGATATTCCACGTTCAATCCCAAACGCTGAAATACACTCTCCAATATACCTTTCGCTTCA
The DNA here is from genome assembly GCA_003486645.1 of Cyanobacteria bacterium UBA11370. GTDB lineage: Bacteria > Cyanobacteriota > Cyanobacteriia > Cyanobacteriales > Coleofasciculaceae > UBA11370. Next base: position 12,831 of record DNGI01000228.1, on the reverse strand, counting down.
TACCACGTCATCGGGAACTCTCGTCCTCCCCTCACCCAAAGTCCTTGAGTGCGATCGCCGCCTAAAATTCCCGCCACAGAATCAGCTTCGGCTAACCCTTCTTCTTCTCGCCAGAAAACTCGACCGATTTCAAAACCGTTTAGTACTCCATTTCCTTGCTCCAAATTGTACTGCACCGCATCAATTAATCCTGATAATAGATCGGTTCGCAGGGAGGAATATTCCACAAACAACGGATTAGCAAGGCAAATTTGTTTCTCGTCGTCTGGCTTTACTAATGAATAATGGACTAATTCCGTCAATCCAGTAGCGCGAAAGGCTTCCCGTAGCTGTCGGGTTAACCACACATCCAGGGAAAGATAGCCTGGTTCAGTTTTCGCTGGCAGGTTATCACAAAACTTATCATAGCCGTAGAGACGAGCAATTTCCTCAATCAGGTCAATTTCCCGTTCTAAATCCCGATAGCGATAGGGCGGTACTGTTACCGTCCACACTGAAGAGTCAGAATCGTGATCCTGTTTCTGTTCCAGTTGACACCCCAAGGCAGTTAGGATTCGTTCGACATCCTCTGGTAAAATTTCACCAATATCTTCTTCCAATTCAACGGGACCTAAAACCTGATTAATACGGTCAAGGCGTAATTCTATGGATCGTACCCAACTTGATGGGTGAGTTCTAGTGTCAGCAATTTCTTGGGTAGTGACGGTTCCACCTGCTAATTCTAAGATTAAGGCGATCGCCCGTTGGGCAGCGACTCCTAATTCTGCCTGATTCACACCCCGTTCATAACGGGTAGACGCTTCGGTGCGTAAGCCTTGGGAACGCGCGGATCGACGAATAGCGACGGGATCGAAGAGTGCCGCTTCTAGCAATAAGTTTTGAGTGCCATCATAAACTTCCGTTTCTTCCCCACCCATCACACCAGCCAAGGCAACGGGTTGATCGTTGGCGGTAATTAAGAGGGTTTGGGGTTGTAGGGTGCGGGTTTGACTATCTAAGGTTTTGAGGGATTCGTTAGTTTTGGCGAAGCGAACACCGATTGGGATTTTGGATTGGGAGGTGGTGATGACAGGTAGGCGATCGCAGTCGAAGGCGTGGAGGGGTTGACCCCATTCTAATAATATAAAATTCGTGACATCGACAACGTTATTAATTGGTCGCACTCCAGCCGCTTGCAGACGTTGTTGCAACCAATCCGGGGAAGGGGCGATTCTAACTCCTTCTATTATCGTACCGATGTAAGCAGGGCAGGCTTTTGGTTCAGATATTTTTAAGGTTAAGTGACCTTTGCCACTCGGAACAGACACCTCTTCTACCTCTGGTAATTTTAAGGTTGCCCCTGTCAGTGCGGCGACTTCTCGCGCTACCCCTACCATACTCAAGGCATCAGCGCGATTGGCAGTAGCTGTGAGGTCGAGAATTACATCATCCAGTCCAAGGAGAGGACGTGCATCTGCGCCTAACTGCAAATTTTCCTCTTCAAAGATGTGAATTCCTTCAGATTCTTTCGTTAAACCAACTTCGGCTAAGGAACAAATCATCCCTTCGGAACGGACACCCCGTAGTTTTGAAGAACGAATTTTCAACTCGACTGCCGGAAGGTAGGTTCCTGCTGTTGCCACAGGGACATAAGCCCCTGCTTGAACATTTGACGCACCGCACACAATGGTTAAAGGGTTGCTAGTATCCCCAATATCAACTTGGCAAACCCTCAGTTTATCGGCATTGGGATGAGACTGCACATCCAGAACTTTCCCAACGACAACACCATCGGCTAACTGCCGCCGATCTTCAATATCTTCAACCTCAAACCCAGCATTTGTTAGAGTTTCTGCTAGATCTTGGGGAGCAAGGGTCAAATCCACCAACTCCCCCAACCAATTTAAAGAAATACGCATTGACTGCTCTGTAGAACTTTATCCCAAGTTAATTGTAAGGAACTAAGCTTTAGTGTGCTGCAAGAGGGAGAGGGGGGGAGGGGGAGAGAGAGAAATTTTATTACGGGTGATTAGCCAGACATTGTATAACAACCAAAAATAACCAACAACAAACAACCAACAACAAACAACCAACAACAAACAACCAACAACCAATGACCCTAAAAAATTCAGATTTTGATTACATTCGCCAACTCGTGCGCGATCGCACAGGTGTAGTTCTCTCCGAGGATAAAGACTACCTCATTGAGTCTCGTTTAACCTTGTTAGCTAAGGAAGCTGGAGAAAACTCTGTCAGTGGTTTAGTTGCAAAGGTACGACAAGAGCGGTTTAACCCTCTTTATGAACTCATTATTGAGGCATTGATGACCAATGAAACATTTTTTTTCCGAGATGAACACCCCTTCCAAGCTCTAAAAAAAGCTATACTACCCGAACTACTAAACCATCGGCAACTCGAACGTACTCTTAATATTTGGTGTGCCGCTTGTTCGAGTGGACAAGAACCCTACAGCATTGCTATGTTACTGTGCGAATATTTTCCTCAATTAATCAGTTGGAACGTACAATTAATCGCCAGCGACATCTCTGCCTCAATGTTAGAACGCGCTAGTTCTGGACGCTACACTAAACATGAAATTAGCCGTGGACTACCCCAAACCCTTCTACAAAAATACTGTCAACCTTGTGGTAATGCGTGGATTTTTAAAGACAATATCCGCCGCATGATTGAGTTTCGTCAGATTAATCTCACCCAAGCCTTTGCACCAATGCCCCAGATGGATATTATATTTTTGCGTAACGTTTTGATTTATTTCGATATTGAAATGAAGCGCAATATCTTAGCCAAAGTGCGCCGAGTCTTACGTCCAGACGGTTACTTATTTCTAGGGGGTGGAGAGACAACCGTTAATCTCGATGATGCCTTCGAGCCAGTACAATTTGATAAAGCGGTTTGTTATCGATTGCGTCAATATCAACAGTGACAACTAACAACCAACAACCA
>DNGI01000228.1:7402-9612 GCA_003486645.1 Cyanobacteria bacterium UBA11370 | reverse complement strand
ACCAACAACCAACAACCAACCCTCTTTCAACCCCAACCTACGGCCGATGGTTCCTTCACCTTCTTCTCAACCGAGATGGGTGAATCCTTTCACAGTATTCAAGGTGCAAAAACCGAAGCCGAGCTAAAATTTGTAGAGCCATGCCAACTGGTACAAAAAGCTCAACAACCCATTGTGCGATTACTCGATATCTGCTATGGTCTAGGGTATAATACTGCTGCTGCTTTAGAAACAATTTGGAAAACCAATCCTAATTGTCGAGTTGAACTGATGGCTCTGGAATTAGACCCAGCCGTACCAAGAGCCGCGATCGCATACAATCTCCTCAAGGACTGGATGCCTCCCATTCCCAAACTCCTAGAGAGTCTGGCAACTTCATTGGAGGTAAAAACGGACAACTTTCACGCTCGACTTTACCTCGGTGATGCGAGAAGCACAATACAGCAATTATGTCAATCTAATGTTCAGGCGGACGCAATTTTTCTCGACCCCTTTTCTCCCCGCCGTTGTCCTCAATTATGGACTGTTGAATTTCTCCAGCAGGTAGCGAATTGCTGTACAATCAGGGGTAGGCTAGCCACTTATTCCTGTGCGGCGGCGGTACGTGCTGCGTTAATTGCCGTCGGGTTTAAGATTGGTTTTACCATACCCGTAGGAGGACGGCAACCTGGAACTGTAGCGAGTTTTAGTCCTAGCGATTTACCCCCTCTCTCGGCGCGATCGCTCGAACATTTACAAACTCGTGCTGCTATTCCTTACCGTGACCCCCAACTGTGTGACCCTGCTCCTATTATTTTACAGCGACGACAAATTGAGCAACAGGCATCTTCTCTAGAACCTAGTTCTCATTGGCAAAAACGCTGGACAAGGGATTTGGGATTTTAGATTTTGGATAGATTATGATACCCTTTCTCAAATGGGTAAGGATCAGTCCCATCCCTCGCCCTCGAAGAGTGAAAATTGTTTTTAAAAGATTTATACTGAAGCTTTTAGATCCAGCCTAGTAAAGCTTACTATAAAACAATTCTATAGACAGCTCCGCTTTGAGGGAGTCTTAATCTCCCAATTCCTAAACACAGCTCTCTGAGCCTACTGCAAGCTATAACAGGTTAGATCATGTTGGATTTAACAGGCACTTCTGCGTTATCGAGATCTCCGATTAGTTCGTCTGAGCAGGTTTTCTTAGATTGTGAGCAAGCCAGAATCCTGGTTGTTGACGATCATCCCTCTAGCCGCATGACGGCAGTAGCACTCTTATCAGTGGAGGGGTATGAGGTGTTAGAAGCAGCAAGTGGTGCAGCGGCGCTAAAGCTGGTAGTGGAGAGCAATCCAGATTTGATTCTCTTGGACGTGATGATGCCAGGAATGGATGGATTTGAAGTTTGTCGGCATCTTAAGGAAGATGAGCAAACTCGCCTGATTCCGGTGGTATTTCTCACTGCACTGAATGACAGGCGATCGCGTATTAAGGGAATTGAAGTTGGGGGAGATGATTTTTTAAGCAAACCCTTTGATCGCCTCGAACTAGCAGCGCGGGTTAAGTCTCTGGTTCGCCAAAAGCGTCTGAATGAAGACTTAGATCATGCCGAACAAGTGCTGTTCTCCATTGCCAGCGCCATTGAAAGTCGTGATCCGGTAACGGGTGATCATTGTGAGCGACTGGTAGCATTAGGTAAAGCATTTGGTGAATATATTCAGCTATCCCGTGCAGAAATTCGGGATTTGAGTTGGGGAAGCTATTTACATGATATTGGCAAAGTCGGAATTCCCGATGCCGTACTGTTGAAAAAAGGACCATTGACTCCTGAAGAAAGGGAGATCATGAATGAACACGTCATGATTGGCGAAAGAATCTGTAAACCACTCCGCACGATGCGGGGAGTAATACCAATTATCCGTCATCATCACGAGCGCTGGGATGGCACTGGTTATCCAGATGGTTTGGTTGGTGAAGATATTCCCTATCTCGCTCAAGTTTTCCAAATCATTGATATCTATGACGCTTTAACAAGTGAACGTCCTTACAAACGAGCCTTTACCTCCCAGGAAGCGTTAGAGGTCATTACTTCAGAAACTCAAAAAGGTTGGCGTAATCCTCAGTTAGTTGAGCAATTCACCGAATTTATTAGAACCAAGTGGCATAGTCCAGCATCTTAATCTTTTTCCTCTTAATCTAACATTATAGCAGTTCTCATGCTCATGAGGTACAA
>DNGI01000228.1:4838-7176 GCA_003486645.1 Cyanobacteria bacterium UBA11370 | reverse complement strand
GTACAAATTCCTAGGTTTTGGGGAGACCGGGAGTGGGGAGACCGGGAGTGGGGAAGAAAAGTAAGTGTACCTCACCTATTTGAGAAATTCTATATATAGCGAGGCGAAATCAGTGGTGAAACACCTCCCCCTCACCCTATCTCCCCCTCAATCTTTTTAGGGTGAATTCAACCCGGCATGATATTACTTAGTCTCTCGGAACTCTATCTAAAGGTAGAGGCAGTCCTTTCAAAAGGCAAATAGTACCTGTTAATGACTTATAAATTCCTATCCTAAAATACACCTTACCTTAACCTTAACTTCATCTCTGGTGCGAAGTTTGTAAAGGTTTGTCGAAACTTGGCTGGAATTTTTGCTGAAAGACAAGATCGCTCTAGACAAATATTACGTAAGTAGGCTAATCTGTATTACGGGTTGTATGACAAGTAAAACAACCCCATAAAACTCAACCGCTACAGGGCATAAGAGCCAAGAAACCGCATCTACACCCTTCTTGCTCTATCCCAAGCCTTGAGAGCGCTAAGGGCTTCTACCGTTCTAAATTTAGTTTCAATCCCATAAGATTCTTGGAGAGTTAAATACTGCAACTCACCAACGTAATACCGCAGAGTTCCCACACCAATTTTAGGGATGCTCTGTTGGAATCAGCCTGACAAGCAATCTTATGCTTTGTCTCATGTCAGTTCACGCCATGCCTGATACAAATAGAAGGCAAATTTTTGCTAATACAGCAGAATTCAAGAGTCACCGAGTCAGGAGTAGAACAAGCTTGATCTCTAGCTTTCTTTGCTCAGTTTTGTACCTTATCCAGTTGCTATCTGCTGTAACTAAGGGCTAATTGTTAATCGAAAGAATCAATTAGCAATTAGCGCTCACTCCTAGGTATCAGACCGAACGTGAAATGGTAAAACAAATTCTTTGGGGTGATTATCTCTTTTTCAGCTTCTAGAGTTTGAGTCTAGAGGTACTTCCAACGCCTGAAAGATTTGAGTTTAGAGGCTTCGATCAGTCCATGAACCTATTCATCGGTAATAGTATATGGCAGCCAAACAAACTCCCCCTCTTGTCTCGACTAGCGAGTTTGCGACTTTAAAACAAATTCGTTTTCTCAGAAGTTTGCAACGCCTTCGGTTAAGTGGTCAACTCTTGTTTGCACCACCCCACAAACAACCCTGGAGTCTGCATTTACATTTGGGTAGCATTATCTATGCCACCGGAGGAACTCATCCTGTCAGACGGTGGTACAGAAACTTAGCAGCATATTGCCCAAAAATTCCAACCTATAGTGCTGCATTACAGCGGGATTTAGTCAATATCGACTTTAAAAACTGCTGGGAATATCAACTGTTGGAATTATGGGTAAGACAGCAACGAATCACTCGTGAACAAGCGGCTAAAATGATTCGCGCTGTCATTGGTGAGGTGTTATTTGATCTAGCGCAAGCGACAACTGTAACCAATCAAATCCAGCGAGAGCAGTCATTATCCACGAAATTGGTCTTGATTGAAATCGAGGGTGCGATCGCAGATGTTCAACCCCTTTGGCAAGCTTGGCAAGATGCTCACTTGAGTGAGTATTCTCCCAACCTTTCACCCGTGATCAAACACCCCGATGAACTGCGAAGACGTGCCTCACCAGAGGTTTACCATGCTCTCAATACCCTGCTGGATGGACAATATACCTTGCGTGACCTAGCCTTGCGACAGCAGTGGAATGTAGTGGAACTCACTCGTTCCCTCCTACCCTACCTGCGACTAGGATCGGTCGAACTCACGACCATTCCTGATCTCCCCGTTCCCTCACCCATGAGAGTTTCTGGGTCTGGAACACTGTCTACAACCACCACCACAGATTCCAACAAACCGCTAGTTGCTTGTGTGGATGACAGTCTTTGGGTAATTCGCACGATGGAAAAAGTGATTGCAGCCGCAGGCTATCGATTTATCGGAGTCGATAATGCCTTACGAGCTATCCCCATGCTGTTAGGAAAAAAACCCGATTTAATCTTTTTAGATCTGGTTATGCCAAATGTCAATGGGTACGAAATTTGTACTCAGTTACGCAAGCTTTCCTGTTTCCGCACTACTCCAATTGTGATTTTAACGGGAAAAGACGGCACAAGCGATCGCATCCAAGCCAAATTAGTCGGAGCGTCTGATTTCTTGAGCAAACCTTTAGATGCTAGAAAGCTGCTCAGTGTGCTACACAAGCATCTCAAGCAGGGTGTGATTAGTCATTAGTTGTTTGTTTTTTGTTGTTTGTTTTTTGTGGTTTGTTTTTTGTGGTTTGTTTTTTGTGGTTTGCTTAGTATTAAATCTAACAACCAACAACCAACAA
>DNGI01000228.1:0-4595 GCA_003486645.1 Cyanobacteria bacterium UBA11370 | reverse complement strand
TAACAACCAACAACCAACACCCACTCTCCATTGTTTATTAATGAGGTAAAGATCATGGGAACTGCCCTAGTTGTGGAAGATTCTTTAACGGATGTAAAAATTCTGACCACTTGTTTGCAGCAAGGAGGCATTAATGTTTTAGTTGCTCACAGTGGAGAAGAAGCCCTCGCTAAAATTAGCAACCACAAACCGGATGTTATCGTTCTAGATGTTGTGCTACCGGGTCGGAGTGGATTTGAGGTTTGTCGGGATCTCAAAACAGCAGCCGAAACCAGCAAAATTCCCATCGTTATCTGCTCGACCAAAGGTGGGGAAATGGATAAATTCTGGGGATTGAAACAGGGTGCAGATGCCTACCTATCTAAACCCATTGACCAAGAAGAATTGGTGCGTACTGTTAAGCAACTCATCAAATGAACGATTGAAGCATGAAGTGTCAAGGCTGAAATAGGCAAATTGAGAATGGAGAATGGGAAATTGAATAGGCAACTCTTTTCCATTTTCTATTCACAATTTTTCTAATTCAATTTGTATTGAACAAGTCGGGCAATGGTATGAATCTCGAATCTCAACCGTGAGCAGTCAGTAGGGAGTAGTGAGCAGAGACCAGACATAAAAACTTTCCCCTGAATCATATCGTTTTCCTCAATTATTCCTATGAAATTTCTGTGCGTCTCCCCATCTACGCTATCATCATCCCTACCAACCATTGAGGAAATTAATATCAGGAATTACTGATAACGGGGAACTGTTTCAATCAACTACTTCATCGTTCATCTCTCATCCTTCATCCTTCACTATGTCCGAGTCCTTATCAGATCCAGATTCCCTATCATCATCGATACAGGTGCAAGATCGGTCATCTGTACCTATCCCTAGTGCTACTGAACAGTTTTTGCGGTTTCATATGATGCCGGATACGAACGCATTATTACCAATCCCGCAATTGACTGAAGTACTCAGTATTCCCATCGGTCAAATTGTACCCATTTCTCATATGCCTGCTTGGGTAATGGGAGTCTACAATTGGCGAGGTGAAATCCTATGGATGGTCGATATTGGGCACTTAGTCGGGCTTACTCCCTGGTATCAACAGACGACCAATGCTTCAGCTCACACCGCGATCGTACTGCATATTCGTTCTCTCCAGACCTCATCTACCACGATCAAGAGTCAGATGTTAGGGCTAGTTGTCAATCGCATAGAAGATATTGAGTGGTGCAATCCCGATACAATTCAATCCCCACCATCATCCCCAGTGACTCCCGAATTAGCCCCATTTTTGCGGGGATACTGGTTGAAAGCTACAGGTGAAATGCTAGCCGTTCTTGATGGTGAAGCCATTATTGCAGCAATGCCCAAAACCTAAAATTCGGTTCATTTTTGAAGAGTTTAGGAATTATATCCTTTCTGTTACTAGTGGGTCATCCCTGAATCACCAATCGCTTTTGAATAATTAGCCATTAGCCATTAACCCTTACCAAGGGGTGATTCATTCTAGGTTAAATTCCTAAACCAAAATTGTATCAGTTAAGTTCTCCAGAAATTAAAATCTGGAGATCGTCTCCTACATCTTTCAGGCTGCGTTACTAAACATAGCGCAAGGTGCGGGTCTATCTTTCTTGTACGTTTTCAACTCCCAACCTACTCCCTATTCAATGATGAGGTTCGTACCATGACTCAAATGTCTTCTAATCCTACATCTCAAAATACTACTAACAGTAAAGGTTCTGTTTCTAACACAATTTCGGGAGAAAATCGCATGGCTGCTAATGATTATCCGCTTCAAGTTGTCTCCTCCCATGATTCAAAAGCTTATAAATCAACCGAATTAGACTGGACAGGACACCAAACAAAATCTCAAAAATTTCCTCTCTCTAAAAAATCAACCCGATGGTGGCAAATTCAGAGCCTGCGAACCAAAGCCACAATCCTCGCCATTGCGATCGGTACTATCCCAGTTATCTTTACTGGTGCAACAGCCTATTATTTCGCTGACCGAGCCATCTATCGACAAGTATCTCAGGTTAAAATAGACCGCGCTGTCGGTATGGAAGACAAAGTAAAGCGTTTCATGCGGGAACGTTATGCAGATATTCAGCTATTAGCAAATCGTAACTTTCTAGCCGATCCAGCTTATCGGGATAAGGTGGTTAAGGCGGATAAGGAAGAAGAGTTAAACCGCCTGATCGAGCTTTACAAGGTCTATGACCTCATTTCTATCACTGATCTCCAGGGCAACGTCATTCTCAAATCTCAAAGTGACCCCCTCCCAAACCAAGCTGATCGCGAGTATTTCAAGGAAGTTCTCCGCACCGATCAGCCTTACATTGCTAGTCCGATTATCCCCCTTGTTGCTACAGGAAATGCGGAAGAGCCAATTATTAACATTGCAGCACCCGTTAAAGATAAGGTTACAGGCAAAACTATCGCTATCGCCCGTGCCCGGATGAAGGTTTCTGTGTTGGACGATTTGATTAAAAACTTCGCTGCAACGGGAGACGAATATTATTTGATTGATGAGAAAAGCAAGAAAATTTTCGTCGCTTCGACTCCAGGGAAATCACTCAAAGAAGGGGCAGCAGTTTTTCCAGGCTTACCTCAACTGCAAGCAGCCGGTGACTCCGGTTATGATATTTTTGCTGATCAGGTAGACAAGGCGAAAAAACTGTTCGCTTATGCTCCTTTCACCTCCCTGGAAGGCTTACCCGATCTCAACTGGCAAGCGGCGATTGCGATCCCAACCAAGCTTGCCTTTGAAGCCCAAAGACAATTACTCGTAACCATCGCTCTTGGTACGGTTGTAGCCGCCTTGGTCGTGGCAGCGATCGCTACCTTAATCGCTAACCGAGCCACCTTACCTATTGTTACCGCAGCGGGTGCGGTGAACAAAATCGGTCAGGGAGACTTGGAAACCCGCTTGGAGGTTGAAGGGGGAGACGAGTTAGCCGCGCTGGGTGAGAACATCAACACCATGGCTGAACAGCTTCAAGAGTTCGTTAAGGAACAAGCTTTAGCTGCTGAACAAGCACGCTTATTAGCAGAAGTCACTACCATTCGGTCATTCGGTACTCAAGCCCTACAAGATGTCTTTGACACCGCCGTGGTCGGAGCAAGGCTAGTCTTTAACGCGGATCGGGTCGTCGTCTATCGCTTAAATCCAGACGGTAGCGGTGAGGTTTCTGCTGAATCCGTAGCATCAGGTCGTCCTCATGCTCTCAATGGCAATATGAAGCATCCCCCGCTTTCCCAACAATTGCTCGAAGCTCATAGCGCTAACGGTATTGTTGTCCTCAACGATGTTTTAGCCGCAGGATTGTCTCCCGACCATCTGAAATTCATGGAGCGTCTGGAAGTCAAGGCGAGTTTGGATGTGCTAGTTCTCAATGAAGGTCAGCCGTTCGCGCTATTGAGTATTCACCGTTGCACCAATCCTTACGAATGGCAATCCTCTGAAATCGATTTCCTCAAGCGTTTAGCTGATCAGATGCGACTCGCTCTAGACCGGGTGACACTACTCGAACAGACGCGAGACTTGGCTGAAGAGCAACGCCAGCTCAAAGAAGGTTTACAAAAACGAGCATTGGAACTCCTCAAGGAAGTAGACCCGATCAGTAAAGGGGATCTCACCATCCGGGCGCGAGTGACAGAAGATGAAATCGGCACGATCGCTGATTCTTACAATGCCACCATTAGTAACTTGCGGAAAATCGTACTCCAGGTACAAGGCGCGGTAACTCAGGTCGCCCAAACCACCACTACTAGCGAAGTTTCGGTGCAATCCCTAGCCGAAGAAGCCTTGCGACAAGCTGAGGAAATTGGGGCTGCTTTAGACCGAGTTCAAGAAATGGCTCAATCGGTACGACTGGTGGCAACTAGCGCCGAACAAGCGGAACTCGCTGTCCGAGATGCAACTCAAACGGTACAAGAAGGGGATACCGCCATGAACCGTACCGTTGATGGTATCCTCGCCATCCGCGAAACGGTAGCAGAAACGGCGAAAAAAGTCAAACGACTGGGGGAATCGTCTCAAAAGATTTCTACCGTCGTTAACCTGATTAGCACCTTCGCCGCTCAAACCAACCTACTAGCTCTCAACGCCTCCATTGAAGCCGCACGAGCCGGGGAAGAAGGTCGAGGCTTTGCGGTGGTTGCCGATGAAGTCCGCTCCCTCGCCCAACAATCCGCCGAAGCGACCAGCGAAATTGAAAAGCTCGTGGCAAGCATTCAGGCAGAAACCAATGAGGTGGTAACAGCAATGGAATCCGGTACTGAACAGGTGGTTATGGGTACAAAACTCGTGGATGAAACCCGCACCTCGCTGAATAAAATTACCACCGCATCCGCCAAGATTAGTGAATTGGTTGAATCCATCACCCACGCCACCGTGTTACAAGCCCAAGCCTCTGAAGCTGTAACCAAAACCATGACCGACGTAGCTCAAATTGCTGCCAGAACCTCAACTGAAGCCAGTAACGTATCATCTTCCTTTGAAGAACTCCGACAAGTTGCCCAATCCCTACAACAAGAAGTCGGTCAATTCAAAGTGAGTTAGTTTGTTGTTTGTTGGTTGTTGGTTGTTGTTTGTTGTTTGT
>DNGI01000371.1 GCA_003486645.1 Cyanobacteria bacterium UBA11370 | reverse complement strand
CGCTCTTTTGTCACTCTAGGCGGAGGAAAAGTGGAAATCAGCAGTCTCGTGGGTAGAGGGAATAGCTCCTGAGAATCGATTCATAAAAGAAATTAATCGAGTAAAGCCGACTTCTAACAGTGGAATTGGAAATACTTCTAACCAAAGGTTGATGAGATTGAAGCCAATGAAAGGCTGTATAATTAAGCGGAGATTATTGAGTAAGTTTTTCCAACCGTTGTTATTATCAAGCGTGAGGATGTTCAGCGAATAGAAAACCCGACCGATGCGGTGTAATATCGGACAGAGGAGTCTTGACGGTTTGCAAGGCGCTTGAATGGAGACTCACCATCAGGTAAGCACTAGAAACAACCTCCCACCATTTTTGAATATGGGTATATTCAGTCAGGCGAAAATCTGCCCAGCCTAATTCATTTTTACTTTGCTTTAACCCATACTCTACCCAATTGAGCAACCCGTAAAAATTGCCAACTTGATGATATTTAATATCAGGAACTCTAGTCTCTAATCATTTGAGCCGCAATTTCCGGTTTAGAGCGATAGATATCTCCCGGTTTCAGCCTCGACTTTGGCTTGTAAATCTCAAAGGCTAGCATTACTGTCATTCCTTCGATTAATCCATAAGCCGTTACCGCCACAATGCCATTTTCAATTTTGCCCAAATTCCCGATGTATTGTCGGCTCACATAATCTGTCTTTCTTCCTTTTTTTCGGTCTCCTGTTTCATCAATAATTAGTTGGATTTTTCTTCCCTGTAAACTTCTCAGAATTAGTTGTAGTCTCTGCTCTCTGAGGGCTTCTGCTTGCCACGGCGATTCCGCCAAAAAGTGATGCAGCGATTGGGAATTTTCTAGTCCAACTACTTTAGCTATTGCTGGCAGGGTTTTTCGCTTAATCTCTGACACTATCCCTACATGCAACTGTTTAAAAGCTTCAAAGCTCCTCACTTCTGGAAACAGTTTTCTATAGTCTTCACAATATTCGTCCACAAACTTCACTGTGGGTCGAGCCTCTCTCGGCGCTATCATAGGCGGGGTCGGGGTTTCAACGGTTTTTCCTGATTATACTCTTCCCAGAGTGACAAAAGAGCGATAGAGAGCGGATTGAAGTCAGACACTTCCACGACTGGGCGCGATCGCTCATAAGTCGCTTACCCAATCCTCAAGAATTTAACAACAATGAGGAACAATACAACCAGTTCCTTGGTGAACGGGTGCTATCGATTTTGCAACAGCAGCCCCCAGACTCCAAGTGGGATTCGGTACTGGTGGATGAGGCTCACACCTTCTCACCCAACTGGTTACAGTGCTGTGTAGCCGCCTTGAAAGACCCCATCAACGGCGATTTGATGATAGTTGCTGACGGCTCTCAAAGTCTCTATAAGCGTCAATCCTTTAACTGGAAGTCAGTGGGAATTAACGCTCAGGGACGAACCAAATATTTGACGCTTAACTACCGCAACACCCAAGAAATTCTCACCGCTGCCTGGAACATTGTCAGACCGATTTCTCAGGGTAAAACCTCTGTCGATGATGACATTACGTTCCCGGTAGTCGAACCGAGTGCAGCGCTGCGGCATGGCCCCTTACCGAGGCTACATCGAGTTTCATCAAAAGTAATGGCAGTGGAAGCGTTAGTAAAACAGGTGCAGCAGCTTTCGCAGTCAGGTTATGCACCGGGGGAGATGGCGATTATCTACCGCTGGAAAGCCAGTAGCGATCGCGCCTTGCTCAAGGAGATGATTAAGCAGCTTAATGACTTGGGGCTAAGAACCTGTTGGATTACGGAAAGCCATGAAACCAAGCTAAACTACAGCATAAAAATACCTGGTGTGCGGATTGTCACAGCCCTGTCATCGCTGGGCTTAGAGTTTAAAGTTGTTCTGATTTTGTGGGTGGAGCAGTTTGCCGATAGCTGCTCTCCCGACCCGGAGAAATCAGCCCTGGCTCGACGGCAGCTTTATGTGGCAATGACTCGCGCTATTGATGAGTTACATCTGTTTGGTAGTGGTTCGGTGGCAATTTTAGATGAATTGGAACAAACGGGCTGCGATTTGAAAGGCGTGCAGGAGATGTAGAAGTTGAGGGAGAATTAGTTTTTAGAATCAAAGTTTGGATAACTAAATGCCTCCCCTAACCGTCCCTAGTACCCTCCTCCTAGAGACACCCCTGCCCCTAACCATTCACCCCGCTGCCGTCTATCTCCGCAGCCTTAGCCCTGGCTCTAGGTCAACCATGCAGCAGTCGTTGAAGGCGATCGCCTCCCTGCTCACATCTGGGACTGGTGATGAATACACCCTCAACTGGGCTTCATTACAGTATCAGCACACGGCGGCGGTTCAGGCTGTACTCTGTGAGCAGCATTCTCCGGCGACGGTTAAAAAGATGATGTGTGCCTTAAGGCGCGTATTGAAGGAAGCTCGTAAGTTAGGATTGATGGATGCTGAAAGTTATGCCCAGGCTGTAGACCTGCCTAGTATTAAGACCAGTAAAAAGTTAAAAGGTCGTGCCCTCTCGATAGGCGAAATTACGGCACTGATGCAAGTTTGCGCTCTTGACCCCACACCGCAGGGGACTAGAGATGGGGCGCTGATTGCCATCCTACGCGGCGCTGGACTCCGACGAGCGGAGGTGACTCAACTGGAGTATAGGGACTTTAACGCCAGTACTGGCGCTCTGGAGATTCGGGATGGGAAGGGGGGTAAGGATAGGACGGTGTATTTGAATGAGACGGCGCTCTCGGTGGTTGAGAGTTGGATTGCGATCCGAGGGAGGCAACCGGGAGCGTTGCTATGTCCCATCCGTAAAGGGGGAGAGATTGAGTTAAGGCACATGACTCCCCAAGCGGTGCTGTTGATTGTCCAGAAACGAGCGAAAGAGGCTGGGGTAGACTCATTCAGTCCCCATGATTTTAGACGGACATTTTGTTCGGATTTGTTGGACGCAGGAGTTGATATTGTCACGGTACAGAAGTTAGCGGGTCATGCCAGTCCTCTAACAACGGCGAAGTATGACCGTAGAGGTGAGGAGACGAAGCGTAAGGCGGTGCAGTGTTTGGGGTTTTAATGTGTGATGAAAGAGAAGTGCGATCGCACTGTTGCTCTTAAGCGGCTGTATTATAAATACTGTATCCGGCTCCAGCATAAGATTCGTAGACGTGCTGATAGA
>DNGI01000550.1:4333-14834 GCA_003486645.1 Cyanobacteria bacterium UBA11370 | reverse complement strand
ACCGAGAATGAAACAGCCCTGCCATCTCCCCCTCCCCCCCTCACCCCGTCTGTTAAGATAAAAATCTTTAGGGCATCTTCTCAAACACTATGGGTAACAGTTTTGGGCATCTGTTTCGCATTACCACATTTGGTGAGTCCCACGGCGGGGGTGTTGGGGTTGTGATTGATGGGTGTCCGCCGAGATTGGATATTTCGGAAACCGAGATTCAGGTCGAACTCGATCGCCGCCGCCCCGGACAAAGTAAAATTACTACACCCCGTAAAGAAACGGATACCTGCGAAATCATTTCCGGAGTATTTGAAGGCAAAACCCTGGGAACACCGATCGCAATCCTAGTCCGCAACCAAGATACTCGCCCCCAAGATTACGACGAGATGGCGATAAAATACCGCCCGTCCCATGCCGATGCCACCTATGATGCTAAATATGGTATCCGGAACTGGCAGGGGGGTGGACGATCATCCGCACGGGAAACCATTGGACGAGTGGCAGCGGGTGCGATCGCTAAAAAAATTCTTAAACAATTTGCTAATGTAGAAATTGTCGCCTATGTTAAGCGCATCCAAGATTTAGAAGGTGTCGTTGATCCCAACACCGTTACCCTTGAACAAGTTGAAAGCAATATTGTCCGTTGTCCTGATGGCGAATGTGCAGAACGGATGATTGAAAGGATAGAAGCAATCCGACGCAGTGGTGACTCCATCGGTGGCGTAGTTGAATGCGTCGCCCGAAATATACCCCAAGGGTTAGGAGAGCCAGTCTTTGATAAGCTAGAAGCTGATTTAGCCAAGGGGGTGATGTCTTTACCTGCTAGTAAAGGGTTTGAAATCGGTTCCGGTTTTGCTGGAACTCTACTGACGGGTTCTCAGCATAACGACGAATTCTATATCGACGAAACGGGTGCAGTACGTACCACAACCAACCGTTCTGGAGGGATTCAGGGAGGCATTACCAACGGGGAACCCATAATTTTGCGAGTGGCGTTTAAACCCACTGCTACGATACGAAAAGAACAGCGTACTGTGACCAGCACCGGTGAGGAAACCCTACTCGCTGCCAAAGGCCGTCATGACCCTTGCGTCTTACCCAGAGCCGTGCCTATGGTAGAAGCAATGGTTGCTTTAGTATTATGCGATCACCTACTGCGTCATCAGGGTCAGTGCCATACTTTAAAGCCTTAAACTAACAATGGAAACTAGTCCTTCCTCTGAGTTTGTAGTCCAATTCTGGGGCGTTCGAGGCAGTGTACCCTCCCCTGGAAAAGATACCGTCCGCTATGGCGGCAATACCTCCTGTGTTGAGATGCGCGTCGCTGGCAAACGTCTGATTTTTGATGGCGGTACAGGTTTGCGAATGCTGGGTAAAAGTTTACAGCCACTGATGCCAATTGAAGCCTATTGGTTTTTTACTCACTATCACTGGGATCATATTCAAGGCGTACCCTTTTTTCACCCCGCCTTTGTTGAAGGGAACACGCTACATATTCATGGCGCAGCACCCGACGGCACATCCATGGAACAGCATTTTAATGAACGGGTTTTGCACCTGAATTCGCCTGTCCCAACTAGAGATATCCAAGCGGATTTGAAGTTCTATGATTTAGTCTGTGGCGATACTATGACCCTAGGGGATATTACCATAGAAACGTCTCCTCTCAATCATCCCAATGGCGCGATGGGATATCGGATAACATGGCAAGGCCATTCAGCGGTTTACTGTACGGACACGGAACACTTTCCCGATCGCTTTGATGAAAATGTTCTCCATCTGGCTCGTGATGCTGAAATTCTCATTTATGATGCGATGTACACCGACGAAGAATACAATAACCCCAAATCTCCTAAAGTGGGTTGGGGACACTCAACCTGGCAGGAAGGCGTAAAGCTGGCGCAAGAAGCTGGGGTTAAGCACCTGGCAATTTTCCATCACGAACCCAATCACACTGATGATTTCTTGGATCAAATGGCGGTGGAAGTTAAAGATGCCACGGATGGAGCATTCTTAGCACGGGAAGGGATGATTTTTTCACTGATGTGATTAATTCCCTTTGGCAACGGCAAACTCTTACAGCAGAATTCACCGAATCACCGAGTCACCGAGTAGAACAGGCTGATCTCTAGGGCGTGTTATCAATTAAGCAAGATGACTGTAGCAGCTAGATCAATGCCGCTTGCCTAATGCATTAACAACCGTATATATTTTGGTACTTAATCCGTTCCCAGTTGATGCGCCAGCTACGCCACCCTCACCGATTCAGAAACAGTCTGCTAGCACAGTTGGAGAGAATCAGCCACAACCCCAGGTAGTACCAGAAGTTAATGCAGCTTCAGAGACTGTTGAGGAGACTGTTTCTAGAGAGGAACTTTTTGAAGAAGAAACACCAGCCAATCAGGAATCACCTAACACGGATGGAGAGGGAGAAGACGTTCCTCAAACTGTACAATCAGAGCCAGAAAGTGGAGAGCAACAACCCCAAAAGCCTTTTTTACAAGCTCAACTAGAGAAGGCCTCTAAACTTGGTTATAACGCTCTGGATGTTCCGGTTAATACTCCTGGTACGCCGTCACCAAGAGTACAAAGGAAACTTACTTTAGATAGGTTAGACAATGAGTATCAGCCGGAGGTGATAGAGAGAGCCAATCCTGTATTGAATGGGTTGAATCAGTTTAAGGTGCAGCAATTCGGTGAGCAAAAAACGCTTCAGCTAAAAAAGACTGCTGAAGGGTCTGAAGGGGAAGAACAACAAGAGCCAACTCAAATTGATGAAACCTCTTACCCAGCATCAAATCAAAACCAACTTATAGCAGTCCTTCCGGCTGCTATTCCTGTAGCCATTATTACCGCTGAAGGTATTAAGTGGATTACCGTGACCGTGATCGTCACCGCTGGAGTGATTACCATTAAATGGTGGAACGATTATGGCGAAGAGGTTGTTAGAGAACTAGGCGAAGCGAAAGATTGGACTGTTGAAAAGATCACAGAATTTGTCCAGGGTGTTTTTATGGCGGCAGAGGGCAATGTTGTACACGATCACATTGTCCGAGAAGCCAGAGAGCGTGCAGTCGAAGCGGGATGGGCTGAAACTGAAGGGGCTGTTACTATTGAGATGATCTGTCAAATGTTGAAAATAATGCAACAGGAGATTGAACGACAACCTAGACGCTCTCGTGATACAGACAAATTGAAAAAAATTAAATCGACAAGTAAAGGACTTGGCTGTAGACACTCAAGGCACTCATAAGTGAGTGAAAAGCCGAAAAAATTGCTTAGGTATAGAGATATGAAAGAAGAAATAAACGTTGAAGACTTGATAGTTCAATGCAGAGAAGGTTCAGACGAGCAAAAATGTTCTGCCATTGTCGAGCTTGAGGAAATGGGTGCAAAGGAAGCTGTTCCTGTCTTATTAGAACTATTAGATTTTCCCGATGAAGGAGTGAGAGCCAACGTGGCTTCAGCTCTGGGGAAATTGGGGAATAAAAACGTGGGAAAAAAGCTTCTAACTCTGTTAGACGATTCCGATTCACTTGTACGTACAGAGGCAGTTGAATCCCTAGGGTTACTGCGATATGTAGAAGCTATCCCGGCAATTTCTTCTCTCCTAGAAACTGACGAAGACCCGCTGGTAAGACTCAGTGCGGCCGAGGCACTGGGAGCGATCGCAGATGTTAAAGCTCTGCCATCATTGCTCAAAGCGCTGAATGACCAAGATGAGGGAGTCCGAGCCTATGCTGCCGATTCAATAGGTAGCTTAGGAGTTGTGGAAGCTAACTCAATTTTGTGCCAAAAACTGGCTTCTGAACCCAGCCTGTTGACTAAGACTTTCATATTGGCAGCTCTCTACAGACTGGGACATAAAGAATCTCTCTTTTCCTTAGTCAAATTGTTAGAAACTGCCGATTATAATCTGGCTGTCACTATCTTAAATCTGACTAATGAGTTAGCCAATCATCAAAACTCAACCTATCTTAGAGAGAAGCTTCAGGAATTAACGAAATCTCGACCTTCCCTAGATCCTAACCAACCTCTGTATCCAAATGTAAGTTCTCTAATAAAGCGTCTTGAATCTCTTGAGCTAACTGTTTAATAAGTGATGAAACGAATAATCCAGCGATCGCACAACCTGTGCGTGCTCATCAGTTCAATTGTAATGCCTAATATTGCAGACCATATACAAGATGCTCAAAGCCGAGGTTATCCTAGTATCTTAACTCGTACTACAGATAGGGACAGAATTAGAAGGAATCGAAGAGAAGCGTGTGGAAACTTTAAAGGACCTGATAGTTGTGATGAATATCCCTTCGCCTCAACTTATGAGGGAGGTAGAGGAGCATCTGTTCGCGGTGTTCCTGTTAGCGAACAGTTTATTCAGGGAGGAGTAATTTCGGCTTTTTATAATCTGAATGGAATACCAGATGGAGGTCAATTTAGGGTTATAACGTGAGTAGCAAAAATAGTAAAATGCAATGATGCAAAAGTTTAACTTTGAAGTGTTCGCTGACTATTTTCAGTTTTACCTCATCGACGAGAATGCTACTGGGACAGATTTCTCTGAACTCTGGGTAAAGCAGCTCCCACAGGCTGAACAACAAATGGTTGCCGTTACCGATGGAGTAATAGGAGTAATTACTCGTCGTAATACAGATGTGCCAGTAGTTGTTGAGGTCAATGAAGCTGAACCATTGGAAAATTACCAGGAATGGGATCAAGTAACTGATTGCAGTATAAATATTTTATCGGGTCAGCTCATTATTGGTGGTGCTACAGAGGATCTTACCAGTGCCGCCAGAATTAAGGTGAAACCAGGAACTTACCGCGTCCGAATTTTTTATGGCAGTCTTGATAGCGTTAGTGCAAACGGTTTAGACGGCGAAGATCATTACAAAATCGTGTTGTGGTCAGCGCCACTTTCTCGTGTTGTGATAGTCAAACAGTGGAACTCTCAAAAATATAGCTAAAATAAAGACGAAATCTATTCCTCATTTAACAAAGTTACTAGACAAGTTAGAAACCATTTTTTATCACAGAAGCCAGGAAGCCACTCTGGGAAATAGTCGGAGATACTGGTTTAAGCTGTTGTGCATTTAAACTGCATATCAAGATTTGGGCAAAGGCAACAGGGAACGGGGAATGGGGAACAGAAAATATCTAATTTAAATGCGTCTTAGCTTAATAAACAAATTGCTAAACTTAATTTAACCTGGGAAACGATTAAGGGACTGTTTAAGAGAGTTTGGAACTCTCTGAGTATGGGTGATTTGTTCAGTCCTAGTTCGGCATTTGAGAAGATTAAAAATGTATTTGGTGAACCCATTGAGCGGATCAAGAATTTCGCCATCAACGCTGGTACAAAGGTGATGGAATTCGTCTTTGAAGGCGTGATGGGTGCTGGTGGAACCAGAGTAATGGAAATCATCCGTCGTGCTGGAGGTGTGTTTAACACCATTATCAGCGATCCAGTGAAATTTATTGGTCATTTAGTTGGTGCAGTTCGAGGTGGTTTCCAGCAGTTTTCTACTAATATTTTGACTCACCTGAAAACGGGTTTAGTGGGTTGGTTATTTGGGGCTTTGGCGGGTGCGGGTTTAACTCTTCCAGCACAGTTTGATTTGAAAGGAATTGTATCCATGGCTCTGCAAGTTTTAGGTTTAACCTATCAACGACTGCGGGGAATGTTAGTTAAGGCGATCGGTGAACAAAAGGTAGCGAAGCTGGAGAAAGCTTTTGATTTCCTGATGATGATTGTCACTCAGGGACTAGGTGCAGCTTGGCAGAAAATTACTGAATTTGTCGGTAATATTCAAGAGACGGTAATGGGTGGTATCCGGGAATGGGTACAGAACAGTATTATTACCGCTGCGATTACTAAGTTGCTGTCAATGTTTAATCCGGCGGGGGCAATTATTCAAGCGGTGACGGCAATTTATAATACGGTGATGTTCTTTATTGAACGAGCTGATCAGATAGCGGCGTTGGGTGAAGCGGTATTTTCATCAATTGGCAGTATTGCAGCGGGAAATATTGGCGCGGCGGTTAATTATGTGGAACAAACAATGGGGCGGACGCTTCCGGTTGTGATTAGTTTCTTAGCGCGATTGATTGGTTTGGGTGGGATTAGTGAGCAGATTAAGAATGTAATTAAGAAGATTCAGGCTCCGATTGATACGGCTATAGGGAAGGTGGCGGATTTTATTGTTCAGAAGGGTCAGAGTTTGTTGGGTAGGGGTGGTGGAAACAATACAGCAGATGCAGATCCTGAACATGACCGCAAAGTTCAGGAAGGACTAAAAGCAATTGATGCCGCAGATCGTCAGCATAGGCAAGAAGGCAAAATCAAAAAACAAGATGCTCAAGAAGTAGCATTAACGACAAAGAAAAACCATCCAATTTTTAAATCAATTACGGTGATTGATGGAGGCAAAACTTGGAATTATGACTATGTTATTGCTCGGAGTAAAATAACTGGAGGAGACAAAGCAGAAGGTAATGAGGATGAAGACCTCAGCAGGGCAAAGACAGAATTTGGGAAAAATAGCTTTTCAACAGAACAGCTTGCCGATCTCCTGAAAGTAAACCTGCGGACAGCTCAGAGAAGAACAAAAAAATGGACAGAAAATCCAGATGTTTACGGCTGTTATATTATTCCGGGAACACGCGATCAATATACTTTTGATAAGGACAAAGCACCATCTTATTCTACTCAAGAAGGGAAACATGGTTCTATATATGTAGATCCAGTAACGTGGGAAATACTTCCTGGGATTAACATACGCGATAAGTTTTACAAGAAAAAATTTCGTTCAAAAGCTCAGGTGCTGGCGCAGGCTGATTCTGGGCAGATGCGAAATGGACAGAAACTATACTATTGTCAAAATACAGGTGCTAAGGGACCTAATCATAAACCTCTCGTTACAGAGAAAGAGGCAGAAGTAGCTCATACAGAGCCAGTTGTTGAAAACTGGAATAAGGAAGGAGGAGGTCACGATATAACACAGGAAGAAAGGAACAACTGGTACGACGATCCCAGTCACTTGGAGATATGGTGTAGTTCATGCAATGAATCCCAAAATCAAGGAGTATTCATCCGTAAAGTAGGAAAAAACTTCCGTGGTCCTAATGATAATCCACTAGATTAAGAGAGGTATATAGTATGGAAAACTTTATACTTTGGAGTGTTTCGTCCGATGAAAAGATCAACCAGTTATCTTTCTTCGCTACCAGCGTACAAATTCAACGCATCAATAAAGGAACCCAAGAAATGGTTGCTAAGATGCTCAATGATTTGAGCAGCCCCGAAGTTTCCGTTGAGGAGTGGAGTATAGACAATTTCCTTACAGATTATTTGATGGATTACCCACCTAGTGACAATTGGGAAGATATATGGTCAGATACATATGAAATAAAGTTACAGCTTTCAAAACCCATTAAGTTAGAGGTAAAAAATACTGATCTGATACGCACTTTTGCCCACGACGAGACTTGGGAAGGGGAACCGTTACATTTCCCCATTAAATGTGTAGTAGTTGCTGACTTCTATGATTTTGAGTCTTTAGCAAAAGCAAAAAGTATCTTGGACAGGGTGGGGAAACTGAGAGAGAATACTTCACTTATTGATGAGCTACATTCCCAAGTGCCCCACGTACCAAAGCAGATGTTTCAGAATATTTATGAAGCCTTCCTAGAGCTAGGTAAGTATCAAGAAAAAACTTCAAGTGAGTTGTCTGTTCGTCAAAGAGCAGGTAATCCATTACAACTAATTCTGAACATAGGAGTTTTTGGGGAGGAATTCTTTATTGATGACACGCCACTTGCCAATTGGGTTTCAGACCTTGTTCACAAATTAGGTGGGACAACTACCTGGGATGAAAGGACTGATCCAGATCGATTGAGTTAATTAGAGCAATGTTCTTGTAGACTTTGTAGTAGATATGACGTACTAAACAATGAGCTTCGCCACCCTCTTGGTGTAACCAATGAAGAATGGTCTTAATTTGCTTAACACCGACATTAGTGGTTTGAATGATTTTGGGTTGGCCTTTTTGCATATTATTCACCTAACTGCTAATTCTCTGCCTTAAACTAAAAGAGTATCGGATTGATCGAATGTTTGCAACATAATGGAAGGGGCGATTCTGAGAGCTTAGAAAACCGGGTGCCCTTAAGAAAATGACATTACCTGGTTTTGTGGCGATTTGAACAGCATTAGTTCCTTGACGGTCACTACATAGATAAAAATCTCCCATTCCACCAATATTAAAAATACATACTAAATTGATAGCACTACGCCAATCTCGATGGGGTGAGACACCCAGCTTCCCTGGCTGATAACACTGAAGTACCCTCGAATTGAAATAAAGCTGGGAACTAAAGGGATAGACAGGTAAGCCGGCTAACTGCTTATCTAGCATAGTTTGAAAGGCAGCTACTAGCTTCAGATAAAGTGAATTAGGTGAGAAACACTCGAAAGAACTGAAGGCTTTGACAACTGTATTTTCCCCTTTACCAACTACACCATGTTCTGGGATGAACCTGAGAAATTTTGTTTCTTGGAGTAAAGCTAACCTTGGTTCCTCCCGGAGTAGAGGAATGGAAACTGCATCAGTACTTGAGAGCGTTTCAATAAGTTCAGTGATGTTGAAAGACTCTAGTTCAAAGAAATATAATTCATTTTTCATAACTTGAATCCTCAATATATCTTGTCCACCTCGCTAATTTCCAATCGATTTAGAGTGGATATATTCATCTCCAAACTCGCTAATTATTTTGATTGTCTTTAGAGGGGACATGAATAAATCAACGCTTGCCTTAAATTATAATTTTAACAATATCAGTATGTTTATTTATGACCGCCCAAACCAAAACCTATCAACTGGACACCAACCTAACCCTACAAACCCCCTCCCAAACCCCCCTAACCATCCACACACAAACCCTGACCCTAACCCAACAAAACGACACCCTAATCGAGTCCCGCCTCACCTTCTGTGTCACCCCCGAACTCTACCACCAAATCGACACTCAAGCCCTATTTAATCTTAAACCCGAACTACGCGGAACCTTCACCGCCGGAGAATTCCTGCCCTCACCTAATATCGAAATTACAGCGACTTTAAAACCCGATTTACTCCCACACCTCACCCCCCACCTTGAGGATGTACCAACTTACCTCAAAAACCTCACTCAAGAACAACCTGATCATCCCTTACTATCTACCGAAAATTGGTTAGCTTTACAGGTCAAACAGCAAGAAACAGGCTATCGTACTTTCTGGGATTATCTTAGTTCCTCAGCCATGACTGCTGATACTATTGACAGTGAAAAAATTAATGATGCCATCTTCAATTTCTTCAAAGATTGGACTGACGCTAATCTTTCTTCAATAGGAACCGAAGCCATTTCTCAAGCGCTGGAAGAAGTCGCTAAGGGATTTGAAGAGTGGGTTGATACCAATCTCTCATCAGTCACGGAAGAAACGATTTCTCCAATTATTGAAGAAATGGTCAAAGCTTTTGAACAGTTGGCTGATGCTAGTCAAATTAAGGATATCCAGAACGATTATTCTAGCCCTCATATTTTTGATACCGTTGTAAAATTCTTTACTAAAGATGACTGGCCTTTTACTAAACTTAAAGGTGAGCCAGTGTTACGAATGGCGTTTCAAGGAAACAATGGCAACTGGACGTGCTACGCCAAAACGAGAGTTGAACAATCGCAATTTGTATTTTATTCAATTTGCCCGGTCAAAGTGCCGAAACCTAAGCGTCGAGCGGTAGGAGAATTTATTGCCAGAGCTAATTATGGGATGATTATTGGTAATTTTGAATTAGACTTTATTGACGGGGAAATTCGCTACAAAACCAGTATTGATGTAGAAGGTTCAACCCTTAATTTCCCCATGCTCAAACGCTTAGTTTATACTAACGTTACGATGATGGATGAATACTTACCTGGAATTAAAGCAGTGGTTGAGGGGAAGTTATCGCCAGAAGATGCGATCGCCCTCATAGAATCTAAAACAGAGTGAGCCATTTCCCGTACTTCTGAATTGCCTAGGGTGTGTCATCAATTAGGTCTGCAATAGGCTTAAGATCAAGAAGTCTAGTGTATTGAGTCAGAGAACAGGAGTGGTATCATGACCGTCGCTATGCCTTACGGGATGACCAATGGGAACGGCTCAAAGACCTGTTACCTGGGCACCAGAACTGTGTTGGCGTGACAGCTCAAGATATCAGTTTGTTTGTCGATGATTCTGGGTTAAGTAAAAAAGACTCCAGCGTAGTAGAATAAACAATTGGTCTATACTACCCCCCATCCCACTCAGGTCAAAAGGCAAAGGAGTGGCGTTTGTAGTGGCTGATAGGCAAGGTTTGTTAACCAACGCTTTTATACTTCTCACAGGCACAAACTGCCAGTTTGATAGCTAACCGCTAATAGGTTTTGCACAATGAACAATTATAGAACTTACGCAAGTGTCACCATTAAATCAACTTGTAGGGTGCGT
>DNGI01000550.1:733-4079 GCA_003486645.1 Cyanobacteria bacterium UBA11370 | reverse complement strand
CCGAGTCTGACGCACCCTACTCTACCTGCCAGTTGCATAAGTTCAGCAATTAGCAATTAGCAATGACTGTGTGAAGTATAGGGATCTACCGTAAATCTTTAACGTATTATGACTGATTCAATTCGCTTCCTGATGTGCCCCCCTGACCACTACGACGTGGATTATGTGATTAATCCTTGGATGGAAGGAAATATTCACAAATCCTCTCGCGATCGCGCCGTCGAACAGTGGCAAAAACTACACCACCTCCTCAAAGATCATTCCCTAGTCGATTTGGTTAAACCTGAATCCGGTTGGCCGGATATGGTATTTACCGCGAATGCGGGTTTAGTATTAGGTAAGGATGTTGTCCTCAGCCGCTTCCTCCACAAAGAACGTCAGGGAGAAGAACCTCACTTCAAAGATTGGTTTGAGTCACAGGGCTACACCGTACACGAACTCCCTAAAGATCTACCCTTTGAAGGCGCTGGCGATGCCCTATTAGATAGAGAAGGACGCTGGTTATGGGCAGGATACGGCTTCCGTTCGGAACTGGATTCTCACCCCTACCTCGCCAAATGGCTGGATATTGAAGTGGTATCCCTACGATTAATTGATGAACGTTTCTATCACCTCGATACCTGCTTTTGTCCCCTAACGGGCGGCTATTTACTCTATTATCCTCCCGCGTTTGATGCCTACTCTAACCGCTTAATTGAAATGCGGGTACTACCCGAAAAACGAATAGCGATTGAAGAAGCGGATGCCGTAAATTTTGCTTGTAATGCGGTTAATATTAATCAAACCGTGGTGATGAATAAAGCCAGCGATGCCCTTAAAGAATGTTTAGCAGACGCTGGGTTTAGAGTCTTGGAAACGCCCCTAACCGAATTTCTCAAAGCGGGTGGCGCGGCAAAATGCCTAACGTTACGGGTGACTGAACCCGTTCGCACCGAAATCCATGCCAATGTATCCGTAGAAAGCCGCATCGTTCGCATGGAAGGTCATCTCTTAGATTCTGGCTTAATTAGCAGGGCACTGGATTTAATTGTTGAAAATGGCGGTAGTTTCCAGGTTCTCAACTTCCAACTCGGTGAACAGCGGCAAAGTACTTCCAACGCCCAAGTTAAAGTATCCGCACCATCCCACGATCTCATGGAAGAGATTATGACCCAACTCATCGATTTGGGTGCAGTGGCGCTTCCCCAAGAGGTCTGTGATACGAATTTGGAAGCTGTGACTCAAGACGGTGTGGCTCCCGATGACTTTTATGTTACAACAATCTATCCGACTGAGGTACGGATTCATTGTGAATGGGTGAAAGTGCAAAATCAGCGGATGGATGGGGCAATTGCGGTCACTCATACCCCTGAAGGTACGGTTGCTCGGTGTAAAATACTTCGAGATCTCAAAGCTGGCGAACACGTTGTTGTGGGTGTGGAAGGAATTCGCACCGTCCGTAAGGCTGAATCGAGAGAACCGCGCACCAACAATCAGGAATTTAGCTTCATGGGGGCAGGGGTTTCGAGTGAACGCCGCGTAGAATTAATTGTTGAGCAAATTGCTTGGGAATTACGCCAAATTCGGGATCAAGGCGGTAAAGTTGTGGTAACAGCAGGTCCAGTCGTAATCCATACCGGAGGCGGACAACACCTCGCGCGTCTGATTCGTGAGGGCTATGTCCAAGCACTCTTGGGCGGGAATGCGATCGCTGTTCACGACATTGAACAATCTATGATGGGAACCTCTCTAGGGGTTGATATGCAACGGGGTGTTCCTGTACGGGGTGGACATCGACACCATTTGAAAGTGATTAACACGATCCGGCGTTACGGCAGTATCGCAGAAGCGGTTGAACAGGGTATCTTGACAAAAGGTGTCATGTATGAATGTGTCCGCAACAACGTACCCTTCTCTCTAGCAGGTTCGATTCGGGATGATGGCCCTCTACCCGATACTCAGATGGATTTAATTCAAGCCCAAACTGAATACGCCAAGCTGTTGGAAGGAACAGACATGATTTTAATGTTATCCTCCATGTTACATTCCATTGGGGTGGGAAATATGACCCCAGCAGGCGTGAAAATGGTCTGTGTGGATATTAACCCAGCCGTCGTGACGAAGTTAAGCGATCGCGGTTCCATTGAATCAGTCGGGGTTGTCACCGATGTGGGTTTATTCCTCAGTCTGTTGGTACAGCAACTGGATAAATTAACCAGTCCTTATCGGCAATTGGTGTAATGGTTGTTGGTTGTTGGTTGTTTGTTATTAGTTGTTGGTTATTGGTGGTTTGTGGTTTGTTTTTTGCTACTTGAACTGTTGTGCATCTAAGTTTTTGTAGTCTGAACAGACGAATGGAAAGTAATAGAAAATGAAACCAGGAAACATCAACTATACGATTTAAATGCACGGCAGTTTACAACCAACAACCAGCAACCAACAACTAACAACTAACAACTAACAACTAACAACAAAAAACAACCAACATTAACTCGCAAGATCTTGGAAATCGTCACCCATTAGACCTGTTTGATTGACACTGGATACCAAAACCCACCCAGCCAGCCTGAGTTTCTGATAAGTCGCCCAACCCAGAGAACCGCCAGGGATGCGATAATCAGCGACAGCATACTGAGGAAAGGCAGTATAGGGTCGCCAGGGTGAATGGGGAGTGAGTCGCAAGTGTAAGATTTTGCGCTCATTTGTACCAAATGACGATAGCCAGCACATTTGTTGCATGATTGGGATACTCCTTTATTCAATCCAAAGTCATCCAAAGTGGAAAGTCCTGGTTAATCCAGCAATTTTAGATGCGAGGCTTTTGGTACATCCCATTCCCCGTGGGTGGTTCAATTCAAATAGATTTGGTTTATTTGAACAGCCTTGCTTATGGTGTCTTTCAGGACTTGATTAATTGTTTCCGGATCATTCTTTCAGAGAATGAAAGCTCAATTTGTAGCGTTGTCTACATAACATACCGCAAGCCACTAGCCAATCGCAGACTCAGCTTTATGTTTGTGATCGTGGCAAACTTTGGTGAGGAACGACATCCCTCTCAAGGGTATTTGTGCAGGAGCGATCGCTAACTCCTAGGGAAGAAATGAATAAAGGAGGTAAGCTCTTTATATCAGGCGGATTTGGTATAACAGCTAAGGATTAACAGCAATGAACAATTAGCAATTAACCATTGACAATTAGCAATTAACAATTAGCCTTAACTCATCACTCCTAAAAATAAAACCTAGCTTTTTCAAGCTAGGTCGTTTAATGGGAGATTCAATAGTAAAAACTCTTGGGAGGAAGACTCGGATTAGCTAACGGCAAGTGCTGTCAGAACGAGAAAGTTAACAAACAGAATAGCGATCGC
>DNGI01000550.1:341-524 GCA_003486645.1 Cyanobacteria bacterium UBA11370 | reverse complement strand
TTAACAAACAGAATAGCGATCGCCCCTTGAAGAGCGTAGCGACGCTGTTGATCTTGGTTCGGGTACTCGGCATAGTACACAGGGGTTTCAGGAGCGTAGTTGTTCAGGATGCCTTCTTCGTTAATGGTGGTGTACATGTCGTTTTTCCTCTGTTTGTCTGCTTATGTAAATAAATGTAACGAA
>DNGI01000550.1:0-129 GCA_003486645.1 Cyanobacteria bacterium UBA11370 | reverse complement strand
CTTATGTAAATAAATGTAACGAAATAATTCGCTAAGTGCAAGGGCTATGGTATATCTCTTTGCTCTGTGGTTGATAAGTCTGCCTTATCCAGGGTGATGGGAGAGGGGGAGAGTGGGGGATGGGGGGGA
>DNGI01000083.1:2020-11093 GCA_003486645.1 Cyanobacteria bacterium UBA11370 | reverse complement strand
AACAACCAACAACCAACAACTAGTCACTGTAAAATCCGACGGATTGGGGCAAAACTTTGGATTTCTTCACAATTAAAGGGGCTGTGGTACTATCTGGATGGTTTAAGGCGGCTAAGAGTAAGCAAATCGACTTAGTTTCCGTGGTGGAGGAGCATAATAAGAGTGCAAGATAGCATGTACCAAAGACATCTGGATACCCATGTTCAGCGCAGCTTCCCGCAGCCAATCAGGATTGGCGTTATTGGCGTTGGCAATATGGGACAGCATCACGCCCGTGTTTTGAGTCTCATGAAAGACATCGAAATGGTGGGTGTGTCAGATATCAATGTGGAGCGGGGTTTGGACACGGCAAGTAAATACCGAGTCCGTTTTTTTGAAGATTATCACGACCTACTCCCCTATGTGGATGCTGTCTGTATTGCCGTACCCACTCGCTTGCATTACGAAGTCGGAATGACTTGTCTGCGGGCAGGGCTTCATGTGTTAATTGAAAAGCCGATCGCTGCTAGTATTACCGAAGCGGAATCATTGGTGAATGCAGCCGCAGAGTACCAATGTATTCTGCAAGTTGGTCACATTGAACGGTTTAATCCCGCGTTTCAGGAGCTAAGTAAAGTCCTGAAAACTGAGAAATTGCTAGCACTGGAGGCTCATCGGATGAGTCCCTATTCTCACCGCGCCAATGATGTCTCTGTGGTGCTAGATCTGATGATTCACGATATTGACCTGTTATTGGAACTCGCAGCCGCACCCGTTGTCCGCTTAACCGCCAGTGGCAGTCATGTCTCTGAGTCTGGGTATTTAGATTACGTAACGGCAAATTTAGGCTTTGCCAATGGCATTGTGGCGACCCTAACTGCCAGTAAGGTAACACACCGCAAAATCCGTCGGATTGCTGCTCATTGCCAAAATTCGCTGACTGAAGCCGATTTTCTCAAGAATGAGATTCTAATTCATCGGCAAACGACAGCCAATTGCCGGACAGATTACGGTCAGGTACTTTATCGGCAGGATGGACTAATTGAGAAGGTCTACACCAGTAACATTGAGCCACTCTATGCAGAATTAGAACATTTTGTCAACTGTGTTCGTGGCGGCAATCAACCCTCTGTTGGTGGCGAACAAGCCCTAAAAGCACTACGTTTAGCCAGTTTAATTGAACAGATGGCTCTCGATGGTCAAGTGTGGCGACAAGTAGATCGGGAACATCGGGATCTGGCAGCACCCGTTGTGGCTGTGTCTTATTAGTTGTTGGTTATTCGTTGTTAGTTATTGGTGAGGAGCTTTTCCACTAATAACTAACAACCAACAACCACTCACAAATGACTTCACTCACTTTCTGATTGCCTTTGGGACTTAAGTGAATGTGGTCGCGGTACAAGGTTTCGGGTTCTGGCGTGCTATTGAAGATAGGCAAAAAATCAATATAGGTAATTTCCTGATTTTTGGTCAACTCGGTCAAGCGATCGCGGGCTTTCAGTTCGTAATCGAGAGAACCGGGTTTTCCTATTTCCCGTAGCAGAGGTGTCATTAGCAGCAAAAACTTAGCATCAGAAGCTTTGATAAGGGTCTGAATTTGCCGAATTGCCTCTAAGTTAAAGCCAACGCGATCGCCTCCTTCTGCACGAACGGCTGCCATTTCTGGCGGAGACTTATAGGGTAAAAAGCGGCTAATCGCCTCGATAATAGCTAAAGGAGGTTTTTGACTGGGATAGAAGCGATCGCGTCCTACAGGCACAGATGTGGGTGCTGTACCAAACAAATCATCGGTATTGATGACTAATATCACCGCTTGAGCATTAAATGTACCAAACCGTTGCAGATAAGCCAATTGATTCCGTGGTGCCCAAGAATTCGCTGAAGCATTGAGGACTTGAACTTGCTCAAAGGTTTTTTGTAGTTTACTAGACTGTTTCTGCAACAGGGTTTCGAGTTGAGCCGAAATGGTTTGGTCTTGGTCTGTCCACCAGCCACCATTAACGATAGAATCTCCTAATAAGAGTACCCGCAGGGTTGATGAGGGTCGCTCTGGGGTAACTGGCTCACTCCGCATTGAATACTCGTTAATCACAATGCGATTGCCCATCCGAGTTGTGCGTTGGTTGGGGGCTAATAAGTAACCAATTTTCTCATCTGCACTATAAATCAGGGGATTACCAAAACCGAAGAGCAAGCGTAATCCCACTTCTAGCACTAATAACAGCCCGACCAACACCAGTAGTATTACCAGTAATACTTTCACCCCATCCTCTCCTTCGGCAGACAGATTTCACGCTTAAAAGATCGCTTTGCCTTTGCTCACTCAGTCTAGACCAAGATATATTCAAGTTGGGAAATCCCTTAAAAAACAGAGGAGCGTATAACACGATATGTCAGACCTAGATCGTGGCATCATGAAATTTAAAGGAGCGGATAGCCCCATTGCGATCGCTATTTCGGCATTGCTGGTTTTGGGCGGTATTGGCTTCTTGCTCTGGTGGGCTTTGCAAACCGCTTACACTGTAAGCTGACTGTAGATATCTCGAATAAAAAGATTGGGGATTAGCAAAGGGGGAAGGCAAATAAGGGGAACAAAAACGTTGAAATGTGAGTAGACAAATTCCCCTATCCCCGATCTCCCTACCTTCCTATCCCCCCATCTCTTCATACCCATGATTTTTCTACCAGTACCGTTTTACTTACTTGCCGCTTCAGACATTGGTCCGTTGTTAGGAAATGTTTGGCTTGATCTTAGTGTACTGGTATTGATGCTAGTGATGTCGGCGATTTTCTCCGGCTCAGAAACGGCACTGACAGCACTCGATAATCTGAAACTGCGAGCATTGATTAAAGATCAAGGTGATCCCAGTGGGATGTTTCGGTTAGTTTTAGAAAAACGTTCCCGGTTTATTACTACGCTTCTAGTTGGGAACAATCTCGTTAATAATTTTTCGGCAATTCTCACGAGTAATCTATTTGCACTTTGGTTAGGGAATGCAGGTTTAGGAATTGCTACTGCGATCGTTACTGTTGTGGTGTTGGTTTTTGGAGAAATTACCCCTAAATCGTTGGCAATTAATAATGTTATGCCAATTTTTAGGATAACAGTGCGTCCAATTTATTGGTTATCGAGGATTTTATCGTTATTAGGAATTACCTATTTTTTTGAAACAATTGCTCAAACCGCGATTCGACTTTTTCAGGCTGGTACAGTGCAGGAGGGAGAATCGGTTAGAGATTTGATGTTAATGATTGAGGTTTTGGGAGGTAAGGGTAAACTTGATTTGGATAAACATCAACTGCTTAATAAAGCGTTGACCTTAGATCACTTGAGCGCTCGTGATTTGGTTAAACCTCGCATTGAAATGCACACAATTTCCCATGAAGAAACGTTGCAAAATTTGGTTAATCTGTGTTTAGAAACGGGGTATTCTCGCATTCCAGTTCAGGAAGAATCGAAAGACCAAATTGTGGGAATTATTCACCTCAAAAAAGCATTGCAACACTTAACTGCTTTACAAAAAGAAGGTGGTAGTGATGCACCCGTAACGGTAGCGATGGATTCGCCAATTTATGTCCCTGACACCAAACGAGTTGCCAGTTTACTGAAGGAAATGCTACAACAGCGCTTTCATATTGCAATTGTGGTGGATGAATATGGGGGTACTGTTGGGTTAGTGACGTTGGAAGATATTTTAGAGGAACTCGTGGGAGAAATCTATGATGAAAGCGATCGCCCACTCCCAACTCGCTCTATCCATTCGAGGAGGTATGGAAATGTTTAGGTGTTGAAGTGCGAACCTGATCTTAATATTATGCTCCTAAAAATTCATCTAATCAATCATCCTGAAGCTGGATGACAGATTTCTCGAAAGTCTCTAGATTACTTTCAGACTACTTCCGACGACCACGAGAATCTACAATGAAACGATTGAACCTTTTCAGCCTATTTTATTTAGGCACAGCAGCAGCATTTGCAGCGATCGCGTTGGCTAAGATTAATCTTGAAGCATCCTTAACAGCAGGATTTGCACTTTTATGTGCCGTATTAAGTTTGTTTCCCTGGTGGCGGCAAGTGATTATTAGGATGGATAAAAGGAATTCTTTAATTTTTGATTGGGTAGCGATCGCTATTGCTTTAAGCATTCAAGGATATGGATTGCTCTCCCATACTTTTGGTTGGAGTTACTTGGTTATTGGTTATGTAATTCTCACAGTAATTTCTACAGTAGAGGACGTTGTTGTTCTCAGAGATGCGGCGAAGATTAGTAATCATCACAAAGCTGTGTAGGATGCCGTTCAGTCGTTTAGAAGAATGGGTTGTGATTAATTTAATCTAAATCTAGAAGCTAGTATTAGAGCTTTAAACTGGATGAGAAACAATCTCTATTAAAGTAGATAATCTACCAAGGAAACCATTTCCTTACATTTTCGGCAGTATCTCTCACGGTTTCAACGATGCGATCGTCTTTTTGTCGTTGGCTTCCCCTTGTTTTATTCTCCTCTGCTACCTCATGGTTAAGTCGGTGCTTTGAAAGAGTTTCATTGACAATGTAAGCCTCTTGTGCAGGGATAGGGAGCGTAGAACGTTTTCCCTTCTTTGCACCCGTTTTTTCATACAATTCATTGGTAGTGCAATTGAATAATTCCTGGGTTTCTGCCTCAATCGATCTTGGGAAAGCCTTATCGCTACCACCAGCATTTTTGATCGAGTCTTTGAACTCATTGTTAACTGTTGCTCCATCAACTCGCTTGTGCTGCTTTAGCTCCTCTAAGTCTCCAAATATCGTTAGCTGAGAGTCCTCTTCTGGCTTGTTGTTCTGCCACCAATTCAAAAAACCCATGTGCTTCCTCTCTATCTTTTTGAGTAAAATCTACTGAGTAAAGTTGCTCTAAACCAAGTTTGATCAGGTCAATAGCATCAGAATACATCAGGAACTCTTCAAAAATGGCGTGGCGATATTCATAGTCCCACCGATCAGGGGTAAAATTAAATGTGTACAGAATGAGCGACCAAGCATCCAGACAGCTTCTATAAGCAAAGGTTGATTCAAATCGGACTAGAGCCTTTACCCAAGTATCCTTCCGTCGTAAGTCCCCGAACGTTTGCATTTCCGGTATAAAGTTTTCTGGTTGAGCTAAAACACCTTTGAACGTATTGAGATCTGTCCAACATTCATACACTTTTTCCTTGAGTTCCTGTAGTTTCATAGTGATGATTTATCCTTGAGCAAAATACGATATTGCTCCTGAATCTCCGCGATAGTAAATAACGCCTCAAACTTCAACCCAGAAGACTGATATAATTCAGCACCGCCTTGTTGACGATCTACCAGTGCAATCACTTGCTCAACGGTGTAACCTGCATCTCGCAACCGTTGCACAGCTTTCATCGCTGATTGTCCAGTCGTCACCACATCTTCCAAAACCACAACCTTAGCTCCCATTGGCAGACTTAGCCCTTCAATGTAAGCCATCGTACCGTGTCCTTTTGTCTCTTTCCGAATAATCAGGGCTGGGATAGGTCGATTTTCCAAAGCGGAAACCACACTGACTGCGGTTACAATTGGGTCAGCTCCCAAGGTCAAACCAGCTACAGCTTCAGTATCCATAGGTAGCTGGGATAGTATTAGCCGTCCTACTGTTAATGCGCCTTGAGGGTGGAGAGTGACTTGCTTACCGTTGATGTAATAGGAACTTTGCTGTCCGGAAGAGAGTATAAAATCCCCTTCTTGGTAAGCTAATTGGCAAAATAAATCCATCAGTAGCTGGCGCTGGGATGTTAAATCTATGGAAGTGTTGGAATCAAGGGGGTGTTGAATGTTATCCATGGTTAGGCCAAAATCCGTCAAAAATAGGTACTGCGGAAAGATTAACCGAGCAATATACTTAAATCAAATATCAGATAGTATTGAGAAAAAGTGAGGGTGACGATTATGCAGATGCGTTTGAGAATGTTGCTCAATGTTTTAGTGGTGACGGCTGCTTCTACAATCTTAGTGAGTAGCGTTATGGCACAAACTGACCCTTCAGACTCAGAGCCAATCCGTCTAGAAACCATTCCAGATACCGTGAACGAAGCGTTCTTCAACGATTCAGGAGACTTTTACCTCAACCGTAGTCTCCTGCGCCAAGCTAATTATATGCTGGGGTTTGGGAGTTTGGGATCGGCGGGTTTTCCGGATTTGGAAATTGAGCGGGATGCCGATTTGCTCAACAGAATTTATAATGATGTACTCGATCAGCAGGTATCTAGTGATCCTGTGATTCGTACCCCCGATTTGCCTAACCCCTTCAATACCTCGGTTCTGCGATCGCCAGCAGGTCGCTCTCTAGGCAACCGAATTGAGGGAAGTGAGTTTATCTTTGAAACCGTACCACCACGGTAGTAGCGTTGTCGGAAGTCAGGAGACTGATTGCTTTTAATAGAGGGTGCTTCCAATCCAGGGTGCAGGAGTTGAACCTGCCTTGGGCGAATTATGAGTTCGCTGCCTCAACCGCTCGGCCAACCCTGGTTACGACATCATTTGGGTTATTCTATCATTATTCTAAGCGGAGTCAGGCTACATCAGCTAGCTCAGTACATAGTCCGGATTTGATCACACAGTTGCAGAAGTAGGAGATAATTAGCCATTGGTCATGAGTTATTAATGGGGTAGCAGTTGACACCTGATCACAGGTCTGTTAGTGGTATTAAGAGCTTAGATTGATTAGGCATTCTGTATGATAACGGTTAGGTTTTATACAACTACAGCCGATTGCAGGGGTCGTATTACCTTTGGGAGTAGGTTAAATCACAGATGAAACTAAATTCGACTGTGGCGCTCACCTTAATTTTACTGGCAATGATGTTAGGTGCTGGTTTTGTGAGTGCGATGTGGGGATTCACTGTCGGTCACGAAGCCCTAAAAGGCGTTACTCAGCCGGATGTTCGCCCGACTAAAAAGTTGGTGAACAACCAGCAAGCTTCTGATAATGAAGGAGTAGCGATTTTGCGTGAGAAGGATATCTTAACCAACGTTCACGCTTACATCAATGGCAAGAGTGACGACTCGCAAACGGATAACACTCAGACGATTGATAACAAGGATGAGCAAGCTTCCCAGAGTACTCAACCTGAAACGGAGGAGGGACAGTCACCCTCTGAGGTATTTACCACAGAAACATCATTTACCAGTACAAGTTCCAATCTAAATTTACCGCTCAAAACTGAGGATCGGGGAGTAAGCTTGGAAGTTCGTTCTAGTACCCTACAGGGGGGTTCTTTATTACTGAATGTAAGATTGAAGAACGAGGGATCTGATGCGGTGCGGTTTCTTTATAGTTTTTTGAATGTCACCGATGACAAGGGTCGCGCCCTCAGCGCAATTACCGAAGGTTTGCCAGGAGAATTACCCGCTAATGGCGAGGAATTTTCTGGTACAGTGAGTATCCCGACAGCTTTGCTCGATGATGCTAAACAGCTTTCTTTAACCCTCACCGATTATCCTGAGCAAAAACTTAAGCTGAAAATGTCTGAGATTCCCGTAGCGAGGTAAACCGTTTGTTGGTTGTTGGTTAGTCGTTGTTGGTTGTTTGTCCAGATGCACAAATAACAAATAACAAGTAACAAACAACTGCTCTTTCACCAATCGTATGGTTGCCAGTCCGATCCTGCTCTTAACGTTGAGTGCGTCTACTAACCTCACCCATCAAGACATTCTATTGCGATTATTATCGCTATTTTTATTAATTGCGATCAATGCCTTTTTTGTTACTGCTGAGTTTTCGATGGTTTCAGTGCGGCGATCGCGCATCAACCAGTTAGCGGATGCAGGTGATGTTCAAGCAAAAACTGTCCAAGCACTGCAACAGAGCATTGATCGCCTCCTTTCTACAACTCAGTTAGGCATTACTCTTTCGAGTTTGGCACTGGGTTGGATTGGTGAGAGTACAATGGCAGTTTTAGTCGCAACGTTCTTAGCCAAACTGCCCTTACCACCAGAGACAAATCAGGCGATCGCTCATTCCTTAGCCATCCCAATGGCATTTTTCTTAATTGCCTATTTGCAAATTGTCTTAGGAGAACTCTGTCCCAAATCCGTCGCCTTGCTTTATTCAGAACAACTCGCTCGATTTCTTGGTCCCCCTAGTCTTGTTATCGCCCGATTTTTTAATCCGTTTATCTGGATTTTAAACCAATCAACTCGCTGGCTCTTACAGCTTATCGGGGTTCAATATACGGGTCAAAGCTGGTATAATCAAGTAACGCCCGAAGAGTTACAGCTAATTATTACGACTGAGCATGAGTCTACCGGACTAGAAGCAGAGGAGCGAGAACTCCTGAATAATGTTTTTGAGTTTGGTGAGGTTTTAACAGCAGAAGTGATGGTTCCTCGTACTAGCATTGCGGCGATTCCAAGTACAGCAACCTTTCAAACTTTGCTAGCAGAAATTGCTCATACAAATCACTCTCGTTATCCGGTGATGGGTGAATCGTTAGATGATATTCGAGGCATTATTTACTTTAAAGAGTTAGCTCAACCTTTATCGGAAGGAAAACTCACACTAGAAACACCTATTGATCGCTGGATTCGTCCTGCGCGGTTTGTGCCAGAATTTATGTTTCTGAGCGAACTGCTACCGTTAATGCAGCGATCGCATTTAGCCATGGTGATGGTTGTCGATGAGTTTGGCGGGACTGCTGGATTAGCTACCCTAAAAGATTTGGTAGCGGAAATTATCGGCGATCACCCCGAACCGGAGAGTACACAAAAGTTACCGATACAAATTGTGGACGAGCAAACCTTTGTGGTACAAGCTCAAATGGATTTAGAAGAAGTCAACGAACTTCTAGATTTAAATTTACCTGTGATTGACGAATACCAAACGTTAGGAGGGTTTGTACTGTACCAGTTTCAGAAAATTCCTCTACAGGGTGAAACCTTACACTATCAAGAGATTGAATTAACCGTTGAGTCTGCTGAAGGTCCTCGTTTACACCAAATTCGCCTGCATCGAAAGCTACCCCCAGCACCACCAAGCCAAAGTGAAGATATTTCTGATTCAGAACCGCGTATTTCAGGTAACTGATACCATTTTCCGAAATCCCTGC
>DNGI01000083.1:0-1745 GCA_003486645.1 Cyanobacteria bacterium UBA11370 | reverse complement strand
GCACAAATAAATGAAATTGGTATGAGTTATATGATGTCCGGCTGAATACCCTTAATTAAAGCAGATAGGGAGATGGGGAGATGGGGCGATGGGGGGAAGTTTTATTACGGTTAATTAACCGGACATGATATTAAACATCTCAAATAGACCTCTCCAAAAAAGAATCTCAAACCCTTATCCTGTCTAAGGGAAAACCTAATTTCTGGAGAGGTCTAATAGAGGGTGCATCCCAAAGTTGCAAATTGCCTACAGACTAGAAGTCTGAGGCTATACAAACTAAACCCGCCTGCGCGGGTTTTATAGCAGTCGCCACAATTGTTAGGACATTTTTCTGTTGCCTGTTGCCTGTTGCCTGTTGCCTTTAACGCCAAACATAACGTCCTAACCGATATGTCCGTTGCTATAAGACAGTCCGCGTAGGCGGACATCGTTTGTCTAGCCGCGATTTCCAATCGCCAGGTACTTTTGCTCCCCACTCCCCACTCCCCAAAACCTAGGAATTTGTACCTCATCAGTATGAGAACCGCTATATCTTCTGTTCTGGTGAAGTCAAAATTGCTTGCAATCGTTCAATTGTGCGAGTATTTTCCTGTGTACTTCCTATCGTGATTCTTAATCCACCTCCTGTACATCGGATGAGAGTACCCTTGGCTTTCATTTGTTCAACAAGTTGGGTTAAAGTATTTGAGGTAGAAAGTTTTGCGAGTTGGCGAGGACGCACATAAATGAAGTTAGCTGCACTCGGCCAAACTTGTAAGGCGGGATGTTCTGATAAAACTGTAAGTAATCTATTACGTTCGGCTATAGTTTGAGGAATGGATGCGAGTAAGGTTTGACGGTGAGTTAAGGCAAGGAGAGCAGCCGCTTGAGAAAAAGTTGGTAAATTATAAGGTAAGCGAATTTTTTCTAACGCTGCAATTAATTCCGGGTGAGCGATACAGTAACCGATACGATGAGCCGCTAGTCGAAAAGCTTTAGAAAATGTTCTTAGTATTACCCAATTAGGATGCTCGTGCAATTCGTTTACAACCGAGGTTTGGCTGAATTCAAAATAGGCCTCATCAATGACCACTAAAATAGTTTCGCTTAAATTGCGTAGCCAGTCTAATTCCGCAGGAGTGAGAGGATTAGCGGTGGGAGAGTTGGGATGGACGACGAAAACGGCGCGAATTGGGGGAAGTTGGGTTTGGGCGATCGCTCCTTGGGCTTGTGCTAAGTTAATTTCAAAGTTATCTTCAGAACGCTCTACTGTTACTACAGGGATACCCAACGTCTGCGCCAAAATCCCGTACATTGAAAAGGTAGGATTGGCAACTAAAATAGAACCTTCTCCGCCTAAGCACGTTGCAATTAATAGTGAACGGATTAGTTCATCAGAACCATTGCCAACGGAGATCTGGGTAGGCGCGATGGGTACGTCTAAGGTAGCAGATTCATTAACATAGTCTGCGATCGCGCCTTTGAGTTCCTCATGACTCCCATCGGGATAGCGATTCGCCTCAATAAGCTTTTGATAAGTCCAAGCTAACTTTTCCTTTAACTCAATAGGTAAATCAAAAGGACTTTCATTCGTATCCAGGCGATCGAGAGGGATTGAAGATGCAACGGGTTTTCCTGAATCACCCCCAGGATGGGGTGTATAAGCGGCTAAGTTGGCGATATCTGAGCGGATGAACCCCAGCATATGTTTATTCTTATCAAAATTGAGAATTAAGAGGGGGAGCGGGGGGAGAGAGGGGGAGAGG
>DNGI01000529.1 GCA_003486645.1 Cyanobacteria bacterium UBA11370 | reverse complement strand
CTGGATCTATAACGAAAGTCTGATGCACCTCATACCCAGTTGCCGTCAAAGATAGTAGATAGGAAAGACTTGGAGGACAAGGGGGACAAGGGGGACAAGGGGGATAAGGGAGACAAGGGAGACAAGGGGGAAAGCAAGTACTACATATGAACCCAACTTGGTATAAACCCTTCTATGTAATTTTTAGCTCACTTGTGTGATATTGTCTGTTATACGCTCCTTTGAGCTTGGTGTCAAGCCTTAAGTCTGAATAGACTTACCGACACGGCTCCTATATATGAGCTTTTAATTCTCACTCACCGGATAAAATGTAAATAAATGCAACTTAAAATTGTATTTCTTAACTTTTTTTAAAGAAGAGGGCGAGTGAAAAATAGCGATCGCCTCCTCAATTTTACTAGTCTCTTTAATTTTTAATCTCAAAGCTTAACTTATGCCAAATAACTCTGGGTTGTACAGCTTACATCAATTCTTAAAAGGACTTACTTGGATGAGACTCCTAAAGCTAGTCGCTAAGACAAAAATTTGGATAGTATTGGCTGTGTTTCAAGCCTTACTTTTGTTATTCCTTGGTATTACTTGGCCTCCTGTCGTTTTAAAATTGAGGGTTTCCGAGGCAGAAATTTCCTATTGGTCATCCTTAATTACTAACTTTAATAAAAGTCATCGTCTGACTAAAATTCGTCTGATACCGGAAGAAAACACAAAAGGCAATTTTACACAAGACCTGCAAAAATTCTATGACATTAAATTTCGAGATCAAGACCCTGATGATCTCATTTATATGGACATTATCTGGATTAGTAAGTTTGCCAAAAAGGGTTGGCTACTGAATCTGTCAGATAAAATTTTATCTCCTAAAGAATTAGAATCATTTTCTCATAAAAATATCAATACAGGACTTAATCATCAGGGACAACTCTATCGCATTCCAGTCCGTTCCGATATTGGTTTACTTTACTACCGCAAAGATCTGTTGGAGAAAGCAGGATACAAACCACCTCAAACCTTTGAAGACTTGATTCAAATCTCTAAAGCCCTACAAAAACAAAAACTAGCTAAGTGGGGTTATCTATGGCAAGGACGTGAGTATGAAGGTTTATCTGCAATGTTTGTTGAAGTTTTGCAAGGTTATGGAGGTTTTTGGATTAACCCAAGTACGTTAGAAGTTGGACTCAACCAACCAGAAGCGATTGCTGCGGTTAAGTTTTTAATTAGTACACTTGATCAGAATATTTCACCAAAGGTTGGGAAAAATTCGGTTCTTTTCTACAGCGAACAGGAATCATTTGATGCCTTTGCTAAAGGAGATGCTGTTTTTTTACGGGGTTGGCCTGATGTTTGGAATAAAATCAATACTATGCCATCCCTTCAGGGAAAAGTTGGCGTTTTACCCATGAGACTTCATGTTCCAGGACATAGCGGTGGAGGTTGCAACGGAAGTTGGGGTTTGGGTATTGCTAAAAAATCTAAATATCCCCAAAAATCCTGGGAAGCTATCCAGTATCTAACTCGTCCTGAAGCACAACGTCAGTTAATTCTAGATACAGGATTTCTCCCTAGTCGCAAAGCACTATTTACTGAACCTCAAATTTTAAAAAAGTATCCTTATTTCAAAGAACTTTCTCAAGCGGTTGAACAATCAGTATTGCGTCCTCCTATTCCTCAGTACGCTGAAGCGTCCGAAATATTGCAGCGGTATCTTCATGTGACACTGACCAAACAATTGAGTCCTGAAGAAGCGATGAAAGAAGCAGCGATTGAAACCCGTCAACTATTGGACAGGAATTAATGAAGTATAGTTAAATTAGCGTCTCATTTGAGTTTGATAATTCTCCTGTTGGAATACTTGCCATTGATTATCCTGTTGACTGTGCCACCAAAACGACCCCGTTAATAGTAGAGTACAGAAAAGTGCAAAATTGAAGCGAATTAACCAAGGTTGAGGGGGTTCAAGAGGAGGTTGGCGCGGAGGCAGATTAACAGGAGCAAAGGGTATCGTCTCAACCGTTTTACCCTCCAAATCATTTAAAATAGAGGATACCTTTGGGGGTCGTTCAAACGGAGATGAAGCCATCAGATAATCCAACCAAGACGCTAGTTTTGGAGATACCTGTGGCGCACGTTCTCGCCAATTCAATCGACCCGATTGTTCAAGCAAATTCAAGGGTTCAATACCTGTTAGTAAATAGACTAGAGTTCGCCCAAGGGAATAAAAATCAGACTGGGGTAATGCCATCCCGTCAGTTACAATCTCATTGGGAGTGTAACCGGGTGAAAAAATAGTTGTACCTCCTACCCCCATACCCATGTTAACAAGGTAAGTTAGCCCCATTCTCCTCACCGTTCCAAAATCGATTAGCTTTAATTGACCGGATGGTTGCAGGATAATATTTGAGGGTTTAATATCTCGATGAATTAAGAACTTAGTATGATGTAAATACTCTAAAATTTTCAAGAGTTGCTTAAGCCATTCTAGAGCTTGTTCCTGATAAATTACACCCTTTTGATTGACCCATTTTTGTAAATTAGTACCCTCAATTTTTGCCATAACCAAGCAACGCAAAGGTTTACGACGACAGGGAATGGAAACGCGAAAATAACCATCTCCTAAAGCAACGTTTGGAAGTCCAGGATGGTTTAACTCTTTTAGCACTTCAGCTTCTTGTCGAAAGAGGCGAACTAAGGTTTTATTATTGCTTTTTAAAACTTTCATTGCTTTGAACCGTTCCCCTTGTACGGCTTCAACGCCCAAATCTTCAACCTCCCAAACTTCCGAATGCCTGCCAGAATCAAGTTGTATCAAGGGAGAAACTAGACGATATCGATAATTAATGCACAAGGGTGTACCACAGGATTGACACAGTTTTAAATGGCACGGATTCCTACGGCTTAAGCAATTGGGGTTAATACAATAAACGGTCATTTTAACCTCTCCTATTATTACTCTTGTAAATCGGTCATCAATTGAGTGGTAACTTCCATAATCGCAGGCGGAAGAGTGAACCCACCTTCTGAACGTTCTATGAGCGATCGCTGTAGCAACGAAGCCACTCCTCCAATTAATTCTTGGGTCGAGACTTCAGCAAAAATTTTCTGTAAATCTTTAAACAAAACTGGCTCTCTCTTGACAGCAAGATGGTCTAGTATCCGCTTCTCTAACTCCGATAATCGTTCTAAAATATCCTCAATTACATCACTCACATCACGAGTAAACAACGTCGTTTTTAAAAAATCATTGACACTGCCATCAAAGACTTCTTTAATCGTAATAGCAACCAGTTTTAGTAGTAGAGGATTCCCGCGATACCCTTTAATTAGTTCTCCCCACTGTTTCTCGTCAGATAGCCCTTTTTCTTTTAAAATGCAACGTGCATCTTCTCCTAAACCTGTTAATTTTAAAGAACGAACCGGAGATATTTCTCCTTCTAGTAGCGAAATTTCGCTGAGTTTTTCTTGACTGGTTAGCAACCAGCAACTTTGATGGGCTTCTTGTCCAATACGCTTGAAAAGTTCACCATAATTTTCGTATCCTTCTCGATAAATTCCGGCGAAGTAACCACTCCGCAGAATTGCCCCAACACCATCTAAAATTACTAAGCAACGGTGCTGACGAAAATAATTAACCAGCCAAGAAACTCGACCTTCTACTGTTTCTGGAATAGTCATTTCTTGAGTAGGAGATAGCAATTGAATTAGTATTTTTAAGAAATCTTGAATAGGGGGAACTTGACGCAGCGATCGCCAAATCACCCACTCAAACTCATCCTGAATTTCTTTCGCCAACTTGACAGACAGCGCCGTTTTTCCAATTCCTGCCATCCCCGAAACTGCAACCAACCGACAGCGTTCTTGTACAATCCACCTCTTCAGCGTTACCCGTTCGTCTCCACGTCCGTAGAACACTGAAACATCAGGCGCTTCACCCCAAATGTGTCGGGTATGGGGGACTTTTGGGTTAAGTTCATTCAAAGTAGATAAAGTCTCAGCATTCTTGTGACCTTGATACTCTTGGTAGCGAGACATCAGCATCTGTTGCAGTTTTGTGAGTTTAACTGGTCCTCTCCCAGGAATCTCAAACTTTTGATACACCTCACTTAACCGCTTACGTACC
Source organism: Cyanobacteria bacterium UBA11370 (assembly GCA_003486645.1). Taxonomy (GTDB): domain Bacteria; phylum Cyanobacteriota; class Cyanobacteriia; order Cyanobacteriales; family Coleofasciculaceae; genus UBA11370. The sequence goes on along the minus strand of DNGI01000529.1, from coordinate 1,540 downwards.
GCATCCTCACTAATCCCGATCTGTTTGGCGATCGCACTCGTCCCTTTACCCTCCATCGCCAGAGACAAAACCTCTAATTCCGCATTAGATAAACCGCGTTCAGCCGCTACAGCTTTGACAAAATCCTGGGAAATCACTATTACACACTCACATTGATCGAAACTGAACACTTCATCATAGCTCATATCTATGAGTCTGAAGGCGTTCAGCTTACAGAGACGTTTTAGTTTTGAGAAGTTATTCAAGTGATATTATAACTAAAATATATCTCAAGAGTGAGATTCTGCTATTCAAGTGAGAGCTAAAGGCTGTTCTACTCCTGACGGCTGACTTCCTCATTCTGCTGTATATGTTTTTTGTCAATGACCCAATGTATTTAATTTTTTCTTATGTTACTTCTAATAAAAAATGAAATGATATATAAAATACCAAACGTCAAAGCAATCCAATGAAAGCACAAGTATTCCGAGGAGTTAATCAATTAAATTACGAAGATGTACCCGTTCCCGAACTGCAACCCGATGAGGTATTAGTTCAAGTACGCGTCGTGGGATTGTGTCAGTCTGATATTAAAAAGATTCGCTATCCCCTCTACGAACCCCCACGCATTTATGGTCATGAAACCGCTGGAATCATTGCAGCAGTTGGAACAGAGGTTACTAACTGGAACGTGGGACAAAAAGTGGTCGTAATGCACCACATTCCCTGTATGCACTGCGGCTACTGCTTAAATGATAATTTCTCAATGTGCGAAACCTATAAAACTATTACAACAACCGCTGGATTTACTCCTAGTGGCGGTGGTTTTGCAGATTACGTTAAAGTACCGGGTCATATTGTTCGCCATGGCGGATTAATTCCGATTCCCGAAGGAATAAGTTTTGAACAAGCGAGTTTTGTAGAACCGACAAATTGCTGTCTTAAAGCCGTTAAAAAAGCTCAAATTAGTCCCGGACAAACTATTTTAGTAACCGGGGCTGGACCCATTGGGCTAATGTTTATTATGCTCATAAACTATTTTGGAGCAAAAGCGATCGCTACTGATCTTTTGCCCTCCCGCATTGAAAAAGCTTTGAGTGTTGGTGCTGAAGCTGCTTTTGATGCCCGTGACCCCGATTTAGGTAATAAAATTCACGCCCTTACAGATAACATGGGAGTAGACACCACACTCCTTGCCGTTCCGAGTGAAAAAGCCTTTTTTCAAGCTTTAGATTGTACTCGTAAAGGGGGTAAAATTCTATTTTTTGCCGAGTTCCCAGATGAAGTAGAAATTCCAATTAATCCCAACATTCTCTACCGCCGAGAAATTGACTTGATAGGCAGTTATAGTTCCTCCTATCGACTACAATCTTTAGCGGCGGATATTGTATTTAATCACAGGATTAATGTGGAGGCATTAATTAGCGATCGCTATCCTCTCCAAAAGCTATCCGAAGCTGTCGAACAAGCCTGCAATCCAACGCCGAATACTTACAAAATATTACTCTATCCTGAATTAGTAACTTAGGGGAGTAGGGGAGAGGGGGAGATGGGGGGCAGG
>DNGI01000481.1:735-4579 GCA_003486645.1 Cyanobacteria bacterium UBA11370 | reverse complement strand
GGGAGAAAGAAAGTACTACGTATGAACCCAACTGGGTATCACTTTCGCAAGGAAGCGCTTTTGCAAGAGGTTGATGGGTTGATGAAAGGGGGAAGCCAAACGCGATCGCACGACCACAATGATTCAGGGCAATGGGTGTTGACCTTGAAGCAGAAGGGCTGGAGTCGCTTTTGCCATCAACCCTGTTGTTTATTTTTCGTTGACGAGTACGGAGGGATTTGAACCCCCGGCCCTCAGAACCGGAATCTGATGCTCTATCCACTGAGCTACGTACCCTTGTGTAGAGTTGCTCGAACTGCACACTACTACATAGGATAGTATAGCGTGAATGGGAGCAATACGACGAGGAATCAGTTTCTCCAATTTATGCAATAGACATCTCCGATAAAGAATCTGAAACTCTTACCCTGTCTAAGCGAAAACCTAATTTCCGGAGATGTCTAATTGTGAGTTACTGAAACTCTGACAAAGTGCATTTATCCCAATCCTTGCATCCAAAATCTAAAACTGAATAACTGCTTCAAGCAACACATCCGCCCCAAAACGAACCGCATCAGTACAAGGTAAACTCGTTTCATGCTGAACCTGTGCGATCGCCTCCTCTGCGGCTACATTATCCAAATGACCTGTATTAAGCGCCACTCCAACTACCTTAACAGGCGCAAACGCCCCTCCAGCATAACCAACTATTTCATACAATCGAATCACCTCTGGCAACGGCGGAATCGGGACGTGATTACAATTGCGAATGTGAGTTTGTCCAGCGCGATGAACTAATATTAAACCCGTAGGCTGAGTTCCCCGAATTAGGGGTAAGGTTGCTGTTGAACCGGGATGTAATAAGGAACCCTGTCCCTCTATAATTAATAAATCATAGTCATAACCGGAAGCCATAACCATCTGTTCCACCGCACCCGCTGCAAAGTCTACCCGAATCCCATCTAAGGGTATGCCCTCTCCGGCAATCATTAACCCCGCTTGCCCTGTTGCCAGAAACTTCGATCGCACTCCTTTTCGACAAGCGGATCGATGCAACTCAATACTCGCCGACATCTTACCCACACTCATATCCGTGCCAACGGTTAAAATACGTTTGCAGGGTAGCGATCGCGCTTGACCACTCCCGACCTTTAATCCTGGGGGTTCCTGGCGAATATCCCAAATATACTGATTGGGTTTGAGTAGTTGTTGTAATTCTGGGTTAGACGCGAGGGGAGTATGCAAACCATTAAATATCGATAATCCCGCCGCAACCGCTTGCTTGACTTCTTGCCTCATCGCATCGGGTAAAATACCTCCAGATGGAGCAATTCCAATGGCTAAAATATCGGGATGATACGCGAGGGCAGATGCTACCGAATCCACAATCGGCGCATTACAGGAAATACCCGTTAATTCAGATAAGGATTCCCCAGCACATTGCTTGTCAATAACCGCCACCACCGTTGCTTCCCCATACCGTAAAAGCGTTAGTCCAGTTTTCCCATGAACACCGCGAATTCCTTCATGCAATAAAATTGCGATACGCTGGTTATACGAAGTTACGTTCATACGTCGTACTTTTTTTTCTCGAAAGTTCCCCAGATTCCCCCTTGCCCCCGGCTTCCCTATCTACTATCTTTGACGGTAACTTGGTAGACTGCCCTTGCATCTAAATTGCCTATTCCTCCGTTAAGAAACAAACCGTTAAACCCTCCCCCCATCTCCCCATCTCCCCATCTCCCCATCTCCCCCTCTTCCCCTCGATTGAAACAGTCAATTTAAAAGCACAGGCAGCTTTTTAGTGGTGAGACGCACCGTACTGTACCCCCAGTCCTGGTAAATTATTTGGTATCAGACATCCATCTTGGATTGTCGCACCGATAAAGGGGTCATTAATTAAATTCAAGTGACTGTCTAAATCGAGATAATCTGCCAAGGGCGAGAGATGAGACGCAGCGGTATTCGCCAAAGTACTATCAGAATAGCAACCCAACATCACTTGCAACCCACAGGCTCTAGCGGTATGTACCATCCGCATCGCTTCCGTTAAGCCGCCGGATTTCATCAGTTTAATATTAATTCCGTGAACGCGGTCAGCTAGAGGAGGAATATCCTGGCTAGTGAAGCAACTTTCATCCACGAAAATCGGTAACGGCGATCGCTCATACAACAGCGGTAAATCGATTTCTTGTCCTGCGGCAATGGGCTGTTCTACATACTTTACTCCAAATTCCTCCAACCAGCTACACATCTTCAACGCTTCATTAACACTCCAACCCCCATTCGCATCAACGGTAAGTTGCGCTTGGGGTGCTTCATCTCGAATCGCTAACAGCATCTCCTGATCCGCCTCAATTCCTTCAGGAGAACCGAGTTTAACTTTCAGCATACCACCCCCAGTTAAGGGCAACCAATCCCGCACGCGCTGCCTTGCTCCCTCCGGAGAATTAATACCCACGGTAGCAGATATAGGCACAATTCGGCGACGATTCAACCCCCACAAACGCCACAGGGGAAGTCCCACCTGCTTCCCCAACCAATCGTATAATGCTAAATCAATTGATGCCCAAGCTGCTGAAGGTACCTCAGCTTCTGCTAAAACTCGTTCAATCTTTTGTCGCTCCCAAGGGCTAAATGCTTCTAACATAGGAGCAACAACGTCTAGTGCTTCAAATAGAATTCCGGTACTTTGGTAAACTTCCGTTTCGATAGAGGTTAAAAGATTGGGCTTGGGTGCTGATGTCGTGTGGGAATTAAGGGCGATCGCAAACGGAGAACCTTCTCCCCACCCCTCCGTACCTTGTTCTTCTATCCGCACCCATAGATTAGTAGTTTGAGAAGTAGTACCCCGACTGATGGTTAAGGGAAAGCGCTTTTGTACCGTAAAGGTTTCTACACTAATGTGCATAATTTTTATCAGTTTCAGTCCAAGTATTTTGTAAAAATGAAGGGTATCCTTACACCAGTTTTAAACTTGAGTTGTGAAGAAAATTTATTTTAAAAGGAAATAGGCAACGGGGCGTTCATACTTAATTGAGACTGGCTAAACTAACTCCTAAACTCCTAAACTCCTAAACTATCGAATGATCTGATATCCAGCTAATCACCCCCACTAAAATTTCTCCCCCTCACCCCCTCACCCCCTCAATCTTTAATCCTTCGGTTGGTAATGAGGACAATTCTGACAGGGACCAGATGGATTAACAGCGCAACGAATATAAGCTGAACGAGCATTAAATTGACAGCTAATATCACCAATTAAATACCCAACTCCTTCAAGATAATATTGATCTGGAGGCAGATGATTTCTGGACACAACCCTAATTGTTGAGGTTTGCATCGAGTCTCTTAACCTAGCTTGTGCGCGTTCTTTAGATCGTTGGTGTATCCATAGCCACCCTAGAGAAACTATAGCTGGTGTCAGACCTATGATAAAAATTAAACAAAGTAAGATTGTTTTTAACACGCTGGTCTCCTCCGAGGTGATGTAACCAATCCGTTACTCAACCACGCCTGTGGATATCAAGGATGCTTTTGAAGGTCGCCACTGGGTTAGTCTGTGTGAAGTTGACGCATTAGCGGCATTAGCGTCTAAGAGTACAAATCGCTATTCCTAATCACCATTATGAGCTGCCAATCAAAAAGAGCAAGGTTTTTGTCCCTTGCCCTTCATCAATCATGTGGTGAGCTATACTTTGAGCAGTCAGCAATCAGCGGTTAGCCGTCAGCGAGAATTACCAATTAATCAAAAGCAAATAGATAGAGGGTGTGTTCAGAAGTAGTTGGTAGAGAGGAAAAACCTTCCTTGTCCCCCCTTATCCCCCTTGTCCTCCTGAACACATACTGGTGCGTGACCACACCC
>DNGI01000481.1:0-521 GCA_003486645.1 Cyanobacteria bacterium UBA11370 | reverse complement strand
ATACTGGTGCGTGACCACACCCTGTTATAGAGGAACAGGATATTCGTAGCGAATTGGGTAAGCTGGTTCTGCGATTTGGTCTTTTATGTCTACAGGTTCCTCAAAACCGCGAGGCATTTCTCTCATCCTGACCTGCTTCGCTTTCAACGCAGTTTGCAAAAGCTTCATCGCGTCTTTAGGCTTACCCTGACCGCAAAAGAATAAATCAGCGGCAAAATATCCATGTTCAGGCCAAGTGTGTATGGCGATATGAGACTCAGCCAAAGTCGCCGTTGCAGTTACTCCGTGGGGACTAAACTGGTGTACACATAAATCTATGAGGGTTGCTTCTCCAGCAGAAATCGCATCAATTAAGGCGCGGCGAATTCCCTCCGGGTCATTGAGAAGGTCGTGAGGGGCTTCCCATGCGTCAACTACCAGATGAGTTCCCACTTGTTTCATTCTATTTGATTACTCCACCCGATAAGATCTCAAAGATTTTATTTATAGCACAAATTTGAGTAAGTTGGGGAGTGGGGAGT
>DNGI01000496.1 GCA_003486645.1 Cyanobacteria bacterium UBA11370 | reverse complement strand
CCTCGTCCCCCTTGTCCCCTGCCCCACTCCCCATTTCTAGACTACGCTACGATAAGGTCATGAGCATTACAGCTCCACCGTTCCTCAGCCTTCGATCAGCGCCAACGCCAATCGCTTATCCCTTAGAACATGAGTTCTCCTCAGCCCCCACAACCGCCGAAAACGCTACTAGGTCAGCTTACACAGGCAGTTCAGACCATCCAAGCAAGAGTTAACTTTCAGGCACTGGCGCTTAAGCCCAATGCTAAAGTACCAGAATTGTGGGTACAAGACGCAGGTGACGATAAAGCCGAAGTCTATCCCTTGCTGGGCGATCGCTATTTACTGGGACGCAGTTCTAAGTCCTGTGATATCGTGGTACGCAATCCCGTCGTTAGTCAGATTCATCTGTCTTTAGAGCGCTATGGACGTTCGGGCAGAAGCTTTATTATTAAAGACGAAAACTCTACCAATGGTATTTATCGAGGAAAACGCCGACTCCCGTCTTTAGTATTACGTCATGGGGATATCCTCACCATTGGTCCCCCAGAATTAGCCGCATCAGTACGACTGGAGTACGTCGATCCTCCCCCATGGTATATCCTGGCAATTCGCTACAGCCTCTACGGGATTGGGGGTTTAACGGCTTTAGTCAGTTTAATTATAGCTGTTGAGTGGCTCAAAGTACCCGTGCGACCCTTACCGACAGGGATTCAAGGGCCATTTGTGATCAAATCCAGTGACGGAACCCCCTTACGAAAACCTCGTACCGAAGTCCACCGGGAACTCAGGCGCTTATCCGAATTTTCTCCTTACCTACCCAAAGCGGTGGTTGCGTCTGAAGACAGTCGCTATTATTGGCACTTTGGCGTAGACCCTTATGGTATTTTACGGGCATTGGTGAGGAATATTAGCGGTGGTACAATTCGGGAAGGTGCAAGTACAATCACCCAACAGGTTGCTCGTAGTCTATTTACAGAATACGTCGGCAGAGATAATAGTGCAGGTCGGAAAATTCGGGAGGCAGTCGTCGCCTTCAAGCTCGAAACCTTCTATAGTAAAGATGAGATTTTAAAGACGTATTTAAACCGCATCTATTTGGGTGTTGAGGCTTATGGGTTTGAAGATGCGTCTCAGTTTTATTTTGATAAGACAGCTAAGGATTTGACCCTCTCAGAAGCGGCAACATTAGTCGCCATTTTGCCTGCCCCCAATAGTTATAATCCAATTCAAGATTATGATACTGCTCTACAACTCCGTAATCGCGTTATTACTCGAATGCGGGCTTTAGGCATGATTAGTGACCAAGATGCGTCACGGGCAAGGCGATCGCGTATTGAAGTCAGTCCCAAAGCACGAGAATTTCTCTCCAGCACCAAAGCTCCCTACTTCTATAATTACATCTTTGAGGAACTTCGGGCTTTACTAGGCACTGACTTAGCCCAAGAAGGCAATTTTATTGTCGAAACCTCTCTCGATCTCTCCACTCAAGCCAAAGCCGAATCATCACTCCGTAGTTTTGTCAATACCAGCGGAAGTAATTTAAGATTTTCCCAAGGTGCGATCGTTACTCTGAATACGAGCAATGGAGCGATCCAAGCCTTAGTGGGTGGAGTAGACTATCAACAAAGCCAGTTTAATCGCGCCACCCAAGCCCAACGACAACCGGGTTCGACCTTCAAACTCTTTGACTATGCCGCCGCTTTAGAACAAGGGATACCACCCAGCAAAACTTATTCCTGTGCCCCTTTATTAGGTCTTGCAGGTTGCCGTCGTAGTGGCGGTAATATTGATATGTACACGGCGATGGCACTTTCTGAGAATGTGGTGGCGGTTCGAGTGGCGCAAGATGCGGGGTTAAATAATGTCATTGAACTGGCGCAACGACTAGGTATTCGCTCAAAACTCAAACCCGTTCCCCGTTTAGCCATTGGGCAGAGTGAAGTGAACGTTCTAGAAATTACCGGGTCTTATGCGGCGATCGCAAATAATGGGGTTTGGAACCGTCCCCATGGTATTAAACGAATTCTCGATAGTGGAGATTGCACCGACGACAATAACCCCCAAACCTGTCGCGTGATTTACACCTTTGAGGAAAACGGGGAACGCGGCATACAAGCCGTCTCACCTGCGGTTGCTAGTACCCTAAATACTATGTTTCAGAGAGTTGTCCAAGGCGGCACAGGTAGTAGTGCTTCAATTGGATTAGGAGAAGCCGGGAAAACGGGCACTACGGATAAAAACGTTGACCTGTGGTTTATTGGTTACATTCCTAGCCATCAAATCGTCACAGGCATATGGTTAGGCAATGATAATAATTCTCCCACATCAGGAAGTAGTGGTCAAGCGGCTCAGTTGTGGGGTAAATATATGCGTCAGGTTGTACAGTAAAGTCCTGGTCGTATTAAGCTTAAGCTATTCCACATTTAAATTGCATAGTTTGGACGGGCAAGAGACCCATCCCACGCCTAGTTTTATTTAGCCGCCAGCTATCAGTTGTCAGTAGTAAAAATAACCAACAACTAAGCAATTCAAAATTCAAAATTCAAAATTCAAAATTCAAAAACCCAATGCTGACAGGCATCCTAGCGGCTGACTATATGCAAATTAAATGCAAGGGCAGCTTAACAACTAACAACTAACAACCAACAACCAACAACAAAAAATGACCTCAGCAACGATCGCAACACCTAAAAAGGAATCACCCCTTTTGTTTGAGGGACTCACCTGGAGAGAATTCAAAGCCGTTGAACAATTGTTAGATCGTCCAGGGTATCGACTCTCTTTTTTAGATGGAGTTTTGGAGATACGACGAATGCCAGGAGAACCCCACGAAACTGTAAAAGAAAGGATTGGTGCATTATTGGAATTGTACCTGCTCATGGCAGGGTTTGACTTTACTCCAACGGGATCAATGACGCTGGAAAGTGAAACAGGAGGTGTTAAGCGAGAAGCAGATAAATCCTATAAACTAGCCCCTGATCGTGTACGTCCTGATTTGGCGATCGAGGTGGTGTTTTCCAGTGGCGGTATCAATAAGTTGGACGCATACAAGCGACTAAAGATAAAGGAAGTTTGGTTTTGGGAAGATGGAGTGTTAGAAGTTTATCACCTGCGGGGAGAAGGAAATACACTTCACTATGAAAAGATTTCCACTAGTGAGGAAGTAAAAGGGATTGATTTAGATTTATTGTTACGTTGCATCAATAGGGTCAATCATGTGGATGCGATTAAGACGTTTCAACAAGCACTTCAAAAATAGCTGAGATAAGTGGTCATATCATGTCCGGTTGAATAACCCTAAAAAAGAGTGAGGGGGAGAGAGGGAGAGGGGGAGAGGGGGAGACTTTTTATTAGGGGTGATTTGCCGGACATGATATCACGCATTGTCACATTTTTATATCAATTCCAGTTGAATAGTCCTCAATAAGATTGAGGATGTGACGTTCTTTGACCCATTTATTTTGTAATTTTTATCAATAAAACAAAACGTAAACGCGGTTATGATTAACAAAATCCCCAGAAGTGTAGGCCAATAAAAAAGCTTTGGTATCCGGTTATTTTTATACAAAATTAAAGGAATATTTTTGTTCAATTTAAGTAGTATTGCATTTGCAGCAACGAGCAGTATTAAAAAATACATTACAAAATAAAAATACTCAAAGTAAATAATTCCCTGGGTAGCAATTTGCCCTCTAACAGAGATTTGATCCAAAATTATAACAAATATTAAACCTGCACAAGCTCCTACAATCTCCATACCGTGGTCACGACTCAGGGGCATCATACAAAAAAGTAGTATCGCTACGACCAGTAGAGGCACAACCCTAGCGATAAAAATACCAATGAAGTCTCTTTTAAGAATAACAGTGAAATAAAGTTCTGGATAGTGATTCTTAGTGAAGGCGTTGCCAAACCCAAAATTGCTATTGTATGTATTAAATTTGTATTCAAAAAAACTACTTTCAATAGTCCATCCTCCTAAAACAAAATCTCTTTCTAAGCCAGGTTGGCTAAGAGGATTAATAATATCATACGAGGTTAAATCTGGAACCAGTATTACATCCCGATTTAAGCCATTATGGTGAAAATCTTTAGGCCATAAGCGTATCCAGACATCATTAGCATCAAAAGGATACTTTGAGAAATCAAAGTTCTGACGCAGCTTCGTTTCAAAATACCAACCAATCAATTCTATATTATCTTTTTTATAGCGATAAGCCTCTTTTATTTCGGTTTCATACCCTTCTGGTAAGATAAAATCAGGAGATAAGCCATCAGGGATGTTATCATAATATTTCTGCCAAATGTAGCCATTTACAAACACATCATTAGCGCCATTAAACTTTATAGATTGAATAAAAATTCCTGTAGGTATATAGAGTGGTTCTTGTTGTTTTAATGGCTCGGAAGGTTTATCTTGAGTCTTCAATGAATTATTTACATCTTCCTGGGTAAGCAATAGATTTTCTCTATGTTTATACTGATGCTCACGTAAAGCAATAAACCAGATCACCCCTATCCCAGCGAGACATAAAAAACTCAAGGTAGAAGAAACTGCCCAAAGAGAGTTCAGGCTACCTCGATTAGCACGGAAGATGATAATTGATAGACAAAATAAACCTATAATCACCTCCAGTGTAATCCGAATCAAGTCCTGTCGTCTAGCCTTATTATCAACGATACTCTCATCTTTAATAACAACAGAAACCATCGACCATCCTGTCAGAGGAATTGGCTCGATAAAAGCCCAGGAATCTTGACCCGTCATTACATTCTCATACTCTATTACTGCTTTTTCACCCTTAATAGCTTTCTCTCCTATTTCTCCAATTTCTGGTCTTTTCAGTTCTTTAGCAATTTGAAAGATAGTTTTTTGTTTTTTGACACACTCTTGGTTAGGATGAGCAAGGATGACTCCTTTCTTTGAAATCAAAACTCCATACCCTGATTTGCCCAGATCTAGTGAATTTATAAAGTCTTGTGCTTTATTCACGGAATAATTAGCAAAAACTACTCCAACTGGTGTTTTCTTTTTAGTTGTCGGATCAGTTCGATAAAAAGTAACATCATAATCAATGATGATATCTTTAGAAGCGTCATCAAAGTAAGGTTCAACCCAAATAGACCCATCTGCTAAACTCTTGTGATACCAATCATTCTTTGGTAGTGGCTTCGTATAATCGTAGAATTTCTCTATTTGCTTTCGTTCAATTCTTCCATTCTTCCTAGTATAGTAAGGCGCGTAAAGTCGAATGTTGGGTTTATAGGCAAAAGGCTTATAAGCAAGACCAACTTCCAAAAAATCAGGGTTTTGCTCTAATTCTTTTTTTGCCCTCTCTAATGCCTGATCATCTGTTAACGTTCCAGAACTAAGATCACTAGCAATGGAATTGGCTGTGTTTTGCAATTGTAGAAGCTTTTCTTGAATCTGCTTGCTACTCCGGATCGCTGTTTGCTCACCCTTATTTTTCTCGATCTTAATTCTGTGGTTCTGTTCTTGCTGGTAAGAAAAAATTTCTATACTCACAACCAAGAAACTGACACCACACAGGAATAAGGATACGTAAAAAACGAGCCTTTGAAGCTTATTTTTAGGCATTGTATTTTTATTTGATGCTTTTATATACTTACTCCTCGGCATCTATCCGTCGTATCCGGAACGTTTCACCAAGCTGTCACAGCTTGACTGAAACGATACTCATATGATGTCCGGCAAATCACCC
>DNGI01000441.1:13423-16705 GCA_003486645.1 Cyanobacteria bacterium UBA11370 | reverse complement strand
CAAATACGGGATGCTCCCGATTAATTAGCTTATCGGCATAGAAAGCTGCGTATTTGCATCCAAATTGTCTGTTCGTCGTCAGTAGTCCGTCGTCCGTTGAATTGACCGCAAAAGTATAAGCGATCGCGTTCATTTTTAGGGTAAGAAATTTTCATTCAATCTCTCCCCATTCCCTAAGTACCCAATGATGGCAAAAAGCTAACAATACCCGGAAACGTAATAATCAAAACCAAAACAATCAACTGAAGAATAATAAACGGAATTGCCCCCCGATAAATATCTAAAGTTGTCACCTCTGGCGGTGCAACACCCCGCAAATAAAACAGTGCAAACCCAAACGGTGGTGTTAAAAACGACGTTTGCAGATTAGCCCCCAAAACCACACCATACCAAACCAAATCTAATCCCAATGTCTCCGCCACAGGAACAAATAATGGGACTACAATAAACGCAATTTCAAAAAAATCAATAAAGAATCCCAGAATAAAAACCACCAACATACTCACCACCAGGAAACCCACTTTACCCCCTGGCAAATTAGCGAGAACATCAAACATAAAGCGATCGCCATTCAAACCCCGAAATACTAAACTAAACGCCGTCGAACCCAATAAAATAAACATCACCATAGCGGTAATTCGCAGCGTCGCATCACACACCTGTTTAAGGGCAACCCAACTCAACTGACGGTTAAAAGCTGCTAGTACCATTGCCCCCAAACACCCCACAGCACCCGCTTCCGTCGGCGTAGCAATGCCAAAAAAGATACTGCCCAAAACCAACAAAATTAACACCAGAGGCGGCACCATCGCTTGCAGAACCCGCTTTCCTAACGCTTTCCCCCCAATCTCCCGCACCTCAGCAGGTAACGCAGGCGCAGCACTCGGCTTCAGCCATGCCACAATTAACACATGAGCGGCAAACGCACCCGCCATCATCAAACCTGGAATTACCGAACCAATAAATAGATCTCCGACGGAAACACCTAATTGATCCCCCAGTACCACCAGTACCACACTCGGCGGGATAATTTGCCCTAACGTCCCGGATGCGACAATTACACCCGTTGCCAGTTCTTTGTTGTAACCATAACGCAGCATTACAGGTAAGGAAATTAGCCCCATTGCTACCACCGTCGCCGCCACAACCCCAGTCGTCGCCGCCAGTAGCGCCCCTACCACAACAACGGCTAACGCTAACCCTCCCCGCAAACGTCCAAACAAAATCCCCATTGTTTCTAGTAATCGTTCCGCAATTCCAGATTTCTCCAGCATTGCTCCTAGGAAAATAAAATAAGGGATGGCTAGCAGCGTATAATTCGCCATAATCCCAAAAATTCGCTGGGGCATGGCGGTAAGAAAGATCGGGTCAAAAACACCTAAAATGACCCCCAAAATACCAAATGCGATCGCTACCCCTCCCAAGGAAAAAGCTACCGGGTAGCCCATCGAAAGGAATACTAAAGCACCAGCAAACATCACTGGCCCTAACCATTCATACGCCAGCGTCAGGGTCATGATAGTCCTCCTGTGGTGCTAAATAACCTGTAAAAATTGCCCAGTTTTTGATGGCTTCTGATATACCCTGAAAAATGAGTAGTACGAAGCCAATAATAATCATGGATTTAATTGGGTAACGGGGTAAACCGCCCGGATCAGGGGACACTTCCAAAATCCGCCAGGAATTAAGAATGGTTTCCCAGGAGAAATAAATGACCATTAAACAAAACGGAATTAAGAATAATAATGTCCCAATTAAGTTAGCTAAGGCTTTCCATTTGGCAGACCAGTTTTTATAAAAAATATCAACCCGAACGTGTTCGTCATGTCTGAGGGTGTAAGCGGCACCCAAAAGAAATACTAAATCGAATAGGTACCACTGACCCTCAATAAAGGCATTAGAACTCAAGTTTTGCCCGACGGAACGCCCCAGGTAACGTCCGATGACATTCCACACACCGATCGCCACCATTAGTAGGACTAACCAATAGGTGAGGCGGCCGATCCATTCATTGATAGTATCGATAATTCTAGATATCCGTAAGAGTCGCTGCAAGGATTCTCATTGTCTCCACTACACCAGATGCTGTATTTTACCCCTAGAGGTGTGCAGAATTATCAAATATTTTTGGTGTTAGCAACGGGTAGGGTGTAAATAGAGGACTTAGACTTGTAACTTATTTAATCAAATTCCTTACGTATTTAATCTTCCTCATTCCCTACTTCCCTCAGCAGATCTAAAATCGGAATAACACAACAGGGAGGGGGCAGATGATCGGACGGATTTGGCGGTGGTTGAAGAGATTATTTCAGCGTCTGTTTGGTGGCAGACACCATACCCACCCTACAATTGAGGATACTCCCCCACCTAAACCTTTGGAAGATGCCGATTTTGAGTATATGTTTCGGCAGCTATTAGAAGGGGTGGCGCATGGCTGGCAGCAGGCGCGAGTTGTGAAGTTTTTTGACGGACTCAACGGGCGTACCACTACGGCAGAATGGGTGGCGTGGCTGGATCGGTTTGGAGAAGGCGTGTTAGCATCGCGGGCATCAAATCATGAATTAGCACTGCGAATGGTGCAACTAGGGGAAATCATTGAATCAACGGTATCACTTCGGGAAATTGGAGAAGCGGCGTATCAAATTGGCTCTCAAGTGTTAACGAGGGAGCATACTGGGCTGGTATGGGAATATGATGGACCCGATGCTGAACCCAAGCTATCTGCACCTGTAATTGATTCTGCGGGAGACTCCACAATTCAGCAATTACCCACATTTGAGGAAGTACCCCAAGGCGAAGTTATTACCGTGGATGAGTTGTTGATCAGGTTACAGAATGATCCTAATTTAGTTCAAGTAATTGCTCAACAGTTAGGTATTGAAACGAGTGATCCACAGGTGATTCTTCAGGAAGTTATTAAACAACTTGATGCCGCAGAACAATCAACTCAAGATTCGTAAATCCAAAGATCCCTGACTTCTTCAAGAAGTCGGGGATCTGAAATCATGAAAACCGAGAGTTGAACTAACGACTCTGCTGGCGTTGAATATAACTTTCTACATTTTGAATCGCTCTGACAGCGTAAGGATTGCCAGGACGTTCGTTAAGTGCCCTTCTAAAGTTAATCAAAGCGGTTTGGTAGTCTCTTTGATCAGTTGCGGCATACCCAACATTCATGTATTGAGTGAAAGCATCCTGTCGTGGGTTCAGTCGGATGGTTCCTCTGGTAGCGCCAGTAGAAGGTTGTCCGGATGTGTTAGTTCCAGTTGGAGTTTGTTGAGT
>DNGI01000441.1:0-13007 GCA_003486645.1 Cyanobacteria bacterium UBA11370 | reverse complement strand
TCGTTCCAGTTGGAGTTTGTTGAATTGTACCCGTACCGTTGGCAGGAAAATTATTCGTTCCAGTCGGAGTTTGTTGAGTTGTACCCGTACCGTTGGCAGGAAAATTATTCGTTCCAGTCGGAGTTTGTTGAATTGTACCCGTACCGTTGGCAGGGAAATTATTCGTTCCGGTTGGATTTTGTTGAGTCCCACCAGTGCTAGAACGATTGGGTGCAGTAATTCCTGTTGAGTTCTGAGCTAAGAATTGTCCATTTCTTATAGTTGTGTCAAGCCTACTAGAATTATTAAAGTTTGTAGAGTTGGGAGTAATAAGTGCTAATGCTGGAAGACTAACTAAAACACTGGCGCTCAGGATTCCCAAGTAGCTAACCAGCTTTCGGCTTGAGTTCTGTTGGTTTGGTAGTTTCATGGCGGTTTCTTGGAAACTAGATTAAGAGCTTGCTCACCTAGAAAGTTAGGGGATGAAAACTGAACAAATCTTGTTTAGTCAACAAGAGTTGAATTGGAGTAAACTTCCATCTTAAGTCTATTCAAACTTATCAATTGAAACTTACTTAATTAAACTTTAGCGCCACAAATTATATCCCTCGTCTATCCAAGGAGTTAACCTACTATAAACTTATAAAGCTTCAATCCGTTCCGGCGATTTGAGGAAAACACTATCGGTTAAGAACATGGGGTCTAAAAGACAAGCGAAACCCACGTTCAACGGCTTGTTGGTCTTTATATTTAGAATGCAACGGGCAACGTACTACATTTTGTCGTGCGGAATATGGGTTGAAAATGGGGAGTGCATGATAGACTCAGAACCTAAAGATTGCCAAAAGTCCAAAATCTGAGTCCCTACTGATTCAGGATAAAGATGATGGAAAAAATGACCGCCTTCCAAACATTCCCACAAGCGATCGCCGTCTTTTAACCAAGATAACCATCCTTGCAATTGGTTCGGATCGACAACGCTATCATCCCGACTTCCACAGATCATTAACGGGACAGAAACTCCACCGACAGGGACAGAAACTCGTTGAAATAAAGAGTGAGGTGAGGGAGAACTGTCTAAATCTTGCTCTAGGATTTTAACTAGTCCTTTAATGATTGATCTATCGTGATAGCCAAATAATTTATAAGCCATCTGAGTGAGAATCATTTGACGACTACACCGTAATAAATGGAGTTGAACGTAGTAGTGGGCTTGCCAGTTAACGGCTGCATGGATTCCGACGGATAATAGGGTTAACGATCTGACTCGTTCTGGATATTGACGAGCATACAGCAGTCCCAATAATCCGCCCGTACTGTGACCGATTAAATTAATCGGTTGATTAGAGGATTTGAGATAATCATGAAGTAACGCTAAGGGTGCATCCATCGAACTGGGTTCATCTGGATTTTGTAGATATTCCCATTGAGCTATTAATAGCTGCTGGGACAAGTAACGCAGCAGTGGACGATCAAAACGTTGGAAACTAGGGCTGACATTTAACCAAAGAACATCCGGCATAGTTGGTATTAACATCATTTTTAGAAACCCCCTGTTACAACAAGATATCCAATTTCAAAAACTTATTAATAAAGACTTGCATTACACCAGAATTCAGAAATCACCAAGTCATCAAGTCAGGAGTAGAACAGGCTTTATCTCTAACCTTCAGACTGAGTTGTGTACCTCATCCAGTTCCCATCTGCCGTAAATAAAAATGAAAATCCGATGGAAATAGTTACGAAATACAATATTTCTTAACTATTGTCTTCTGGCTTATTTCTTAAAAACTCAACAGAGCTGTAAAAAGTAATACAGTTTATTTTAGCGAAATTTCCCAACTATGTCCATCACAAGTTTTATAGAATTTAACAAAAAATTTCTGCCTTCATTGATAAATTTTTGTTAGATAATAGGAAGTGTCAGGGAGAAAAACGGAACCTTAAAAAACCCTTAAAAAAATCCCTGAATCACGGTCAGTAAGGCAGGGTGGAAGTGGATGTGCCTCTTCTGTATCCCGAAAAAAACAACTTAAATGTTGTTAAAAGAGGCGTTTTCCTTCAGCATTCGTAGTAACACGATCTCAACAGTTTCGGTGTTCTTGTATGGGAAAAAAGAAACATTATGCAGTATTCAGAATAAACCGAGAATTGGGAGCAAAATCCCAGCTTTCCCCAAGGGCATGATTCAGCATCTAAATAAAGGCGTAACGTATGAATAAGAGAACTATTGCCACCCTAGACGGTAACGAGGCAGTTGCTCAGGTTGCCTACCGACTTAATGAAGTGATTGCGATTTATCCAATTACCCCTGCGTCGCCGATGGGTGAGTGGGCGGATGCCTGGGCTTCGGAAGGCAAAACTAACATTTGGGGTACAATTCCCTCAATCGTGGAAATGCAGAGTGAAGCGGGGGCTGCGGGTACGGTGCATGGTGCCCTCCAAAGTGGCTCTTTAACGACTACATTTACCGCATCTCAGGGATTATTATTAATGATCCCGAATATGTATAAAATTGCGGGGGAATTAACCTCAGCCGTATTACACGTTGCAGCGCGATCGCTAGCTGCCCAAGGTTTATCTATTTTTGGCGATCATCAAGATGTAATGGCGTGTCGTTCTACGGGATGGGCATTATTAGCGTCAGCCTCCGTACAAGAAGCCCATGATATCGCACTCATTGCTCACGCTGCTACTTTAGAAGCACGACTTCCCTTCATCCATTTCTTTGATGGATTCCGCACCTCTCACGAAGTTCAAAAAGTGGAATTACTATCCGATGATGACTTGCGAGTTCTGATTCGTGATGAACTAGTAATGGCACATCGGAATCGTGCTTTAACTCCGGATCACCCAGTACTAAGAGGTACAGCACAAAACCCCGATGTTTATTTCCAAGCGCGGGAAACTGTTAATCCTTTTTATAATACTTGTCCGGATATTGTCCAAACCATTATGGACAAGTTTGGTGAACTAACGGGGCGGCACTATCAATTATTTGAATATCAGGGTGATGCTGATGCGGAACGGGTGATTATATTGATGGGGTCGGGTTGCGAAACCGTCCATGAAACCGTCGATTATCTGATTAATCAAGGCGAAAAAGTAGGCGTTTTGAAAGTACGATTATATCGCCCCTTTGATATGAAACGGTTGGTGGAAGCATTGCCCGAAACCGTGAAAGCGATCGCCATTTTAGATCGAACCAAAGAACCCGGTGCAGGCGGCGAACCCTTATATTTAGATGTCGTCACTGCCATCCATGAAGCTAACTTTGGTTCCGACACCAATCTAAAATCCAAACTCCAAAATCTAAAATCGATTGTGGGTGGACGTTATGGGTTATCCTCGAAAGAATTTACCCCAGCAATGGTTAAGGGTATTTTCGATAACCTAGCTAGTGAAAAACCCAAGAATCATTTTACGATTGGGATTAATGATGACCTGACGAATACGAGTTTGTCCTATGAACCCAATTTTAGTACAGAACCTGATAACGTTGTCCGGGCAATGTTCTATGGATTAGGGTCAGATGGTACTGTTGGCGCGAATAAGAACTCAATCAAGATTATTGGCGAAGAAACCGATAATTACGCTCAAGGTTACTTTGTTTATGACTCTAAAAAGTCAGGTTCTGTCACCGTTTCCCATTTACGTTTTGGCCCAGAACCGATCCGTTCAACGTATCTAATTACCAAGGCGAATTTTGTCGCTTGTCATCAATGGGAATTCCTCAGCAAATTAGACGTATTGAGTTGTGCGGCTGTGGGTTCTATCTTGCTGTTAAATAGTCCCTATAGCCCGGATGAAGTCTGGAAGTATTTGCCGCGTCCGGTGCAGGACGACATTATTAAGAAGCAACTCAAAGTTTACGTGATTGATGCGACCCAAGTTGCCCTTAGTAGTGGCATGGGACGGCGCATTAATACGGTTATGCAAGTGTGCTTCTTTGCCCTAGCGAATGTATTGCCGCGAGAGGAAGCGATCGCCAAAATTAAGAAGTCGATAGAAAAGACTTACGGCAAGAAAGGGACAGAAATTGTTCGCATGAATATTGAAGCGGTGGATAATACGTTGGCTCATTTGTATGACGTTAAAATTCCTGATCGCGTCGATAGCACTGTTGAACTAAACCCACCCATTCCCGATACAGCACCGGAATTTGTCCGCCAAGTTTTGGGTAAAATGATTGCCCGTCAAGGGGACGATTTGCCCGTTAGTGCTATGCCGATTGATGGGACGTATCCCACGGGTACAACGAAATGGGAAAAACGTAATATTACCTTAGAAATTCCCGTTTGGGACCCAGATGTTTGCGTGCAGTGTGGCAAGTGTATCATGGTTTGTCCGCATAGCGTAATTCGCGGTAAGTCCTATGATGCACAGGTTATAGAAACTGCACCTGCCACATTTAAGTCTATCGATACCAAGGATAAAGAGTTTGCCGGAGAGAAATTTACGATTCAAGTCGCGGCGGAAGATTGTACAGGTTGTGGAATTTGTGTGGATGTTTGTCCGGCGAAGAATAAATCTCAACCTAAACTGAAAGCCATTAATATGGAACCTCAGTTACCGCTACGGGAACAAGAACGGGAAAATTGGGATTTCTTCCTACAAATTCCCAATCCAGATCGCCGAGTTTTAAACTTGGATCGCATCCGCCAGCAACAATGGCAAGAACCGTTATTTGAATTCCCTGGTGCTTGTGCTGGGTGTGGTGAGACACCTTATATTAAGTTAGTGACTCAGTTATTTGGCGATCGCATGATGGTTGCTAACGCGACGGGTTGTTCCTCAATTTACGGAGGTAATTTACCGACGACACCTTGGACACAAAATGCGGATGGACGTGGACCTGCTTGGTCGAATAGTTTGTTTGAAGATAACGCTGAATTTGGTTTAGGATTCCGTGTTTCCATTGACAAGCATACGCAATTTGCTGCCGAATTACTTCAGAAATTAGCGATTGAAGTTGGGGATAATTTAGTCAGTGCTATTCTCAACGCTGAACAAAAGTCTGAAGCGGATATCTGGGAACAACGGGAACGGGTTGCTGAACTGAAACAAAAACTCCAAGGAATCAATTCTTCCGAAGCCAAACAATTACTCAGTCTTGCCGATTATTTAGTGAAAAAGAGTGTTTGGATTATTGGCGGTGACGGTTGGGCCTATGATATTGGTTACGGTGGTTTAGACCACGTAATTGCCAGTGGTCGTAACGTCAATATCCTAGTTCTGGATACCGAAGTTTATTCTAATACAGGAGGTCAAGCATCAAAAGCAACGCCTCGCGGTGCGGTTGCAAAATTTGCAGCGGGTGGGAAACCTGCGGCGAAGAAAGATCTCGGTTTAATTGCCATGACTTACGGCAATGTTTACGTGGCAAGTGTGGCGATGGGGGCGCGGGATGAACATACGTTAAAGGCGTTTTTGGAAGCCGAAGCGTACAATGGTCCATCGTTAATTATTGCCTATTCTCACTGCATTGCTCATGGGATTAATATGACCACGGCAATGAATCATCAAAAAGCAATGGTAGAGGCGGGACGTTGGTTATTGTATCGCTACAATCCAGACTTAGTAAATGATGGAAAAAATCCATTGCAACTGGATATGCGATCGCCAAAATTCCCAGTGGAAAAATCCATGTACGAAGAAAATCGGTTTAAAATGCTCACCAAAAGCAAACCCGAAGATGCAAAACGCCTGCTACAAGAAGCCCAACATGATATTAATACCCGTTGGCAAATGTATCAATATCTAGCTGCACGTCAGTTAGAAGTTCACAACGGACAGGGTAACGGCAAATCGAACAGTACCACGACAACGGAACAAACCATCAAAGCCTAATAGCAATCAATGACATTCTGTAGAGACGTTGCAATGCAACGTCTCTGCACCCCAAAAAAAAGGAAAACGGACAATGGATTTAACCACAACCTATCTGGGATTAAGATTGCGATCGCCTATCGTTCCATCCGCCGCACAACCGCTTACAGAAGAAATTGATAATGTTAAACGGATGGAAGATGCGGGTGCGGGTGCTATTGTATTGCACAGTATTTTCGCTGAACAGTTAAGAATTGAACAGTACGAATTGCATCACCATACCACCTATGGAACGGAAAGTTTTGCTGAAGCGCTGACCTATTTTCCCGAACCAGAAAGTTTTAAAGTTGGGCCAGAAACCTATTTAGAACATATTCACAAAGCGAAAGAAATGGTAGATATTCCTATCATTGCTTCCTTGAATGGTTCGAGTTTGGGGGATTGGGTTGACTTCTCCAAACAAATTCAAGCCGCAGGTGCTGATGCCTTAGAACTCAACATTTATAATATTCCCACTGATCCCCATATAACGGGCGCACAAGTGGAACAAAATTATTTAGATATTGTTGAGGCGGTGCGTGCTGATGTAACAATACCTTTAGCGGTAAAACTGAGTCCATTCTTTAGTAATCTGGCAAATATGGCATCCAGATTAGATAAAGCAGGGGCGAATAGTTTGGTGTTATTTAACCGCTTTATGCAAGCAGACATATCACCGGAAGAACTTGATGTTTGGCATCATTTGGTATTGAGTAGTTCTCAAGAAATGCTCTTGCCGATGCGGTGGATTGCGTTATTGTATGGTCGCATTCAATGTGATTTAGCGGCGACAACTGGAATTCAAAAAGGTTTGGATGTGGTAAAAATGTTAATGGTTGGTGCTTCCGTTACTCATGTTTGTTCGGCGCTGCTGCGTCATGGAATTAACCATCTAGCACAAATTGAACGTGAAGTGGTTCATTGGATGGAGGAACATGAATATGCTTCCGTTGAACAAATGATTGGTACAATGAGTCAGGTAAATGTTGCTGATCCAAGTGCGTTTGAACGGGCACAATATCAGAAAGTAATTCAGAGTTTTGAACGCGATCATACACTCGTTTAAACAAGCAACAAAGCTAACCAGCATTCAATTTTGTAGGGCTACATTTTTGATAGGACTTATGTAAAAAAGTCCTTGAACCACAATCAGTAGGGGCGCATCGATATGCGCCCTCACCATAGCATTTCTCAAATGGGTGAGGTACAGTTGCATTTTCTTCCCCACTCCCCACTCCCTAAAACATAGTTTATATCATGTCCGGTTGAATGACCCTAAAAAAGAGTGAGGGGGAGAGGGGGAGAGGGGGAGAGTGGGAGACTTTTTATTAGGGGTGATTTGCCGGACATCATATTATTTAAAACCAGCTACCAAAGGCAAAGCCATCTCTACCCGTTGATACTCTATTTCAATTTTTAATACTAATGTTTCTGCACCCTCTATAATCCCATCACGCCCCATTTGTTCCAGTTCATTGCACAGTTGAAATAGAGGTGTTGCACCAATTGTAGTACAAGCACCGCGCAAAGCATGAGCAGCCGCTTTTATGCCTTCTGCATCCCCTTGATTTACTGCATCTTTAATAGCTTGTAATTTTGAAGGTGCAACGTTCAGAAATTTATCAACAACCTCTAACCAAAAATCCTCCACATCATCCCCCATTAAATCTCTTAACTCTTCAAAGGCTTCGTTATCAATTGCGGGTGCTTTAATTTCAGAATTCGTTATTTGTGGCGGCGTTAGTGATTCCGGTAAAGTACTTTCAACCCGAATAAGAGTTGGGTTAGATAAACTTAATTCGGTTAACGTCTCTTCGGTTGCAGGAAATAGAGAAGCTTGACTCTCCCCTACTTCTACAACAGGGGGAAAAGAACTTATATTCCCTTCAGTGAGATGATGGTTAAGAGGTAAAGCCGTTTCTACCTGTTGATACTCCGCTTCAATTTTAGAAATCAGTACTCCCGCCTGAACAATTAAAGCCTTTAATTCGGCAAATGTTAGTCCATCAACAGCGAGGTTTGCTGTTTTCAAGGGGGGTGTTAAACGTTCTGAAGTAGTGGTTTGTTTCAACTCCCCTAAAGCAGATTTATCTTGTGAAAAATTTCTCCCCTTTGCTTCCGGTAATTGTTCAGATTTCGCTACAGAATTTTCCCCTAACACTACATCTTCTTTTTGAGAACTTAGTCCTGATTTAGAGAGGAAAGTTTGATACCGTGTCAGTGCTTGAATAATCGCTTTAACCCGAACTGGCTTGCTGATATAGTCATTCATACCAGCCTTTAAACACGCTTCTTTATCGCCTTGCATGGCATTAGCCGTCATCGCAATAATCCAAGGACGGAAGGATTTTAGATTTTGGATTGCGCTAACGTCTTTGGCTACACTTCCTGAACGCGCCGCTACACTAATGGATTTTAGATTGTTAGAGTTGTTGTCAGGTTTAGAAATTTCTAAATTTTCACCAATACCCCCCAATTCCAAACCTTCAGAGACGTGCTGACGAATACGACGGGTAGTTTCTAATCCATCCATCTCTGGCATTTGCATATCCATAAATACGACATCATAGTCACAGCGACTTAATGCCTCTAAAGCTTCTTTTCCACTACTCGCCACATCAGGGTTATAACCTAACCGATGCAACATTTCTACGGCAACTGTTTGGTTAACTTCCACATCATCAACTAACAACATTTTTAAGGGAAATCTTTCCGCTAACTCAGAATTAAATTGAGGTTGTACAACACAAGGTCTAGAAATACTGCACTCGCCACTAGCAATACGCACTAAAACTTCATAAAGTTGAGCTTGTTTAATCGGCTTGTAAACAAATGCTGCAAAATCAACTCGCCCATAGAATTCTTTGCGACTGGGTTTGCCTCCAGAACTCAGAATTAATAAGGGTAAATCTTTCCCTTTAGGTAAGGTACGAATCTTTTCAGCCAGAGTAACTCCATCCATTTCTGGCATATAATAATCTAAAATTGCTAAGTCAAATTCATCCTCTCGATTCAACATTTCTAGGGCTTGAAATCCTGATTTAGCCGCACGAACAACCATACCCCAAGACTGAGCTTGTAAGGTAAGAATTTGACGGTTTGTGGTATTATCATCCACGACGAGTAACCGCAACCCTTTTAATTGAGGATGGGGAGTATCGAAATCAATAACGTCTGAAGAAGGAGCGGACTGAGCAATAATAGTAAACGAGAATTCCGAACCTTGCCCAACCTGACTTTCTACCCACAAATTCCCACCCATCATTTCAGTCAGGCGTTTACAAATTGCTAAACCTAAGCCAGTTCCACCATACTTGCGCGTTGTAGAACTATCTACCTGACTAAAGGGTTTAAAAAGTAAATTAAGCCGATCAGAAGGAATACCAATTCCAGTGTCTCTGACTGTAAATTGGATTCGGTAATGTTGTCCGTTGTCCGTTGTTTCTTGCTTTCCTGATAAGGGAGAACTGATGACTGAAACAACAACTTCCCCAGCTTCGGTAAATTTGACAGCATTACCCAGCAAATTGACTAAGATTTGCCGCAATCGGGTGATATCTCCTACTATACAAGTGGGAGTATTGGGGTCAAATTGGTAGGCTAAATCGAGATTTTTTTCTGCGGCTTTCGGGACGACTAAATCTAACGCTTCTTCAACACAGGTTCTCAGGTTAAAGGGTTCTTGTTCTAACTCTAACCGCCCTGCTTCAATCTTAGAAAAATCAAGAATATCATTAATAATCGCAAGCAACGCATCACCACTCGTGCGAATTGTATTGACAAAATTTCGCTGGCTGGGTGATAATTGTGTATCCAACAAAAGCTCAGTCATTCCAATAACACCATTCATTGGAGTGCGAATTTCATGGCTCATAGTTGCCACAAATTCACTTTTTGCTCGGTTGGCTGCTTCTGCCTCAACTTTTGCCCGCTTTAATTCTTCTTCTATTAGTTTCCGCTGTTGAAGTTCTTGCTGATAGTTCTGAATACGCTGTCTGAGTTCCGTCACATCTTGGATAGCAATTAAAGCATAAACACCTTCTCCAGTCAGTGCGGCTATTGGGGTAACAGTTGTTTCCTGAATACGTGTCTTACCATTCAGTTGGGTAGCAGAAATCAAGCACTGGTGTAACTGAGAAGAAAATACCGCAGGTAGGTGATGCTCAAAAACCTGCCGCAAGCGAGTTTTATACTTAGGTTGATTGATATGAGGAAAATGAATACCCAAGTTCGTACCCACAATTTCCGCTTTCGGAATTTTAGTCCATTCCTCAAGAATACGGTTCCAAAATATAACGACAAAATCGTGCCGGATTACACACAAACCTACCGGAACACGGTCAAGAATACTGAAACTTTGTTCAGCTTTTTCGATTTCATCAATCATTCTCTTACACAGAAAAAACCAATGATTATTTTGACAACGCTACGATAAACAATCTCGAAAATTAATTGTACGTTATCCCCAATTTACCAGCGATTGAATACCCAATAGCCAGACAATCTTCGAGCCTGATTTTTCTCTCATCATATTAAAAACGACAGGAATAACCAGCTAAAATGGAGTCTATTTTTCTCTAATCAGAGTGATAAAAACGACTACCTTGATGATTATAATAAACATTGATAAATTATGTTATTAAAGTATAAGATTAATAGCAAAGTTCTAATTTTATAGCGGTTAACCTGAGAAAACTGAATGGAAATCGATGAAGATGTAAAGGAATTCCTCATCGAAGGCTATGAACACCTAAACCAGATTGAAAGTGATCTGGTAGCCATCGAACAAAGCAATTCCGATCCAGAAGTCATGAACCGCATCTACCGCAATCTCCACACCATCAAAGGTAACAGTGGTTTCCTCGGTTTGGAGAGACTGCAAATCGTCACCCACGCAGGCGAAAATTTGCTGAGTCGTCTGCGCGATCGCCTAATTCCCATCAATCCCGATGTTACCAGTGTTCTACTCCAAGTAGTAGACGCAGTGCGAAAACATCTAGAAACTCTGGAAGCAACCGGAGACGAAAGTGAAACCGATCACAACGCATTGCTGATTCAATTGAATCAACTCCAAGAGGGAGAGAGGGAAAGAGAGGGAGATGACACAGATCAAAATAAAACAGAAATAAACAACAATTCTTCCTTTCCGTCCCCACTCCCCACTCCCTCATCTCCCGATTCTGATTCCCAACAATTTAAAGTTGCAGATAGTGCAATCCGAGTCGATGTCAGTTTGCTTGATAAGTTAATGAATTTGGTGGGAGAACTGGTTTTATGTCGTAACCAGATTATGGAGTTTGCCAATCAAGACATCATTAATGAACAAAAAGATAATACCTTTAAATCCGCATCTGGGCGCTTAAATTTAGTGACTTCAGAGTTGCAAGAAGGGGTAATGAAGACTCGGATGCAACCCATTCGCACCATCTGGAATAAATTTCCTCGTGTGGTGCGGGATATTGCTATTAGTTTGGGTAAGCAAGTCGAATTAGAAATGGAAGGAGAGGAAACAGAACTCGATAAAACTTTAATTGAAGCGATCGCTAATCCCCTCACTCATATAGTCCGCAACTGCCTTGATCACGGTCTAGAAACACCAAACATACGCCTTGCTGCGGGTAAATCTGCGGTTGGACGGCTACTTTTACGAGCCTATCATGAAAGCGGTCATGTCATTATTGAAGTGTCCGATGATGGGATGGGTATCAATCCCGAACGAGTCAAACAAAAGGCAGTGCAACGGGGAATGATTACCCCAGATCAAGCCACTCAAATGAACGATCAAGAAGCACTCAACTTGATTTTTTTACCCAGCTTTTCAACCGCCGAAACAATAACAAATATATCAGGGCGCGGTGTCGGCATGGATGTAGTGCGGACAAATATTGAAAAAATTAGCGGGACTGTTGATGTCTCCAGTCGAGTAGGTCAAGGTACAACCTTTAAACTCAAAATTCCTCTGACCTTAGCGATTATTCCCACCTTAATTATTACCAGTGGAGGCGATCGCTACGCCATTCCCCAAGTTAACCTTTTAGAACTCGTCCGCCTAGAAGGAGAACAAGCCAAACAGAGTATCGAAATGTTTCACGGTACTCCCGTGTATCGCTTACGAGGACGGTTACTACCCTTAGTGTATTTAAACCACGAACTTAAGCTAGACTCAAGAAATCAGAGGAATGAGCAACAGGAAATAAGAGAATTTTGTTCCCCTTCATTAGCCCATTTTTCAACACTAGATAACGGAGGACAGACAACCAAAAACGGACAACTAACAACCGAAAATGATTCCCTAAATATCATCGTTCTTCAAGCTACCGATAAACCCTTTGGATTAGTCGTAGATGCCATTAATGACACCCAAGAAATCGTTGTTAAACCCCTAGGAAAACAGCTCAAATCTCTTGCTTGTTTTGCGGGTGCTACGATTATGGGAGACGGCAAAGTTGCCTTAATTTTAGATGTACAAGGTCTTGCCCAAAGAACCCTTTTAGGCACTGATACCAAGGAAAAAACTCTACCATCAGAAGAGAACCGCCGCCGGGAACCTTCCGAAGAACCTCAACAGCTACTTTTATTTCAAGGACCCGATCATCGACGTATGGCAATTTTCCTTTCTCACGTATCTCGCTTAGAAGAATTTCCCTGCGAATTAATTGAGCATCTTGGCAAACAGGATGTGATTCAATATCGCAACCAAATCATGCCTTTAATTTATCTATCTGCCGTTTTTGGAATTGATTATAATTCACCCACTTCATTGATAGATAATCTAGAGGACATAGATGAGCAATCAGCAGAAGATGAAAACAAAATACCCCTAGTTGTAGTCTCCATTAATGAAGAACAACAAGTTGGTTTAGTTGTAGAACAAATCCTCGATATTGTTGAGCAAGTTATTACAATTAAAGGGACTCCTACCCAAGACGGAATTCTCTGTTGTGCAGTTATTCAGGGTCAAGTTACTGAAATTATCGATGTTGAAGCAGTAATCTACAACAATTTTGCTGGAGCGAGGCGACAATTAGTAGGGGTAAAGTAACAGTATCTATTTAGATAATAGGGAGTGGGGAGTGGGGAGTGGGGAGTAGGGAGTGGGGAGTGGGGGAGAAAATGCAACTGTACCTCACCCATTTAAGAAATGCTATAGTAACCCACGT
>DNGI01000165.1 GCA_003486645.1 Cyanobacteria bacterium UBA11370 | reverse complement strand
GTGTGGGGTGTGGGGTGTGGGGTTTAGAAGTCTTTTCATTGGTCGTAATTTTTCTTTCCCTAAGTAGACCAAGGGTTTTTAGCTTACTAACGGTGTGATGGTTAGTTCCGCCTGCGAGTTGAATGTATCCCGGTAATCCAGCGGCTAAGACTTTCTGGGCGAGTTTCACCGCCGCACGGGTTGCACCGATACCAATATCACCACTCATTGGGCGACCATCGGTTTGCCAGATTAGGGTACAGGGAAGAGGGGCAATT
Organism: Cyanobacteria bacterium UBA11370; assembly: GCA_003486645.1. GTDB lineage: Bacteria > Cyanobacteriota > Cyanobacteriia > Cyanobacteriales > Coleofasciculaceae > UBA11370. The sequence continues at coordinate 6,008 of DNGI01000165.1, read as the reverse complement.
AGCTTATGGATTGCCCAGAGATAGTCAATGAGATCGTCATCATCGGGGCAACTAATCGCTAAGAGTTTGAGTTGGTTGATCCAGGGTGCGATCGCACTCCAGAGTCGTTGAAAATCTGCCAAATTCCCGACTTTTGTGTGAATTTCTAGGGCATCAATGGGGGTTGACAGAGCAAGTTGGGCGATCGCTGTTGGTGCTGATACATAGGAGCGAGTATAAATAAGTTGACTTGGACAAATTGGTACACAGCGTCCACAGCCATAACACCGTTCATCAATTACTCCGGATTGGGAATAGGTGACAGATCCAGGAGAGAACCATCTCCCCCTCTCCCTCTCTCCCCCTCTCCCCCTCTCCCCAACAGGAGTCTCCTCAAAAACAATAGCTTGAGCTGGACAAATCGTTTCACAAGGGCGGGGACAGTCTGTGGGACATAAATTTGGGTCAAATTCGGCTTTCCGAAAGTGCGGATCTTCTCCATCGTTTAAACTGACCATTAACCAGGGGCGACTCCGCCGTCCCCATCCGCGTGCTTGTGCCTCACTCTCTAAACGAGTCGCAACTTGTAAAGCCTCTTGAGTTGCCGCAATTACTGCCGGATCAGCCGCCACATCAATACAATCGGCTCCAGCGAGGGTGTAAGCCAAGGTGAGGCTACGAACAGCAGGGAGGTATTGGAAGCTGGCTCCGCAGATCAGCTTAAACCAGTGACCTTCCCTTAAAGAGTGTAAGGGATAGTACAGTTGAGTCACCCCTATATGCTAAATCGTTAAGCCCAAAATGGGGAGGTGAATTTTGCGGCTAAAAGTCACCTCAAGGGTTAGGTTTGGAAGTGCTTGCGAAGTGGGTCAATCTGTGCGATCGCCTATTTTCTTCAGGGCTGTATGCAGATATGGCGCAGTGCTTCTCGGTATCACTCCAAATCTAGGGGTTTAATTCTTCCTTGGCTCTAAAAAAATTGAGGGGCGCAAGCCCCTCACTCATCGTTAATTTTTGTAACACTCCCTAACTTTTTAGTCTCCTATAGCATTGAGGAGGACTTCTGTCAAAGTCATATCGGCCATGTCATCCAGGGTAATGGTATCAACAATGTCAAATTTTGCTCCAGCACCTTGGAGTTCGTCGTCTAGGGCTTTTAGAAAGCGAGTCGCGGTGGGATCGTTGCCGACTTGAATTAAAGAAATGGCTAATTCTTCATCCTGATCCAGGTGACGAGAGGCTTCAATAATTCCTCGCATAACGGCTTTACGATCATCGGGTTCCCCATCGGTGATGACTAAAATTGTTTCTCCATTGGGTTTAGTTTGTCCGGATGATTTGCGCTGAAAATATTGATTGGTGGCATCCTGCAATACACTCGCTAAGTTAGTGCTACCCGCCGGATCATTTTCTTGAAAAATTTGAGCAACCTTACTTGAGGTTACACTTTCATAGCGTTTGAAACGGCTAGAAAATAGATAAACGGTAATGCCATCCGGATCAAATTGTTCACATTTTCTGGCTAAGGCTAAAGTTGATTCTTGGGCAATATCCCAGCGGCTTTTTCCCCCTAGTTGATCAGGAGTTGACATACTGCCACTTTTATCAATAATTAATGTGTAATCTCGGTCTTGCATAGGAAAATCCTTGTTTGAAAATGGGGAGTGGGGAGTGGGGAGTAGGGGGATGGGGAAAGTAGCGAATCCAAAATCCAAAATCCAAAATCTAAAATCCAAAATCGATTAATCTTCAATGGCCTTAAGTAAGACTTCTGGGAGAGTCATATCTGCCATATCATCTAGGGTAATGGTATCAACAATATCAAATTTGGCTCCAGCTCCTTGGAGTTCATCATCCAGAATTTTCAGAAACCGAGTTGCCGTTGGATCGTTACCCACTTGGATTAAGGAAATTGCCAATTCTTCATCCCGATCTAAGTGACGAGAGGCTTCAACAATTACTCTCATAACCGCTTTGCGATCATCGGGTTCTCCGTCTGTAATCACTAAAATTGTTTCTCCCTCTGCCTTTGTTTGCCCTGCTGCCTTGCGCTGAAAATAGTTATCAGTGGCATCTTTAAGGACACTAGCCAGATCAGTACGACCCATGGGGTCATTTTCTTGAAAAATTTGTACAACTTTATCCGAGGTTACATTATTGTACCGTTTGAAGCGACTGGAAAATAGGTAAATGGTAATTCCGTCCGGGTCAAACTGTTCGCATTTTCTCGCCAGTGCTAAGGTAGACTCTTGTGCAGTTTCCCAGCGACTGATACCACCAGGTTGATCGGGAGTGGACATACTGCCGCTTTTGTCAATGATTAAGGTGTAATCACGATTTTCCATAGTGAACCTCCGACGTTGACCTTAGTGTTAGGGGATTGCTAGTAAACTTCCCCGGTCTAAAGACACGGGGCTTTCAATAGCCCTGAAGAGTCCCAACTGAGTTCACAGCTAAGGAGCTTCGAGCCTTCAGCTTGCGTTACGGACAAGCCCACGAGCCGAATCATTTCAGAACCATTCACATCAGCGTCCCCGTGCCAATTACAACAGTTGTTAGTACACCCAAACCGCTTTCCAGACCTCAAGCCAATGTACAGACATTGGTGGCAAGTTTGGCTAGTGTACCGAGGGGAGACGGCTATCACTTCAACGCCCGACTGAATACCCTTGTATTCAAGAAACTGTCGAAGTTGATAAAATGCCCACGAGTTGGAGCGTCTACGCTCTGCGCGTGTTCGAGGTTGCTGATTGGTTCTATCTCTAATGCCCGTCAAGTCCTCAATGGCAACAAGGCTACCAGACCTCATGGCATCCTGAATGATTGCTCGACTAATCGTGTGGTTCAACCACGTTTGATATCTTCTCTCTCGTCCCGACAGCCGTTTCAAGATATTCCTGACTCGTCTTCGAGTCGTTCTTGTGCCTTTCCTTGCTTTGGCTTGGAGAGAAGCTCTGACCTTAGAAAACTTATCCCTGGCTTGGGCTATTCCAGAACCATCCCATTTGTCTCCATTGCTAGTCACAGCAATGTCACGTCGCCCAAAATCGACACCAATAACGTTTTTGGTTTTAACGGGATCTGGTGCATCGTCTTTGAGTTGAATGTGGATGTAGTACTTGCCGTCACGGTGTTTGCACAAATGGGCAGATGTTGGTGTTCTCCCCTTAAGTTTTCCTCTTTGGTAGTTCCCGGCATCAATTTTGATGTGTTCTCGACCATTAAGAAGAGTCAAGCTAACCGTCCAGTCTTTTTCCCTGAACGAGAAGATCCTAGCGTCATAATCGGCACTGGTAGGTTTGAATTCTCTAACGGGTCTGCCTTTGAGTTTGGCTGTTTTTCGATTAGCACCCACTCGGGCACACACCCTAACGGCTTGATTGGCACTCAATCCAAACTGCGCTCGCAGGGATTGATATACTAAGTTCTGGATAGTTGTCTTGCTGGTTATCGAATCTTTGACGTTCTGATTTGCATAGTTGCAACCATCAGCAAACACCTGAAGCAGTTCTTCTATTTTGAGAGTTTGCTCAGGTGTCGGTTGAAGTTTGCAAGCTATAGTCAGAACTTGTTTCAAGTCAGTAAAACCTCACAGGTAAACAGCCTAGATCTTACACCGAAAGCCATGAAAATATCAACAGACTGTAGGCGGTTAAAACCGCTACCTCGCTTTCCTCTCAGCACTAAAGTGACTGAGCTTCCAGCTTCGGAGGTGTCTCTGTGATCTTAGCAATACGATTGCCTTTATTGATGTGCTTCTATCGGGACTTAAACAAAACACTGATTATAGTGTGTACCTGAATAATCATTTAGCAGCGAGATCACTGCTGCCGGAGATTCAAGACCTTATTTACATTAAGGTGGGCATAGCCCACCCTACTCAACTCATGACTCACGGCTAACAACTAAAAGTTTTCACGATTAGCAATAGCCTTCTCCATTTTCTCCAACACGTCTGCTACAGGAATTGCGCCTAAATCCTTAGATTGCTCTCCCGCTTTGCGAGTGCGAATACTCAAACTATTTGACTCGACTTCCTTTGCCCCCACTACTGCCATTACAGGGATTTTATCTTTCTCTCCATTACGAATCATTTTTGGTAAGCGATCGCCACTGGTATCCACTTCAACGCGAATACTCAGCGATCGCATTTTCTCCTGTATTTCCTTAGCAAAGGGCAATTGAACATCACTGATTGGCAATAATCTGACTTGCACTGGCGCTAACCAGAAGGGAAAATCTCCCGCATACTCTTCAATTAAAATCCCAATTAGCCGTTCTAGTGACCCAAACGGCGCACGATGAATCATCACCGGACGCTTCCGAATACCATCTTCAGCAACATATTCTAAATCAAACCGCTCTGGCAGGTTATAGTCTACTTGAACTGTCCCCAACTGCCACTCCCGATCAAGCGCGTCACTGAAGATAAAATCAAGTTTAGGACCATAGAACGCCGCTTCTCCAATCCCTTCAAAATAATTCATTCCCAACGTTTCCACCGCCCGACGGATCGCCCCTTCTGCCTTATCCCAGGCTTCATTGGAACCAATATACTTATCAGAAGTTGGATCACGGAAACTCAGTCGCGCTTTGAAGTTTTTCAGTTGCAAACTGCCAAATACCGATAGGATTAAATCCACCACACTGAGGAATTCTGCATCTAATTGTTCTGGCATCACAAATAGGTGAGAATCATCGACAGTGAACCCTCGCACCCGCGTTAAACCGCCCAACTCTCCCGATTGTTCATAGCGATAAACCGTGCCAAATTCTGCCAACCGCATCGGCAATTCTCGGTAAGACCGCAACTCGCTTTTGTAAATTTGAATATGAAAGGGGCAATTCATCGGTTTAAGAACAAACCCCTGTTCCTCTGTAGCAGCTTGCTCATCCTCTGCCATCATAGGAAACATATCTTCTTTGTACTTCTGCCAGTGACCAGAGGTTTTAAATAAATCCACTCGCCCAATATGAGGAGTAACGACAGGTAAATAGCCGCGTTTGAGTTGTTCTTGTTTGAGGAAATCTTCCAATAGCGATCGCAACAAGGTTCCTTTCGGAGTCCACAGGGGCAATCCTGGCCCTACTTGGTCAGAGAATAGAAAGAGTCCGAGTTCCTTACCGAGTTTGCGATGGTCGCGTTTTAAGGCTTCTTCCTTACGCCGCTTGTATTCTGTTAACTGTTCTGGTGCTTCCCAAGAGGTTCCGTAAATTCGCTGGAGTTGCGCTTTTGTAGCATCACCGCGCCAGTAAGCACCCGCAACGCTTTCTAAGTCAAATGCTTTTACATTCAAATCCCCTGTGTTTTCGACATGGGGACCAGCACACAAATCCCACCATTGATCGCCTAAGTGATAAATCGTAATGGGTTCTTCTAATCCTTCCAGGATTTCAAGCTTGTAGGGTTCGTTAATGGCTTTAATGCGGCGTTCGGCTTCTTCCCGACTGACTTCTTCTCGAATGACAGGCAATTTACGGTTGATGATTTTAATCATCTCTTTTTTAATCGCCTTGAGGTCTTGCTCCGTAAATGGTTCTGGGCTATCAAAGTCATAATAAAACCCATTCTCAATCCATGGTCCGATCGTCACTTGTGCTTTAGGAAACAGCTTCTGCACCGCCATTGCCATGACGTGAGAGGTAGTATGGCGAATCTTTTTTAAGGATTCGGATTCACTGGTGCGGGGTAAATAGATTTTTTCAGGCTGTTCTTTAGCTTCTAAGTTGGACATCGGTGATTGTTCCAATAAGAAAGGGAGTGGGGAGTGGGGAGTGGGGAGTGGGGGAAGAATTTTGCCCTTAGATCTCTCATACTCCTTGGAAAGTAAATGTGGATTACTCTCTATTTCCCATTCCATGATAGCTATAGCGAGTCTATGTGATTGGTGAACAAGGAGAGATTTAGAACCTCTCTAATCAAGGTTTCAGCTTCTTCAGTACAGATTAATAGGGATTCTAATTTAATACCGAGTCGCGTTCATACATAGTACATTCTTTCCCCTGATCCCCCTTGTCCCCCTTGTCCC
>DNGI01000218.1:4678-5284 GCA_003486645.1 Cyanobacteria bacterium UBA11370 | reverse complement strand
CACTCCCCACTCCCCATTTCCAATACAGCAAAATCTAACTTTAGGAGTAAAATTGAGCCATACCTCAGTCAGGAATCTACCAGACAACTATGAATGCTATACAAGAGGCTCCGGTGCGCGATATTAGCCCTAGCTCTTGCAGCTTGGCTCCCCTATTTGCTGAGATTATGCGCCAAGGTCAGATCGAGTTTACCGACTGGTATGAGCTAATGACTGCTCCCTTAGAGCATCCGTTCAGCACGATCGATGAAGATATCCTTACTCGACTCATATACGGTGTGCATCGCGGAATCGTGAAAATCGTAGAAAAACCCTAACAATTCAGAAGTTCTGGAGGAAAATAAGGTTGATCAGGAGCAAGTCAAGATTTGCTCGTAACCAATGCTCAACGTCTGTAACTCGTCTATCTCGTCCAACGTCTAATTTTGTCACTCCTACACCTCCAGCAATTCTTACGAAAAGGCTTAGTATTGGGTGGCTCTACAAATTCATCAACACTTCACGACAACTTCATGGTTCCTAAACCTAAAAGGGTTGGCTGGGCCTCAAACTAGTAATAGATGCACCCTGCGAAACCCTAAAACCCACATTCTCACCCTAATTCTC
>DNGI01000218.1:4172-4447 GCA_003486645.1 Cyanobacteria bacterium UBA11370 | reverse complement strand
AACGGTGGAATGTGGGTTCTACTTTGATTAGAATTCTTGTAGAAGCCTCAATAACCGATCTTTAATCGGCTACTTATGTTTCTCAATATATAACTCCTGCTCTAGCTCAATTTCTGTAAAGTGTCTGTTAATTCTTTGGCTAAAATCAACGAAAATTAAAGGAGAGTCGCCTAATCAGGGTGACAACTCGTTGTACCAATCAGGATCTCAATAAACTGGAAATTGAGTTGGGTGAAGATAAACGGACAATCGGGAAAAGCAGTTAGTCTTTTCCT
>DNGI01000218.1:0-3965 GCA_003486645.1 Cyanobacteria bacterium UBA11370 | reverse complement strand
GGAAAAGCAGTTAGTCTTTTCCTTTTCCTTGTTCCCTTTCTCCCTGAACCGAGTCCTATTGGGAGTTGGGTCATCTACATGGTCACTACCCCCCAAGTTCGTCATGCAACTGCAAGACTTGCCTATTCCTGCGGTAGCCCTCAAGATTGCCATTGACTGCAACCCTCTGAGGATTACACCAGACACTTTCCTGATCGATGCGATCGCTCTGATGAGCCAGGAGAGAACTCGTTGTGGCTTGGGGCACTCCTACTCCGTTCAATCACACATTGAAAGCCGGGAATCAACCCATCATTTCTATCATAAATCCTCAAACGCGATCAGGAAATCCGAGGAAAGTGCCACTTGTGTTTTCGTGATGCAGGAAGAAAAACTAGTTGGGTTATTAACACAACGAGATTTTATTCGGTTTGCTGCTCAACGGATCAACCTAGAAACGGTTAAAGCGGCTGATGTGATGACCCGGCATTTGATTACCCTCAATCAATCCGATATTCGAGATAGTTTGACGATCCTCAACTTGTTTCGGGAGCATTGCATTCATCACTTACCAATTTTAAACAATGAAGGTCAACTGGTGGGAATGGTGACATCCGATAGCCTGATCAACGGATTGCAAGACCAACTCAACCAACACCGCCAAACGATCGCCTCTCTACACGCTGAAAAAATTGAACTCTGGGAAAACCGCCAAACTGAACTCGAAAAACAAGCCAGCGATCGCACCGCCGAATTAGCCCGTCTAAACGCCCAATTACGGCAGCAAATCCAAGAACGGGAGGGGATGGAAACGGCATTGCAGCAAGAGTTTGACCTCCTAGCCCGGATTATGGAAACGAGTCCTGTCGGGATTGTGATGGTTAATCCTAAAGGGCGAATCATCCTCGCCAGTGACCAGGCGCAGCGGGTATTAGGTCTGACGAAAGAAGAAATCGGTAAACGCGCCTATAAAGCGGCAATAGAACAGATTTCCGATCAAGACGGCAATGTATTACTAGAAGATGATTTACTCTTTCGCCAAGTCATGACCACAGAACAAGCCGTTTACGACGTGCGTCATGCGATTAAATGTCCAGATGGTCGTCGGGTTTTGCTTTCAATTAACGGCGCACCCTTATTTGATCTTGATGACCAGTTAAAAGGGGTCGTGTTTGCCATTGAGGATGTGACGGAACAGGTGCGGGCGGAGGAGGAGTTACGACAGACGAAAAATCAGCTAGAGGTGATCTTGGAAGGTACAGCGGATGGCATCAACGTTTTAGATCCAACGGGACGGCTGATTTATGTGAATGAAGCAGCGGCGAAAGCGGCGGGTTATGCGTCTGCCCAGGTGATGTTACAAGAGTTCGATAGTAATAAGGTATTCGACCAGTTTGAGATTGTGGATGAGTCAGGAGAGGCATTTCCCCTTGACCAACTTCCCGGACGACTTGCCCTCCAAAGCGTGCAACATCCAGCTACAACCGTGCGCTTTCGGATTAAGGCAACGGGTCAAGAGCGGTGGTCGAGTATTAAGGCAACTCCAATTTTTGATAGTCAGGGAAACGTGCGATTCTCTGTTATCGTTACTCATGATATTACCGAACTTAAGCAAGCAGAGGAAGCCCTCCGGCAAAGTGAAGAGCGATTTCGGACGGTTGCTGACTTTACTTATGATTGGGAGTATTGGATTGAACCGGATGGCAACTTTATCTACATTTCCCCCTCCTGCGATCGCACGACGGGCTATCGTGTGGATGAATTCCTGAATAATCCCAGTTTATTGCAGAGCATTATCCATCCTGATGATCGGACAAGGTTTGCTCAACACCGCTGTGAAGATCGAAACACCCAAAAAGCCTCAATTATTGATTTCCGCATTATTACCAAACGAGGTGATATCCGCTGGATCGCCCATATCTGCCAATCCGTTTATAGTAGTGACGGGCGTTGTCTGGGAGTGCGAGCGAGCAACCGGGATATCACGGATCGCAAGTGGGCTGAAGAATCGTTACGCGAGAGTGAAGAACGCTTCCGGAGTATTTTCAATCAAGCTGGGGTAGGAATTGTCCAGACCGATTTATCCGGTCAATTTCTTGTGATCAACCAAAAATTTGTTGATATTGTACACTACACTCTAGCGGAACTGCAACAAAAGACCTTCCAAGAAATCACCCACCCCCAGGATCTCGTCGAGGAACTCGCTTATATGCGCCAGCTTTTGGCGGGTCAAATTCAGACGTTTTCTATAGAAAAGCGTTACCTTCGCCAAGATGGATCAGCAATTTGGGCGAATCTCAGTGTATCCCTAGTACGGGACTCTCTCGGACAACCCAACTATCTGATTGGTGTAGTGAAAGATATTAGCGATCGCAAACAGGCAGAAGCGGCGTTGCAGGAAAGTGAATCAACTCTGCGTAGCTTTTATAATAGTGCCGCGATGATGATGGGAATTGTTGAGGTTCTTGACGACGACATTCGCCATATTTCTGATAATATCGCCGCCACTAAATTTTTCGGTCGAGCGCCGGAAGCCATGCGTTATCAACTCGCCAGTCAAATTGGAATTCCACCAGGGATTCTACGTCAGTGGATTGGTCATTATCAAGAAAGTAAACGGACTGGAAATCCTGTGCGTTTTGAATATCCTCACCCCACCAAAACGGATATTCGCTGGTTGTCGGCTACAGTTTGTCCCATTTCGGCAGAGAGTGAAGAGAAGGGGAAAATGGGGAGTGGAGAAGTGGGAGAGGGAGAGAGAGGGAGAGGGGGAGAGGGGGAGAATCCAAAATCTATTAGCGCAGCGGTGCATTCACGACGTTTAGCCGAAGGCGTTAGCACAATCCAAAATCCAAAATCCTCCCGGTTCTGTTATGTGGTAGAAGATATTACAGAGCGCAAGCAAGCTGAGGAGGCATTGCAACAACTCAATGAGGAACTCACAGGTTGGGTGAGTGAACTCCGCACCCGCAACCGAGAGATGGTGCTATTGGGAGAAATGAGTGATTTTTTGCAAGCCTGTCAGACAGTGGAGGAAGCTTATAGTGCGATCGCTACTCTGATAGAACCCTTGTTTCCGGGAACATCTGGCGGGGTGTTTTCGATTAATTCTTCCAATCACTGGGTTGATGCCATGGCGACGTGGGGAACCCATCTAGCCAGCCAAACCCTATTTACTCCGAATGAATGTTGGGCGTTGCGACGGGGACGGTTACATGGGGTGAATCAAGGGCAATCGGGTTTACTTTGTCGGCATATCCACCAAAACCCATCTCCGGCTGAATCTCTTTGTATGCCCATGATGGCACAAGGAAATGCGTTAGGAATTTTGTATTTAAATTCTATAGAAGCAGGACGGTTGACAGAAGCTAAACAACGGCTAGCGGTGACAGTCGCGGAACATCTTGCTTTATCGTTAGCGAATCTCCAATTGCATGAAACTCTTGCCCAACAGAGTATTCGTGATCCTCTCACAGGTTTGTTTAATCGGCGTTACATGGAAGAATCATTAGAGCGGGAGATCCATTCTGCCCACCGCAAAAAGCGACCGATGGGAATTATGATGCTGGACATTGATCATTTTAAGCGCTTTAATGATACGTTCGGTCATGAGGCTGGAGATGCTATCCTGCGAGAATTGGGCATATTTTTGCAACAAAATATCCGGGGATCAGATATCGCTTGTCGGTATGGAGGTGAGGAGTTAATTTTAATTTTACCTGAAGCGTCTTTAGAGGATACCCAGCAACGAGCTGAACAAATTCGCCAAGGGGTTAAGCATCTGACTATACGCCATCGCAGCCAATTACTCGGTGCAATTACCGTATCGGTTGGGGTATCAGGCTTTCCTGAAAACGGCTTAACCGCCGAGGCACTCATTGAAGCTGCCGATGCTGCACTTTATCAAGCCAAAGCGAAAGGACGCGATCGGGTAGTGCCTGCTAGGGTTTAAGGGGAGTGGGGAGATGGGGGGAGGGGGAGATGGG
>DNGI01000107.1 GCA_003486645.1 Cyanobacteria bacterium UBA11370 | reverse complement strand
ATGTGCCAGTTGCGTAAGTCCTATCGTAATAACCTAAGTTGCTAGTTATCAAGTCAGGATGGCTAACGGCTAGGTGAAGGGTTTCCGGCAACGGCAGGTATTTTACGACGATCGCAAACACCGAATTGCCTCTAATAATCCTCTGGCTTTATTGAGTGTTTCTTCATATTCTTTTTCCGGATCAGAATCGGCAACTAAACCTGCACCCGCTTGTACAGATACGGTATGTTTCCCATTCTCACTCGGACGAACGATCATAGTCCGAATTGCGATCGCACTATTAAGCTGACCTTCAAAATCGTACCAACCATAAACCCCAGAATAAGGGCCACGTCGTTCCGGTTCCAATTCATAAATAATTTCCATCGCCCGAATTTTAGGCGCACCACTCACCGTCCCCGCCGGAAAACAAGCTTTCAATAAATCCCAAGCCGTTTTACGTTCATCACGTTCTCCCACCCCATTATTAACATCAAGTTCTCCCACCACATTACTAACAATGTGCATAACGTGAGAGTAACGTTCAATTACCTTTAATTGATCGACTCGTACTGTACCACTTTTGCAAACCCGACCTAAATCATTTCGACCTAAGTCAACTAGCATGACATGTTCAGCAATTTCTTTCGGATCGGCGAGTAATTCTTCAGCAAGTGCGTCATCTTCCTGTACCGTTTTACCCCGGCGGCGCGTTCCTGCAATGGGTCTTAGAGTCGCTTGCAGTCCGCCTTCTGGACTTCGGTTTGCCTTAACCATCACTTCTGGACTAGAACCAATAATTTGCCAATCTCCAAAGTTAAAATATGCCATATAAGGCGATGGATTAATTAAGCGTAAAGAACGGTAAAGGGCAAACGGATCGCCACTATAATCCGCTGACAAACGCTGGGATAATACGACCTGAAAAATATCACCCGCACGAATATAATCTTTGGCTTTGCGGACGTTATTACAAAACTGCTCTTTTTCCGTATTGCTAGTATAAGTTAATTCTTGAGTGGCGCTATCGGGTGGAGTCCATTCTAATACCGTATCCTTCCCTGATAAAGGTAATTGAAGCTTGTGAACTAAGGCTTGAACGCGATCGCACGCTTGTTGATACGCGACTTGTAAATCCACATTCGGATCTCGCAAATCCGCATAAGCGATCGCCCAAATTTTACGCTTCACCTGATCAAAAATAATCAGATTATCCACCTGCATCCACAATCCATCCGGCAAATTATCTTCCGTCACCGGATAAACAGGAACCCGTGGTTCAATCCAGCGAATTAATTCATATCCCCAAAACCCAAACAAACCCCCAATCCCCGGCGGTAATTGAGGTAACTTTACCGGATCATAAAGTTTCAAACACCTGGATAACGTTTCAAACGGATCACCCTCAAATACTTGAACCGAACCATCCCGGTGCATTTGAGTCGTTTGATTCCCTCTTGCTTCCAACACCCACAATGGGTCACAGCCTAATAAACTATAACGACCTACATTCTCCCCACCTTCTACCGATTCCAACAGAAAACTATAAGGCTGACCTGCACAAACTTTATACCAAGCCGAAACAGGCGTTTCCAAATCCGCCACCCATTCTTGATAAACAGGGACAAAATTTCCCTGTTGCGATAGCGTACAAAACTCAGAAAAATCGGGGAAAATCATGCTTTCTTTAGCTGCTAGACGTTATATTGTTTTCCTCAATTCTGCTACACACTCCTCTCCCCATCGCCGTGTCTCTCTGTCTTCGTGTTCCTCATCCATAGCAAACATTGATAACAATGAACAATTAGCGATTAGCACTGAGCAATGCCTGGGTTTATAACTATAGCAGTCGCCACAATTGTTAGGACATTTTTCTGTTGCCTGTTGCCTGTTCCCTGTTCCCTTTAACGCCAAACATAACGTCCTAACCGATATGTCCGTTGCTATACCAACTTACGTTATTAGAGGCTAGGTGTTAAATTTTAGGGTTGAAAGACTTTTACTTACAACCTAGCACTTAACACCTGCAACCTCTTTTTCCCCCAGTACACAGTAGCCCCCAATCACTGATCAGTTACTAATTTGCCCTTAGTTTCAGATAAGCCGAAGTTGTAGCAAACTAGTCACTGTTCAGGGTTCACTGATACTAGACCTCGTAAGTTTGTTTCCCACTGAACTTAATCGTCGCAGGTTCTGGATTATCGCCAATACTGCGGTCTTTTTTACCGACGTAGGGACGACCTTCGTTCACTTTTTCCGGGAAAACACCATCTGCGGGATGCAGATACTGAATTTCACCGTTGGGGTAAATGCGGTAAATCTTATAGTTTTCGATTTTTGGCTTAAATTGCCGAAGCTGTGCCCCTAGAGCAATGCAATGCTCTTTACGAGCTAAATAGAGTAAGTTATCGCCTTCATTCATGATAGCGGCACCACCCGTCGGCATCTCAAAGACTTGCTTTTTCGAGCTAGTCCAAGTGATGGCATATTTTTCTTCAACTTGAGCTTTCGTAAGCAAACCGCCAGTGCTACCACCAAAGATAGGAGGTGTTCCAGTAAGTTCTTCTGCCATAATCTCCGTTTTAACCTTATATACGGCATTTAGGGAATGCTATCACTCTGGTTGTACTTGTTTTACTACTTTGTCAAGAACTGTAACAGTTTGTCATTGGTTGTTGGTTGTTGGTTGTTGGTTGTTGGTCGTTGGTTGTTGGGTTATGGGTTATGGGTCATGGGTCATAGGTCATGGGTCATTAGTTTCCTTTATCACAAACAACAAACAACAAACAACTAACAACTAACAACTAACAACTAACAACAAATCGGCACCGTAAAGTGAAACTGAGAACCTTGGTCTTTGCCTGCGGAGTCTGCCCAAATTTCACCGCCCCACCCCTTGACAATTTGGCGACAAATTGCTAAACCTAAACCTGTACCCCCGGTAGTCCGTCTCAAAGCACCTTCTTCCTGATAAAACCGATCAAACACAGCTTCTAAGCGGTTAGGTTCAATACCCCGACCCGTATCAGTTATGCTAACTTCTAAGGTGGAGCGATCGCGGTTTTGGATCGTGATTCTCACTTGTCCTTGAGGCGAGGTGAATTTACAGGCATTATCAAGAAGTTTGGCGAGGGTTTCGACTAACCACTCCCCATCAGCTCGCACTAATGGTAGATTATCAGGAATTTGAGTAATAATTTGCGGTCGTTCATCGTCAGACCCATACGCCCGGATTTGACTCAGAGCGAGGTCAACGCATTCCTTGAGGGAGAGGGGTTCTGGGTTCCATTCCACCCGACCACTTTCTAAACGTGATAAAGTAAGGAAGTCTTGAACTAATTTCCGCATCCGTTCAGCATCGGCTAGGGCGGTACTGAGCATGACTTGGCGCAACTCTGGGGACATATCCGGTTCGCTAGCCAGACTTTCTAGGCAAACTTGAATCGTTGAGAGGGGAGTACGCAGTTCGTGACCTGTAATAGCGACTAAGTTGCTCCGGGTACGGTCAAGGGCTTCGAGTTGTTGGTTTAACTCTTGTAGGTTAGCGTAAGCTTCCGCTTGAATCAAGGCAACTCCGACTTGGGTAGCGATCGCTTCAACTAAGGCGAGTTCTTCATCGTTCCACCGATAAGGTGTTTCCCCACAATGGTGTAACTCTACCATCCCTAATAATTCACCTTGATACAGTACAGGTACAATCAGCCAAGAACGCATCCCGAACATTTGCACTAGAGTTTTTAACGTTGGGGAAGGTGAGTTCGTTTTCTCAGTTTTACGCCTAGCTAGGGTTAATTCATTACTACCGTTAATCCGGGGGTCTTGTTGAGTATCTTCGACCGATATTGATTCTTGATGTTGTAAGATCGCTTGAAATAAGCAATTATCTTGTAACGGCCATCTCTGTCCAATGGTTGAGCAAAGGATAACACCATCCCTGCCTTTGGTTTCGAGATACTCATGGCTAATGGTAGCAGTGGTATCGGTTGCCTTACAACGGTAGATCAAACAGCGGCAAGAACCTAGTGCTTGTCCTAATTCTTGGACAGCAATTTGTAGAATTTCATGGGGGTTAAGCGATCGCCGAATAGCAGCCGTAATTAAGTTTACCAATCGTTCTCGTTGTTGTTGAGCGGAAATTGAACGATAGGCTTTAATTAGTTTATATTGACCTGCTTGTAAGTAGGTAACTAAACGCTGGGCAAAAGGGTCGGGGTTAGGAGAGTTTTGAGTTTTGTTAGCGTAGCGGGCCGTAGTCCGTTTTGAGTTTTGAGTTAATTCAGAATCAATGGCGGGTAAATCTGTTAAATAGTGGGCTTTGGCTTGTTCAATTTTGCTCCCTAGTTCGGGTCGATAAGTTTGAATACGATTTAGAAGTAACTCTGCGGCTTTATGACTAACAGTGGGATCAAACGTCCAGATTCCCTCAAAGCGGCGAGAAGAATCAATCTCCGAATTCAAGCTGTCTTCTTGGAGGGGTAGCGATTTTTCTCGACAAATTAGACAGTTAGCATAGTGCTGTCCAATTACGACTAAATGCCATTCTTGACTTAGGGCATCAGCGGCATCGAAGGCTACAGTTTCGTAATAGTCTGAACTATTCTTAAAATCGGTTTCCGGCGCAGCCAAGACGTAAACTTGAGAGGTTTGTTGGGCAATTCGCCGATAACGATGGGCTTCTTGACGGTAAAAACGCTCTCGTTGGAAACAGGCAATCACCAAAGGCTGTTCTGAACCAGCCAAAACCTGATCTTCCATCGCATGGGAGAGTGCGGTCAAGGACGATTTGAAATAAACTTGTTGCCGCAGTTGAGGCATGACTTGGAGTAAGCTAGCCAGCACCGAAGTCTTAATAATCATTCAAATAAGAAGTTTTTTATTTTGAGCTTTAGTTTGGCAACAAATACTTGACATTTCTCCGATTTTATGAATTAAGTGCCCCCAATCGTTAAGTTGCTTTACTCCCTGCCGACTCCCCACTCCCTACCCTAGATATTCAGAAATAATCGATCAGGTGGTCTTGAGAGATGGTATTGAAGGAATTGTTCTGGATTGTGCAGATTGGGCAACCCACTCTATCTAACTATCCTACAAAAAATGACGTGGCTCTCAGCTAGTGGTTTATTTCATTAACCGATAACTCTTTTTCTTCCCCCTCACCCCATCTCTCAAAATTAGCACTCTCAACGTATGAGTGCTAAATTGACAATGGAGTAATGACCAAACACTAAAACCCTATGGCAAAAATAGTTTCCTTTAAAGAAGAATCACGACGGGCTTTAGAACGGGGAGTCAACGCCCTAGCGGATGCAGTTCGCATTACCCTAGGCCCAAAAGGTCGGAATGTACTGTTGGAAAAGCAGTATGGCGCACCGCAAATCGTTAATGATGGTATCACTGTTGCTAAAGAAATTGAATTAGCCGACCCCTTAGAAAATACGGGTGCGAGACTGATTCAAGAAGTTGCCTCAAAAACCAAAGAAATCGCCGGAGATGGTACTACAACAGCGACAGTTTTAGCCCAGGCGATGATTCGTGAAGGCTTGAAAAACGTAGCCGCAGGTGCAAATCCCGTTGCTGTACGTCGAGGCATTGACAAAACGATCGCCTCTCTAGTTGAAGAGATTGAGTCGATGGCACAACCCGTAGCTGGCAGTGCGATCGCCCAAGTTGCTACAGTTTCAGCAGGGAATGATGAGGAAGTCGGGCAAATGATTTCCGAAGCGATGGATAAGGTAACGAAAGATGGTGTGATCACCGTCGAAGAATCCAAATCCCTCACGACGGAACTCGATGTAGTAGAAGGGATGCAGATTGATCGGGGTTATATTTCTCCTTATTTTGTCACCGACAACGAACGGATGATCGTAGACTTTGATAATCCTCGCCTGCTCATTACCGATAAAAAGATTAGTACGATTCAAGACTTAATCCCGATTTTGGAACGAGTGGCGCGTGCGGGTCAACCTTTACTGATTATTGCCGAAGATATCGAAGGGGAGGCATTAGCAACCCTCGTTGTGAATAAAGCGCGGGGTGTGTTGAATGTCGCGGCAGTAAAAGCACCCGGATTTGGCGATCGCCGTAAAGCCATGTTACAAGATATTGCTATTCTCACGGGGGGTCAGCTCATTTCCGAAGAAATTGGTCTGAGTCTGGATACCGCGTCTCTGGATATGCTGGGTAGCGCCCGGAAAATCACGATAGACAAAGACTCCACGACCATTGTGGCAGGGGGTGAAACCAAAGCGGATGTTGATAAGCGCATTGTCCAAATTCGCCAACAACTGGATGAAACCGACTCAGAGTATGATAAGGAAAAATTGCAAGAGCGGATTGCTAAACTCGCAGGTGGTGTGGCAGTTATTAAAGTCGGTGCTGCTACTGAAACTGAACTCAAAGACCGCAAGCTGCGGATTGAAGATGCCCTCAATGCCACAAAAGCGGCGGTGGATGAAGGGATTGTTCCGGGTGGCGGTACAACTCTCATTCGCTTAATCTCGAAAGTTAATGGGATCAAGGCGAATCTAGACACCGAAGAACAAATTGGTGCTGAGATTGTGGGTAAATCTTTAGAAGCACCCCTGCGTCAAATGGCGGATAATGCAGGTGTAGAAGGGTCTGTGATTGTCGAGAAGGTACGTCACAGTGAAGGGAACGTTGGTTACAATGCGGCTACTAACCAGTTTGAAGATTTGATTGCAGCAGGTATTATTGACCCGGCTAAGGTTGTGCGTTCATCGCTACAGAATGCGGGTTCAATTGCAGGTATGGTTTTGACCACAGAAGCCCTCGTTGTCGAAAAACCGGAGAAGAAAGCCCCTGCGCCTGATATGGATGGTATGGGCGGTATGGGCGGTATGGGTGGCATGGGTGGCATGGGCGGTATGGGCATGATGTAATGCACTACCGTCTAGTGGTTCATGTCATTAATTATGGGGGGTGTAGAGACGTTGCATTGCAACGTCTCTACTGGATATCATTCATCACAATTAATGGGATGAAGCACTAGGTATCAGTCCACCAAGCAGCTTGTCTTTTCAAAGCAGGCTGCTTTTTTGTTAGGATTGCAGGCTATAGCAGTTGCCATTAAGGTTAGGACACCATAACTAGAAATTGATGCTGATCAGAATATCAAGGATAACGATAAGGTAAATCCCTATGCCAGAACGACGTTTTACTACTTCAGGATTGGCGACACAACCTGAAGAAGAGGAAGAAGATTTATTTGATTATTTCTATGATGAACCCGGTAGTCTACCCGGTACGTTAAGCATTGAAGAAGATGCTACACCTTCGACAATTGTTTTAATTGACTATAACGAAAGCCACGCTACTCGTGTCACGAATTTAAGTCCAGAAGATTGTGCTGTCTATTTGGATACTAAATCGGTTTCTTGGGTTGATGTTTCGGGTTTGGGAAGTGAAGATATCTTACAACAACTTGGTAAAGTGTTTGATTTACATCCTTTGGTGTTAGAAGATGTAGTTAATGTTCCCCAGCGTCCAAAAGTCGAGGATTATGAGGATCAGTTAGTGATTATTGCTCAGATGGTGATGCCAAAACCGAGTCATGATGGTTTTTGGATTGAACAAGTCAGTTTTGTGTTAGGAAAATACTATTTGCTGACCGTACAAGAAGAACCAGAACGAGATTGTTTTGAGCCAGTCCGCGATCGCATTCGTTCTAATAAAGGTAATGTGCGTAAAGCGGGTGCTGATTATTTAGCTTACTCGCTTTTAGATGCCGTAATTGATGGATTTTTTCCCGTATTGGAAGATTACGGTGAACGCATTGAAGCGTTAGAAGATGAAGTCATTCTCAATCCTACTCACCGGACGTTAGAAAAAATTTACCAGATTAGGCGAGAGTTACTCGCCCTGCGCCGTTCAATTTGGCCTCAACGGAGTGCGATTAATACTTTGATGAGTGGTGGGAGTGATCTGATTAGTTCAGAGGTCAGAATTTATCTACGAGACTGTTATGATCACGCGATTCAAGTGATGGATATGGTAGAAACCTATCGAGAATTGGCTTCGGGTTTAATGGATGTGTATCTGTCTTCCGTGGGTAATAAGATGAATGAAATTATGAAAGTGTTGACGGTAATTTCCACCGTTTTTATTCCACTAACTTTTATTGCGGGTGTTTATGGGATGAACTTTGAGCATATGCCTGAACTCAAATGGACTTGGGGTTATTTTGCTTGTTGGGGTATGATGATTGCGATCGCCACTAGTCTATGTGTCTTTTTCTGGCGACGTGGTTGGTTCGAGAATTTTTCGACGATTAACCGCAATTAATGCTGTGGTTATTTTGGATACAGAATGACTCCTTAATCAATCTATAGCGGTTCTTATACTCATGAGGTACAAATTTCTAGGTTTTAGGGAGTGGGGAGTGGGGAGACCGGGAGTGGGGAAGAAAACGCAACTGTACCTCACTCATTTGAGAAATGGTATATATCTATTGAGTTCCTAAGTCGATGTCCAACTATTTATCTCAAGAGTTTGCTAATAACTTACTCGTTTTCATTGTTTATCTAATTGTCGTCAGTTTAGTATTTAATAAAGCCTTACAGACGTTAGATAAGTTAGTCACTGTACAAATAGACAGTGATTATTTGAACGAACAATTAACTGAGCATAAATTAAACGATCTGATTACTATAAAATTTCCTTTGGCTCCGAGCTATAAGCTAGAAGAGCTAAAAACCTTGCCGATTATCATCGAAAATAAATCTCAGGAATCTAACATTGATATAGATTGGAAAGAGAGTTATATTAGTGATTTTGATAAGCCGACGCGGCGATTGATGCGGGTCATTGCCGGAACGACAAATGTCTCCCAAGACGGCATTAAGATGCTCCCCGGTGAAGCGATCAAAGAACAACTCAGTAACGAAAATGTCGCCGCTCCCTTATTTGACCCCGGAAAACTTAAAAAAGCTGCCCAAAAGGGCGATCGCTTCTCAATCCGATTCATATTAAAGGTATCTGAACCCGGTAGTAGTGGACGTTCCTGCCTCTTCCGCTGTCAGTTTATCGCCAAAAAACTGCCCTGGCAAAAAGCACTCAATCTTGCCTTAGAACCGAAGTAATTACAGAGAGCGGCAAATCAGGATTACACTAGAGAAATGAGAGAGTTGGCGCAGGTGGTTGCGGATTTGCTTCTTTGAGTAAATCTGAGGAAAGTCCGGACTCCCGAAAGACCAAACTTGCTGGGTAATGCCCAGTGCAGGCGACTGTGAGGATAGTGCCACAGAAACATACCGCCAATTAGTTATTAGTCATTAGTCATGGGTTATTTGTAAAGCACAACGGACAAATGACGAAGGACAAATCACTAATTTGGTAAGGGTGCAAAGGTGCGGTAAGAGCGCACCAGCAGTATCGAGAGGTACTGGCTCGGTAAACCCCGGTTGGGAGCAAGGTCGAAGGAACTACGGTTGGTCTTTTACCCGTTCCGCTATTGTAGAGCCGCTTGAGGCGTTTGGTAACAAACGTCCCAGATAGATAACTACCCTCTTAGTTGGTGACAGCTAGGAGAACAGAATCCGGCTTATGTCCAACTCTCTCCTTTTCATCAACTTGTAGGGTACGTCAGACTTCCGTTATATACCAATTTCTTAAAATCAGGCTACAGATAGTTGATCAGGAAAAACGGCAAGGGAGAAGGGGAAAAGCTTATGACAGCATCCCTTTGCTTTTTCCCTTTAACCTTTCCCCATCTTCTCTAGATGTTGAGATCAGAACTTAAAGAATGGCACTTGACCCCAGACGCAAAAAACAACTCCAAACATTAGTACAAAAACTAGGATTAGCCGCTCATATCCCCGTCAATTGGTCGTTACTCGACTTAGCGCTGACTCACCCTAGCATTTCTCCAGATGCTAATTATGAACAGTTGGAGTTTGTGGGTGATGCTGTGGTGCGGATTGCAAGTTCAGAGTTATTATTTGAAACGTATCCTAACTCCTCCGTCGGTGAATTTGCAGCCATTCGTTCAGTACTGGTGAGCGATCGCATTTTAGCTGAGATAGCCAAGTGTTATGGACTGGAACGTTATTTGCTAGTTTCTAACAGTGCTGCTGCGGATACAATAGGCGAGACTTCCCGGTTAGCAGATGCTTTTGAGGCTGTTTTGGGCGCACTCTACCTTAGTACCCATACTCTCGAATTAGTACGCCCTTGGCTAGACCCTCACTTTCAGCAACTCGCAGCAGAAATTCGCCAAGATCCAGCCCGCCAAAATTACAAAGATGCTCTCCAAGAATGGACTCAAGCTCACTACAAAATTCTCCCCGATTATCGCCTTACAGAAACCAGTTTGATACACGGTGATACTGACCGATTTACCGCTCAAGTTTGGTTAAAAGGGAAGTGTTTGGGTGAAGGAAAAGGGCGATCTAAAAAGGCAGCCGAACAAGCGGCTGCAAAACAAGCGTTTGGTAAAATTATGAATTATGAATAAAAGAGAATAAATGATGTTGTTGGCGAATCCATTCAAAGTTAGTGAAATTAATGAGACAAGGGGGACTCTTGGGAACAAGGGAAACAATCTTGCCCAATCATCGTTAAATAAAGAGTTAAATTAATAAAAAACTCAAAACTCAAAACTCTAATGAAGATAAGAATTGCTATATTGGGAGCTGGTCGCTGGGGTACACACTTAGTCCGGAATTTCTGGGAACATCCTAATGCCGATTTAATCGCGGTAGTCGATCCCCATTCAGAACGTTTAGCAGCAGTTCGAGAACGATTTAATCTGGATGCAAATGTAATATTGGCAACCGATTGGGAATCAGTGCGTAGTACTACTCAGGTAGATGCACTCGTCATCGCTACTCCTGCTGTCACCCATTACCCTTTGATTCGGGATGCTTTGGGGCATGGTTATCACATCCTGGCAGAAAAACCCTTAACCTTAAATGTGGCTGAATGCCTGGAATTGTATCACCTTGCCGAGCAACAACAGCGGTTGCTCATGGTGGATCATACTTATTTGTTTCACCCGGCTGTTAGATGGGGTCAAGAGGTCGTACAATCTGGACGCTTGGGAGACTTGCGTTATGGTTACGCTGCTCGTACCAATTTAGGACCAGTTCGTCAAGATGTCGATGCTCTCTGGGACTTAGCCATTCATGATATTGCAATTTTCAATACTTGGTTAGGGGAGTCACCTGTGCAAGTCCAAGCAACGGGTAAAGTTTGGCTGCAAAGAGAGGGGGAGAGGGGGAGATGGGGAG
>DNGI01000415.1 GCA_003486645.1 Cyanobacteria bacterium UBA11370 | reverse complement strand
GAGATGGGGAGATGGGGGGAGAACTAAAATCCAAAATCCAAAATCCAAAATCCAAAATCCAAAATCCAAAATCGCAGGAGAAGGCTAAATATTGTCACATACACAGGCGACTACAGACAAGATGATGGAACTGGCGACAACCCTAACTACCCAGACGGTTCGGAATGCGGTTCGAGAAGTGGGGATTAATCCTAATTATTGGTATCCGGTGACTTGGGCAAATCAACTTCAACCGGGACAGATTTTAGCGGTTACGATTTGGCAACAGGCGATCGCACTCTATCGGACTGGTAACGGTGAACTTTATGCTCTAGAGGATGCTTGCCCTCATAAAGGTGTTGCCCTCCACAAAGGAATCGTACAGGGAAACCACCTCGCTTGTCTCTATCATGGTTGGGAGTTTGATGGTATGGGGGAATGTGTGGGTGTTCCCTACCTTCCCCCAACGCAAAAGTTACCCTGTGCTAAAGCTCGTAGTTATCCGGTTCAGGAAAAATATAAGTTAATTTGGCTCTTTCCAGGTGATCCTGCCCTGGCAGAAACTCGCCAACCGCCGGATATGCCAGAATTTGATAATCCTGACTGGTTTATGGTGCCTGTGAGTGCCAAGATGCAGGCTCATTTTTCCATTTGTAATGAAAACTCGATGGATGTTTTTCATGGGTTTTTGCACCAAAACCTCCAAGGTTGGTTTGATCCGGTACTGAAGAGTTTACGGGAAACGGAAAATACCGTTTGTGCTGAATATGATGTGTCGTATAAAGGACGCATGGCGAAGTGGTTGGGATTAAGCGATCGCGCTAATGAAGTGACGACTCGCACGATTTCGGTACAGTATCGCTATCCTCACTATTACAGCTTTCTGGAAGGAGTTTCGACGCTCTACTTGATGCGCTTACCTGTAGGGCCAACTCAAAGTCGCTCATTTGCCCTATTCTTTTTTAAGATTCGCTTGCCGAAATGGTTCCGCCGCTTGTTTGAACCGCTGTTGCAAACCATACTTGAACGCTTTGTATTTATGCGGTTTCTGAATCAAGATATTGAAATGATGGAAAGCGAACAACAAACTTATCTGGCAAATCCTCAGCGTCGCTATGTGGAAATTAATCCGGCAATTATTGCGATTCAGCGGTTGATTGTTCGTCAGTTTGACACTCCCCGCTCTAAAGACACGGGGATTCTGCTGACAGAGAAAATCGAGGGAGAACCCACAATCTAATGGGTTTTGGGATAGGGTGGAGCGGGTTGTGAGTGATTGGTGCGATGCCTACGGCGGGCTTCGCCTACGCAAGCGCTGGTTAGCTGAGAATGGGGCAAGTTATGAGCTTTAGGGATGGGTGAGACGTGGGGGCGATTACTTTTGCTGGAGATGGGGAACGATATGAGACAAGTACCCTCAAGGGTACTTGTTATAGATTAATTAAGTTCCTTACAATCAAAACTTACTACTGGGCTGTCCAGCTAGCTTTGAGTAGTTAACTTTTTCTCTCTCTACCCGTCAAAGGAGAAATATAATGACAAACAAAACCTTTCGCGTTTCTGGTCGTGTAATTGAACAGGCAACCCGTCAGGGCGTTGCTGGTTTACGTGTCGAAGCGTGGGATAAGGATCTCATAATTGACGACCTACTTGGCAGTGCAGTGACTGAAGCGGATGGTACTTTCCATCTGTCTTTCGATGAGTCCTACTTCCGAGAATTATTTTTAGACAGGCGACCCGATCTCTACTTCAATATCTACAACCAAAACGAGCTTATTAAAAGCACTGAAAATTCAGTGCGATGGAATGTGGAAGAACAAGAAAGTGAAGTGGTTGTTGAGCTGGAGACAGTGCCTCCACTGGTACTTAAAGAAGGGGATCTCAGAGGAAACATGATTTCTTTATTTGAGGATTTGCAGAGTGATGAGCGACTGAGAGAAGCTTTCATCCAAAATCCAACAAAGCTGATTACAACAAAGATTGTGAAAAAGCAATTGCCTCCTCAAAAAGAGTCAGAAACGAACAGGCTTCTATTTTCTCTTCTTGCAAATGAAAGAGTGTTGGAGTGGTTGGACAACTACAATCAGAGTAGCGCAGATAACCCAGTAAACAAGAAGCAGTTTGCTCAGGATTTTGCTAAGGCTATTACCGAACTCGATGATGGAAATATCACACTGAGTTTGATTAGAAATGCTGCTTTGGGCTATGGTATACCCGGACTGACCGACGTGGCGGAGCAACTAATCATCAACAATGCTGCTGGTCAAGCAGTTGCTACACCAGTAGCACAACCTAGTACAAGCGATCAATCAACAAGATCCAGCCAGAACTTCAATGGCATAGGCTTTGGAAATCTAGGACAAATTGATCCCAGCTTCATAAGAGCAACCATTGAGCAACTAATTAGCTACGCCGAAGAACTGAAACAGGTAGGCAGGCTCGCTGATCTCAATTCACAAATCCGCTAAGGCGAACCTATCCGAATAGACAAAGCGAAAGGAGATTTTATGAGTCACAACTCTGAAAATACAGGAATATTTCGAGGATTTAAAACGTTATCAATCATGCCGACATTTACTTGTCCAGCAGCTTGTCAGGATTGTGGAACGCTTAGTAGCCCTAAAGAACGCACTAATCTTGAACTTGAGACTATTCTTGAGTCCATTCGTCAGGCAAAGGAATTAGGCTTTTTTAATGTGGTATTCACTGGAGGTGAGACCACGCTTCGGTGGAAAGACTTGCTTCAGGCAATTGCTTATGCACATTCATTAAATTTTCCAACAAGGATTGTTACTAATGCTCACTGGGCACATACCTTAGAGCAAGCCGGCGAACGTCTTGATGAGTTAATTCGTCATGGTCTTTCCGAAATCAACTACAGCACAGGTGACGAACATACTCGTTTCATCCCTATCGAGCGGGTTATTAATGCCACTGTAGCGGCTGCGGAGCGTAACTTTAGAACACATATTATGGTGGAGTTAAAGGCAGAACGTAGGGTTACCAGAGATACTATCTTGGAGCATTCAATGATTGCTGCCTTAACACCAGAACAAATGAAGTCAGTAACCATTATTGAGAGTCCTTGGATGCCTTTAAATCCTCTCTTAATAGGGCAGTATCCCGCAGGAGTTGCAATCAATAAACAAAACATTAGTATCCGAACAGGTTGTGATAGTGTATTGCAAACTTACACTCTACAAGCTGATGGGCGAATTGGTTCATGTTGTGGCCTAGGATTACGAGTTATTCCTGAGTTAAATGTAACAGTTGCCAAGGGAAAGGATTTCCTAAAAAAAGCTATTGAAGATTCAGAGAGTGACTTCCTGAAGCTGTGGATACACTACAAAGGACCAGAAAAAGTTCTTGCTTGGGCTGCGGAGAAAGATCCTGAGATTAAGTGGGAGAATATGTACGCCCACCATTGTCAAATATGTCAGAGAATATATAAAGATCCGAAAGTGATAAAGGTGATTCGCGAACATTATGCTGAAGTCATCTCGGATGTCCTTCAGAGTGCATGGCTTGATGAAAAATTTATTCCAGAAAGGCTAGCCATAGCTCTAAAAGCTTAACAGCCGTGTAATCAGTCTAACAATCCGGTTGGAGTGGACTGGCAAAAGCCCTTGTTGTGTATGCGGAGCTTAATTGCATCCGCTCAACGCCACCGTTAATTGATAAAAATACTTCGCTCAAATCGCTTTCTGCTAAGGGGCATCCTCAAAAACCCCCATTCCGCACTCACTACATATAGAGTATCTTTCATTTTCCTATTTCAACATATAGTGTAGTACTAATGGACTAAGCGCTATATGTAGAAAGCAAAAATTCTAACTACCCTGCATATAGGAGTGTAACAGTTTAGGGTGCGGAATGTGGGCAAAAAGGCAACCGACACCGATCACAACACGCATCCTCCCACAAAACCGGAATCTTAAACCTCGCCCCACACCTCCTGGAGCACTTTGTCAACAACCTCAACTGATGCTTCTCACACCTTGGCGTGGACTTATACTGCCACTCCATCCGATGACAGGGTACTCAGCATGAGAAGCGATCGCTCATTCATTCCCTCCCAACTTCTCGACTCAACGCTTGCCACGCCTCAAGGAAGCTGCTGTAATTGCTATTCGAGCGATTCCCTACGGGATAGCTACGCTTCACGCACCTCGGAGCATGAACGGATGCGATCGCTCTTTCATTGTCTGCCAACTTTAGACAAGTTTATCGACGGAGGGAAGCTGGAATCGTTACCATCTATGCTTGCTTCATCACCCGTTTTGAGCGCAAACGCAGTAGAGATAAAAATTCCACCAGTTCCACAAGTCCTTCTGCTTCCTGTCGTTCTGCCTGAGACAGCGTACACCCCTCATCCTGACGATCCAACAAAAATTGTAAGCGTGCGTGAACCGCTTGGGGAAGCTGGAATCGGGTTAGTTCGATAGGTATCTCTACGATCTCTGGCATAGAGCAGTTAGTTTAATTAGCAACGCGAGCTGTAGCCTCATTGTAGGCGAAAGCATCCCAAGGGCGTATGTTAAAACCACTGTCTCATAGCTAAAGTAGTCTAAAGACGACTGGACAAGAGTTTTAGTCCATTTCAACTGAGATCTTGCACC
>DNGI01000109.1:31667-32250 GCA_003486645.1 Cyanobacteria bacterium UBA11370 | reverse complement strand
CCACTCCCCACTCCCCACTCCCGCCTTACAATTATCGGGCGATCGCATATTGAAGGGACAAATCTAAATACGTTATTTCAACCCCTCGGTGGTGGTGGGCATTCTCAAGCGGTAGCAGTAAACTTGCGAGATGTCAATCCTGGCGTTATTTTAGAGCAACTGATTGAACAACTCAAAGCCCAAATTCCTCACCCCCTCACAGCGCGAGAATTGATGTCGTCCCCGGTGCGAACGATTCGCCCAGATACTACCATTGCCGAAGCCCAAAGAATTTTATTACGCTACGGTCATTCGGGGCTTTCAGTTGTTGATGAAACGGATCAGTTAGTGGGAATTATCTCACGGCGAGATATTGATTTGGCATTGCATCACGGGTTTGGTCATGCACCTGTTAAAGGGTATATGAGTCGTAATCTTAAGACCATTACCCCAGAAACGTCTCTGCCAGAAATTGAGTCATTAATGGTCACGTATGATATCGGACGGTTGCCTGTGTTGGATGATGGGCAATTGGTGGGAATTGTCACTCGTACCGATATTTTACGGCAATGGCATCAGAAGGGGAGTGGAGAGTGGGGAGTGG
>DNGI01000109.1:27707-31446 GCA_003486645.1 Cyanobacteria bacterium UBA11370 | reverse complement strand
TGGGGAGTGGGAAGTGGGGAAAATTATTGTCCAATCCCATTACCGAATCCTCAATCTCGAATTTCTAATCTGCGCGATCGCCTTGTTCCTCCCCTTTGGGAATTGCTCACCAAAGCCGCTCAGGAAGCCCAAGAACGAGGCTGGCATTTATATCTCGTGGGGGGAGCTGTCCGCGACTTATTACTTGTTGATGAAGCGGATAGCCTACTGCTAGAAGATATTGATTTAGTTGTAGATGGCTTTCATCGTTCAGCGGATGTCGGTGCTGGAGTAACTCTGGCTAAGGCACTACAGCAACGTTATCGTAATTCTCGTTTAGAAATTCATGGGGCATTTCAAACGGCGGCTTTATTATGGCATAACGATCCAATTCTGGGTTCTTTATGGATTGATATTGCTACCGCTCGAACCGAATTTTATCCTTATCCGGCTGCTAATCCAGAAGTTGAAGCGAGTTCAATTCGCCAGGATCTTTATCGGCGTGATTTTACCATTAACGCCATGGCAATTCGCCTCACCGATATTAGTCCAAAATCCAGGTTAACTCTTAGCACTCCACAACAAGCAACCCCAAATCCAAAATCTGATATTAATCCAAAATTCAAAATCCAAAATCCAAAATCTGATATCAATCCAAAATCCAAAATCCAAAATCCAAAATCCGAACTGCCTTTATTAGATTTTTTTGGAGGATTATTAGATTTGCGATCGCGTCAAATTCGAGTACTCCATGCTAATAGTTTTATTGAAGATCCGACTCGAATTTATCGTGCGGTACGGTTTGCGGTGCGGTTAGGATTTGAGATTGAACCTCAGACAGAAGATTATATTGAGTATGCGTTAGAGAGTGGAGTGTATGAGCGATCGCTTGCCAATAATAACAAAGCCCCAGCTCTACAAACCCGACTTAAACAGGAACTAAGATATATTTTACAAGCTCCCTATTGGAAACGAGCATTACAGTTACTGGGATCGTTAGGAGCGTTACGATGTATTCATCCAACGCTGAAATTAGATCAGCCTTTATGGTGGAATGTGCGTCTAGTTGATCGTTGGTTACAACGGTTTGATCCTAATCAAAGCTTAAAACATTGGGAGATGCGGCTGGAAGTTTTAATTGCTCATTTAACGCCTGAAGAACGGGGTAAGGTCGCAGAAAATTTACAGCTTCCCTTAGATAGTATTGAGCGATTACACCAATTAGCGCAAGCTGAATCTGAAATAGTAGAAAAGTTACCTCAATGTCAGCGTCCAAGTAAAGTGGTTCAGCTACTGGGTCAGTATAAGTTACCTACGTTAGTTTTGATTGCGGTGCAGAGTCACAGAGCAATTAGACGCAAGCTATGGAAATATCTTACAACTTGGGCAACGGTTGAAGCACCGCTGAATGGTAACGATCTTAAACAATTGGGATATAAACCTGGGCCACAATATCGAGAAATTTTGGATGCGCTTTTAGAAGCGACATTGGATGGTGTAATTCAGGATGAGGGGGAGGCGAAAGCCTTTCTATTGAAACACTATCGGCTATCTGAGGAATAAGCTGTCAAGCATTTAGAAAAAGGCTATTCTGTGTTAGACTAAATTGAAGTTTATTCTAGAGTATAACAACAAAGTCAGCATTAATATCTTAATTGGTCAAAGGAGATTTGACGGCATCTTGTAACTCTTGATCGAGCATATTATGTTGATATGGTTTAGCCCAAATAAACTATGTCTAATCAAAATTAGTTTGTCAGGAAATATTCTATTATGCGTAACTTTGTGGCTTTGATTTTAGCGTTAGTCCTCGGCTTTGTTGGGGCAATGTTATCCAGCTATATTCCTAAAGAATTTACAGCGTACTCTCAGGCGATAATGGGGAATAAAGATGAGTTAATATCTCCAGAATTAGCTAACAGCAATGCCGTTGAAGTCGATGGTATCCGTTTTGAAATTTTGGTGCCGGAGCGGGTATGGATCATTCCTGCGAACCAGCCTGATGCTGGTACTCCTGTAAAGCTTGGTATTCGCATTACCAACAGTACACAACAGCCTCTTCGCTTTACTCAGTTTGAAACTATTGCCGTAGAAATTATTGCAAAGGATGGTTATCAAGCGATAAGTAAGGGAGGACCAAGAGAGATGGGACATATACCGAAAGAATCTGAGTATTTGATAGCCCAACCTAAACAGAGTGTAACTTTAATACTGAACGCAGGCTTGAGGTGGGTAGACGACAAACTTTACTTGTTGATACCAGATGGATTTGGTGGTGGTTCATATTTTGATAATCTCAATCCAGGTATTTATCAACTTCGATTTTTTTATAGTAACTATAGTGCAAGCCGACAAGTTTATAACATCTTGACAAATGAATCTAAAATCTTAGAAGATTTCTGGACAGGTCAAGTCTCAACTCCAGCGATTGAAATTTGCATTGTGCAGCAATGATATTAATTTGATAGTGATAAGGAGCTACAAAAAATGCAATTACAACGATATTTACTAGTTTGGTTAACAACGCCCTTACTAGTAATATTAACAAGTAAGTCAAGCTTGGCATTCTCTATTACCCTGCCCCCAGGACCTGATTCGCCCTGTACTTTAAGTTCCTTTTACTGTTCGTCCCAGTCCTACACCGCGACCAATTTTGGCACAGTGGCTACAAATGTAAAGCCTATATCAATACTCCCATTAGGTGGAACGGACGCTTTCTTTAATCTGCTGACCTCATCTGTTTGGGCAACAAATGGCTGGACATTTCAGAAAGCACAACAAAACCTCCAAGGTAGTTTTGACATTAAAGTTTACAAGCCTTATGCTCAGCCTGATAATCCCAATACACTTGGTAATGATTCTGCTGTGGGAGCTAATATACAAATTCTTTACAGTCCTGTTGGTACAGATCCACAAGGCAGTAATGTTCATTGGATTCAGCGGGTTGTTAGTAATCATGCAATTACAACAAGTTTTGATCCTACACAAACTCAGATTCAGATCATAGATCAAGGCCATGGAACCACTGAAAAAAAGATTGATGTTGTGCAACAGCAGACTCAACCAAATTTTGTTTACCTAGCAAATCCTCAGAAACAGACATTCAATCCTTTCTACAACACATTCTCTCTTTATGCAAACCAAACTTCCTTCGAGGATTTTTCCACCCGTCCTGATATTACAGATAACAATGACTGGTCTGCTCAACTCTATCTAGTTCAGGAAACTGCACCAAAGACAGTCACAATTTATAACGGCATTAAATGGGGTTGGCAAAACAAATTCACTCCTCCTTCCTCTCCTCCTTGTAACGGTGGTAGCGGTGGGGGTGGATGTCTTAATGCTGTAGCTAGCGATATTACACTTCGGGGACTTCCCATCTCTAACCTTGATAGTGGAGAAGCTTCCCAATCTCGTACTACTGTCTCTGAACCCATCTCAGCATTAGGACTATTGCTATTGGGTGCATGGGGTGTAATTCAAGGACTGAAACTCCGCAAAGATAAACATTAGTGAAATCCTTTACACCTTGCTGTTCACCTTGAGCCTGATTCTCATCAATCCTTGGGACTCAGCCGAGGTTCTATTTGGACTCAGCCAAAGGTGTTAACAGTACTGCTGATTTGTCTGTGAAACCTCGGTATGGTATTGAGGCAGTTGCGATCGCCTATGTTGTATTCACCTTCACTTGGTTTGATTATGCCCAGTTCAACCATCTAGTTTGGTGGAAACTTAGTCTCATACCAAGTTGCGTTCATAG
>DNGI01000109.1:25817-27412 GCA_003486645.1 Cyanobacteria bacterium UBA11370 | reverse complement strand
TTTGACTGCAACTGCGTATCACCGGAAGTCTTAAGTCGGAACTCAGAATGACTAAAGATTAAGCTGCGGTAAATTCCTTCATCCCCTTAACCTTATATAGAAATAACGGGGGTCTTCCCAGCAATTAAGCTAAACTCTAGCTACGCTGTACCATTAAGTGGGAACGTGGGGAGTGAATTTTTATGAACTTGATGGTTAAATCCGCCAGACACCAAGACCAATATATCTTTGACACTCAGCTAGGCAAGGGTGTCTTTAGCCTGACTTACCGCGCTATCGATCACAAGTCAGGTCAACCCGTTGTAATCAAAACCCTGAGCGAATCTTTACGCCAGCATCCGGAGTTTGACCGATTTAAGCAGGAATTTCTAGATTTTGCCCAACGCTTGAGCCAGTGTCATCATCCTAATCTAGTTCGAGTATTGGACTGGTTTGAGGAGGATGGATACCCCTACCTGGTCATGGACTATAGTCCAGGAAAGACTCTAGCTGAACTCATTCAAGCCGATAGTTTACCAGAAACTAAAGCCATAGATTATATTCGTCAAATCGGGAATGCCTTGGCTGTCCTGCACCAGGAAGGTTTGCTGCACCGAGATATCAAACCGGAAAATATCATTTGGTGTCCAGATAGTGACTCTGTGGTACTCGCTGAATTTGGTATAACCTGTGAGCTTACTCCTGGCATCATGCAAACCCATGCCAGCTTCCTGAGTGCGGGATATGCCCCTCTAGAACAATATACCTGGGAGCGCGATCGCACCAAAGCAACAGACTTATATGCCTTGGGTGCAACCCTCTACTGTTTGCTCACCGGAGAGCCACCCTTACCCGCACCAATTCGTGAAGTGTTACAACGAGATGGGAAGGAGTGTCTTTTTTCTCCCGATGTAGAGAAGGAACAGCCCCAAATAAATCCAGCCGTAAAACAAGCGCTTGAGTGTAGTCTGGAACTTATCCCGCAACATCGACCCCAAACGGTAGAAGCTTGGCTTTCCGAACTTCCCTCTATTGAAAAAATTGCTGTTGGGGAACTCAAAAGCACTCCAGAAGAGGAGAGGGGGAGAGGGGGAGAAGGGGAGCAAGGTTTTCAACAGAGTTTGAGTAATGAGCAACCAGCGTTTTCATCAGTCTCCAATCTGGAGTATCCAAGTTTGAAGCAGGATGATAATTCCAGCTTGGTAACGCCTCTGGTGTCTACTGTCAGTGAGTCCCACAACTTAAAACCTAGAACTCAAACCGCAAACCTAAAAACGACTAAAACCAAAGCGCGATCGCTATTGCAAGCACTATTAATGACGGGTGCGATCGCTGCTTCTGCTGGAGTCGGATTTGGGTTTGCCCTACGAATTAACCGTCCTGATGAACCCGGTTCAACAATTTTACACACCCAGCAAACCTTTCCTCCCCGTAGTGATTGGCCTGTTTCTGAATCCCAACTTTGAGTGAGGAGTGCGAGATGGGGAGATGGGGAGATGGGGCGGAATTTTTTAATAAACATCTGGTCAAAACTTTTGTGGGGTAGGCATCCTACCTGCCTTTAAGCTTATTTCGTGAAGATGTCGAATAAGAAATCATATGATGTCCGGCAAATC
>DNGI01000109.1:18332-25545 GCA_003486645.1 Cyanobacteria bacterium UBA11370 | reverse complement strand
CTCTCCCTCTCTCCCCCTCACTCTTTTTTAGGGTTATTCAACCGGACATGATATCACCCTATCACCCCCTCAATTCCCCCAAGCACGTTATAATTCGTTACAGATGCTAAATAAAATTTTCCATGAGTAATCCGGTTATTCATGCCTTTTTTGTAGGCAGAGCGATGGCTCAAGTGCTGAACGAGCAGTTAGAAGATGCTCTGACGAATACCCTGAGCGAACTGGGAAAGTTTGATGCCGAACAACGGGAACGACTGCGACAGTTTACCGAAAGCGTAAGGGAAAGGGCGCAACGGGAAGCGGAAATTGCGATGGAGGGACGAACCTCTACCGTATCAGTTGGCTCACACTCTGTTGACCTGCAAGCCACAATTGATGAACTGCGGGCTGAAATTGCTCGTGTGCGGGCTGAGTTACAACTCTACCGCAATCAATCTACGCCGTCATGAGTTGGGAAGTCGATCTGGATCGTACAGACTGGATGTCCCATACATTCCTGACACTGTTCTATTTCAGAATTTGTGAATTTTTATTAAGATTTTGTTGGAAACCCTCATTCAGGAAGCCGAGTGTCTGCTCTTTCTAACGACTATGTTAATCTCAAGCCATATCAGGAACGAGAGGTGTCTAGCCAACGTTCTCTAGGGAAGGGACACAAAGAAAAAGCTTATCGTTGGAATCGAGATAATTACTCTCGTCACCGACGATTTGTTGACATTTGGGCTTTTGTTTTAACTCTGATGACCGGGTTATGGCTCGATACTAAACCCTGGAGTTATCGGGGAGGAATCACCGAGGAAAAACGGGCAGCAAGGCGTAAAACTCAAGCTGTCTGGATTCGAGATACATTATTAGACTTAGGGCCAACCTTTATTAAAGTTGGACAGCTTTTTTCAACTCGCGCGGATTTATTTCCAACGGAATATGTTGAGGAACTGGCTAAGTTACAGGATCGAGTTCCGGCCTTCAACTATGAACAAGTTGAAGTTATTGTCAAGCAAGATTTAGGAAAATCCGTTACCGAACTCTTCCGCAGTTTTGACCCCATTCCCTTAGCAGCAGCTAGTTTGGGACAAGTCCACAAAGCTCAACTCCATAGTGGGGAAGAAGTGGTGGTTAAGGTGCAGCGACCGGGGTTGCGGAAGCTGTTTACCATTGATTTACAAATTCTTAAAGGCATTGCCCGTTACTTTCAAAGTCATCCCGATTGGGGTCGGGGTCGAGATTGGATGGGCATTCATGAAGAATGTTGTCGCATTCTTTGGGAGGAAATCGATTATATCAATGAAGGTAGTAATGCTGATACCTTCCGCCGTAATTTCCGTACTGATACGTGGGTAAAAGTACCTCGTGTTTATTGGCGCTATACCTCACCGCGAGTACTGACCTTAGAATATCTTCCAGGAATTAAGATAAGTCATTATGAAGCGATAGAAGCAGCAGGTCTGGATCGCAAATTATTAGCTCAACTGGGGGCAAAAGCTTACCTGCAACAACTCCTGAATGATGGTTTCTTCCATGCTGACCCCCATCCGGGAAATATTGCGGTTTCCGGTGAAGGTGCGCTAATCTTCTATGATTTCGGGATGATGGGGCGTATTAAGTCCAATGTCCGGGAACAATTGATGGAAACGCTCTTCGGCATTACTCAAAAAAATGCTGATCGAGTCGTTACTTCCCTGGTTGCTTTGGGTGCGCTATCCCCTGTGGAAGATATGGGACCTGTCCGGCGATCCATTCAGTATATGTTGGATTATTTTATGGATAAGCCCTTTGAGGAGCAGTCGGTGGGTGAAATTAGCGATGATTTGTATGAAATTGCTTATGATCAACCTTTTCGCTTCCCAGCCACCTTTACCTTTGTGATGAGGGCGTTCTCGACTTTGGAAGGTGTGGGGAAAGGCTTAGACCCAGAGTTCAACTTTATGGAGGTAGCAAAACCCTTTGCTCTACAAATTATGACAGATGGTAACGGTTCTAACGGTAATAGCTTCCTCAACGAACTAGGACGGCAAGCGGCACAAGTCAGTAGTACGGCGTTGGGGTTGCCTGGGCGAATTGAAGATACTATTGAGAAACTAGAACGAGGCGACCTGCGTCTGCGAGTGCGGTCTATTGAATCAGACCGGATATTGCGACGCATGAGTAGCATTCAGTTGGGTACTACTTATGCTTTACTAATTAGTGCGTTCACTCTTTCAGCGACTATCCTATTAGTTAATGATAAAGTAGGGCTGGCTGTAGTTGTTGCTTTGATAGCGGTGGCTATGGCATTTATTCTGATTCGTTTACTCAGGCGGCTCGACCGATTCGATCGCATGTTCTAATCTCCCATGAAGTTTTTAACGCCACCAGACAATTTATGAAATGTTGCTTCACGGGTCTCACCGATCCGGGGTTAGTTCGTACCGTCAATCAGGATTACTATTACATGGACCCTGACGGGCGTTTTTTCATTGTCGCCGACGGCATGGGAGGTCATGCTGGAGGGCAAGAGGCGAGTCAACTCGCTACGGAGGCTATCCAGGCTCATTTGGACGAGTACTGGCAGTCCTCAACAGTCTCGGAAAAAT
Organism: Cyanobacteria bacterium UBA11370; assembly: GCA_003486645.1. Taxonomy (GTDB): domain Bacteria; phylum Cyanobacteriota; class Cyanobacteriia; order Cyanobacteriales; family Coleofasciculaceae; genus UBA11370. The sequence continues at coordinate 22,972 of DNGI01000109.1, read as the reverse complement.
TACTTGAAGAGGCTCTTTACCAGGCAAATGAGGCGATTCTAGAGGATCAACAAAGCCATCCAGAACGAGCCGATATGGGGACGACTACGGTTGTGGTCATGTTCCGTAAGGGACAGCCTTGGTTTGCTCATATTGGAGATTCTCGCCTCTATCGATTGCGAAATTTAAAGCTAGACCAAATTACAGAAGATCATACCTGGGTCGCGCGGGCGATGAAGGCAGGGGATCTGACTCCAGAACAGGCGCGGATGCACCCTTGGCGACACGTCTTGTCTCAATGTCTGGGACGCAAGGATTTGCAGCAGGTTGAAGTCCAAAGGATGGATGTTCAGGCAGGCGATCGCTTACTTCTGTGTACGGATGGGTTGACTGAAGAACTATCTGATGCGGCAATTGCTTCTCATCTTCAACCGAATTTGGCTTATGAGGAAGCTGCCGCTAGCCTGATTGAAGCAGCTAAGGAAAAGGGAGGGAGAGATAATATTACAGTGGTGATTGTGGGAATTGATGAAATTAGTTAATGGCTAATGGCTAATGGTTAATGGTTAATGGCCAATGGCTAATGGCCAATGGCTAATGGCTAATGGCTAATGGCCAATGGGTAATTTTGGAAACGCTGTTAGCCATTATGCCTACTCGGTAAGAAATCAGTCCGGAGGATGAGGGAGAATAGGCTTCCAAGACGAGAAAGTGGAAGGGAAGCTTTAAGTCAGTTCCGTTGTAATATATAGGCTTAACTTCAACAGTGACTAACCAACTCGGAATTGGTCACTGATTCCTGCTTCTAAGAGTTGCTCCCTCTTCAGGAATATTAAAGCATATATCTATTAATTAGACTTGGGTCTTCATGAATTCTTCTGTGGTAACTCGCCCCCCTAAAATAGACCGTATTCTGATTGTTGATGACGCTCCGGATAACCTGTTCCTGCTGCAAGCAATTTTAGAAGAGGAGGGATATGAAATCACGATGGCAGAGGACGGTGCGGGAGCGCTACAGCAGGTGGAGACATCCCCCCCCGACTTGTTGTTATTGGATGTCATGATGCCTCAAATGGATGGCTTTCAAGTGACGAAGTGTATCCGTGACAATAAGAATTTACCCTTTATTCCAATTTTGCTAATTACGGCTTACGATCAGGCGAGTGTTGTTAAGGGACTCGATAGTGGGGCAGATGATTTTATTCGCAAACCGCTACAAGTTGATGAATTACTGGCACGAGTGCGATCGCTTTTGCGATTGAAACACGCGATTGATGAACGGGATGAAATTGCTCGTCAACGGGAAAATTTTGTATCCTGGATGACTCATGATTTACGAACACCAATTGTGGCAGCCGATCGGATGTTGATGCTATTTCAACAGGGAGCATTAGGAGAACTTCCATCAGCAATGCAGGAAGCGATCGCTACCATGGCTCGTAGCAATAGCAACTTGTTGGATATGGTGAATACATTACTTGAAGTTTATCGTTATGAAGCGGGTCGTAAGCATCTTTCTTTTTCACCTATCATTTTGCAAGAGGTAGTAGAAGAAGTAACCAAAGAACTTTCTCCTCTCGCTATTGATAAAGGCTTGTCTCTCAATTACAAAGTTGGAGAAACGGTTGATACTAAAGTTATGGGCGATCGCTTAGAATTGCACCGGGTTTTTACTAACTTAGTAGGAAATGCGCTTAAGTTTACCGATACTGGCTCTATCGATGTGCGTTTAAGTAATAGTATTGATAGTAGTAATAATAAACAGTTCTGGACAATTGTTGAGGTTCAAGATACGGGATCTGGGATATCGCCAGAAGACCAAAAGATAATTTTTGAGCGGTTTCGCCAGGGAACTCACAAACGTTCTGGCAGTGGGTTAGGTTTGCATTTATCTAAACGAATTGTTGAACTTCATAATGGAACGATTGAACTTAAGTCTGAGGTAGGTCAGGGGAGTTCATTTATTGTACGGTTGCCTTCTGCGCTTTGAGAATTAGGGTTAAGGGGTCATTGTTGATAGGGATTTGCCATTCTTTGATAGACATCTCCTTTCAAAAAATGTAGAGAGGTTGCAATGCAACGTCTCTACTGGATAACTGCTGACCAATATGCTATAAATCCTGAAATTAGGAATTTTAGAAATCATGATTTATAATTCATAGTTTATAATTCATAATTTCCGGCAGATAAAACTATGAAAGTCAGCAGATTAGTTGGGTACATCCTTAGCCTAACAATTTTAGGAACTTCCCCACTACTGACAACCATTACACACCCAAATCCGGCTTTCGCTGAAGAAACTTCGGCGGTGAAGAAAGTTGTGTTGTTGGATTTGTTCCAACGACTAGCAGGTATCTCTCTTGTCCCACAAGGAGGAGTTTCTAGTATTACCCCAGAAGTGACTAAAATTACGTTGGTTGAATCTTATGCCCTTGCAAACTGGCAATGGGGAAACGGAAGGGGAGAGACGGTTTTAATTAATCAAAACGAACAGTGGCGAGTCATTGTTGGCAGTAGTGGAGTCTTAACTCCGAGTACTTTGGTGCAATATGGAATTCCTCGTGATCTGGCGCGGAAACTGATTAATTATGACAAAGGCGCATCAGAAGAACAACCTCCTGTATCTGATTTATTTACAACTATATTGCCCCAACTCCAGCAACAAACGGATGTTCTAATTTTATTGCCCAGCCAATTCCCATCTTCTAAAGAAAAGATTTATTTAAAAAGTGATATTAGTAACAAAAACTATCTAATTCGACTCAGCTTAACTCCCAACTGCTTGAGTACCGAATGTGATTTCGGATTCCTTTCTGCTGAACCTGTTAATTCGGTCTATTATCCTAGGAATTGGTTTACTAAAGAAGTTACTTTAGCTCAAGGTATTCAAGGATATTTTACGCCTAAATTATGTAATGCTTCTTGTACGCCATCAATAATTCAATGGATGTGGGAAGATAGGACTTATCGGATTGCTTTAAAAGGAATTGGTCGAGATGGGTTAGAAGAAGAAGCGATAATGGTAGCGATCGCCAATTCTGCTATAGAAGCAGGACCTCGGTAAGTCATTCAAAATGATAAAATTTAATCAGATATGGGAGAATGAGAGGGGTGGAGAGGGCGTAAGCTTTCTTCCTTTTGCATTGGGGTGATCGAGGGGAATCATTCGACTTTTGCAAGAGGTCTAATCAATATGAGTTTACAAGGGAACAAGGGGGTGAATGTTTTGTGCCGAGAAAGAAAATTTTACAAGAAGATCGGGACTACACCTTCCGTTCTTACTTCGAGTTAGCGGAAGATCCAGATGAGATTTTAGCGGAGTTTGACTATACCCTTATTCGAGAAGAATTATCTTTGCCAAAAACGACAATTCACCTAGAGGGATTGGCAGCACTGAAGCAAAAAACCAAGAAAATTTTGCGTTTTATTAGTCTGAGTAATGAAACAGCTAGAAGAGAAACATTAGTCTCTCCATTCCTTTTAGAGGTAGTGTGTTATTGTGAATGTCAACTACGGATTGAGTATCCCCTCAAAGTTAATAACTGGTTAAAAGGTAATTTAGATTATTTTTTGCGTTCCACAAATAGCTTGCTAGTGATAGAGGCACAAAATGATGACCTCACGAGAGGTTTTACTCAATTAGCAGTTGAGTTAATTGCTTTGTCACACGTTGAAGAACAAAATGTTTTTTATGGGGCTGTCACAATGGGTGATGTGTGGCGATTTGGTAAACTTGATCCAATTCAGAACGTTATCGTTCAAGATATTAATCTGTTTAAGATTCCTGATGATTTGGAGAGTTTAGCAAGTGTCTTGGTGGGGATTTTGGAAGGTGTAGAAGGGGAAAAATTTTAGTACATTTGAAAGGGAGCAGTTCCGTTATAAGGAAAAGGGGGAGGTGAGTTTTTGTGCCGAAAAAGAAAATTCTCCAAGAAGATCGAGAGTACACCTTCTGTTCTTACTTCGAGTTAGCAGAAGATCCAGATGAGATTTTAGCGGAGTTAGGATATACCCTCGTTATTGCAGAACTTTTGCTACCTAAAACAACCAAAGAGTTAGTGAAAATCTCCGAACTGAAGCAAAAAATTAAGAGGATTTTACCTTTTATCAGGTTGAATAATGAAACAGCTAGGCGAGAAATGCTCGTATCTCCGTTGCTACTTGAAATTGTTGATTATTGCAATTGCCAACTACGAATTGAGTATCCCCTCAAGGTAAATAATTGGTTGAAAGGTAATTTAGATTATCTATTGTATTCGACGAATGGGGTCTTAATCGTAGAGGCTAAAAATGATGATCTTACAAGAGGCTTTACTCAATTAGCCGCTGAATTAATTGCCTTGTCATATATTGAGGAAAACACTATTTTTTAGGGGGCTGTCACAATGGGCGATGTTTGGCGATTTGGTAAACTTGATTCAATTGGAAAAGTTATCGTTCAAGATATTAATCTGTTTAAGATTCCTGATGATTTGGAGAGTTTAGCAAGTGTATTGGTGGGGATTTTGGAAGGGGTGGATGAGGAAAAAAAGTCAGGATAATTTCACCTATAGTTAGTCTATTTGATTCGTGAACAAGGAAAGACTTGAGAGACAAGGAGGACAAGGAGGACAAGGAGGATAAGGAGGACAAGGAGGACAAGGGAGAGGTATTTTACAAAT
>DNGI01000109.1:12809-18145 GCA_003486645.1 Cyanobacteria bacterium UBA11370 | reverse complement strand
AAATCATTTAGACTGGCTATATCTTAATAATCTGTTTTTTAGGTTGTCTATGTAATTTGGAAATTATAAGGAAAAAATTAGTCATCAAGTTACCAGATGAACTCCAGCAGCAATTATTAGAACAAGCGCAGAAGTTAAATATCTCATTAGAACTATTGGTCGTGCGATCGCTAATCAAATTAGTCAGTCAGCCTAGCCCAGATCAAGCTGATCCGATATTGCCATTGTTAGGAACTTTGACAGCATCAGTGAGCAACTTGGCGGCAAATCACGATATAATTCAGTCAGGCTGATCAAAAATCAATCTATGGCAGTTGTAGCCGCTAAGGTCTATGTAGATTATCGCCATCAGGGGTACTGGATTGCAGGTTCCCGCATTTCTCTAGATTCGATTGTCTATGCTTTCCGCAATGGGCTCTCTCCGGAAAGCATTATTCAGTCTTTCCCCTTGTTAACCCTAGAACAAGTTTACGGTGCGATCGCTTTTTATTTGGCTAATCGTGCAGAAATTGATAATTATCTTCTAGCAGAAGAGACAGCATTTGAGAATATGCCTCAACCTTTGCAAACAGATGACCCAGATTTGTATCAAAAGCTGATATTAGTTAAAGCACAGAGGGAGAACTGAAAAATGTGAGCATTCGCTACCAAGCTGATGCTGATTTGAACCAGGCAATTGTGACAGCACTTTTACGACAGCAACCCAGTATTGATTGCCAAACTGCCTCTACTGCTAAATTACAAGGCTTAAACGATCAGGAAGTACTCGCACTAGCAGCACAACAGGGACGTATTCTCGTTACCCATGAGCGCAAAACAATGCCAGCCTACTTTGCCGAGTTTATCATGCTTCATCAAAGTGCAGGGGTTCTAATCATATCTAAAAAACTAGCGATTGAGGTTGTTGTTGCAGAACTTATCTTAATTTGGTCAGCATCAAGTCCAGAGGAATGGATTAATAGAATTGCTAAAATACCTCTTTAGCTGAAATGCTATTAATGCAATAATACAATAATGCCTGAGCGTGCCATCAAGCTATCCTCTCCTAGAGTATGCAACTTGGATAACAAGCTTAACGGAGAGTGTCTTAGCAACAGACAACGGACAACGGACAAAAAGTGGGAAGATCCCAATTATGATGGATAATCTGCCATTGCGCGATCGCTATATTCAACTGATCGACGAAATCGTCGAAGCTACCCTCAAAGGAAAGATCCGCTCGAAAGAACAGGTCTATCAAATGCTACTATCTGGAGTTAGCACGGGTACAGGAGAAATCTTTGAACGTTGTTTAGAAGAATCCCTTAATACGACTCAACAACAGGTAGATAATCCTGTTAGTGAAATTAAGCAAGCGAAAGCGATGCGGACACTACGGGCGCTGAATACAATTAGTAGTGAATGGCAACGGGTACAGGAACAAAATCGCGTCAGTGATGCGATCGCCTCTGCTACTCAAGCCATTATCTCCGCCCCACCTGCTGAACGCCTCAGCGCATTGATCCGGGCAATTGACCCCAATCAAAAGCAAGTTTTAAACTTATCTCAAATCGCCCAACTCGCCAAAATTTTAAAGCAACGGGCACAACAAAATTCTGATACCAATCTAACGACTGAAATTGAACAATTATCAGAAGGAATTATCGCGGGTTTGGCATCCTGGGGGCGATTAGAAAATGACTTAGTAAGTTGGATTTATGATCAAAGTCGAGGTTCAATCGGATTTGAAGGAACTCCCGATCAACGGGGGCCTTGGATGTTGTGGGCGAAGAAAGTAAATAGTCCGTTACCTCAATCGTTATTTCAAGCACTAGCATACAATCAATCGTTACAGGAATGGGCTAATTCTTTACCGAATTTAGAACTGAATGCTTGGGTAGAATTGACGGTAATTCTCCAATGTTTGCAGCGAGGATTAGTCGCGTGGTTTGACCAACGGGTGTACGATTCCAAGATGGGAGCGAAGCTTTCGATTTCTACCTTTATCGCCTTTGCTGTGATTTGGTCGCTATTAGCGAATGCCTTAAATCAAGCCAGTATTTCTCAACGCGATTGCTTCGTTGAAAGTTGTTTTCAGGTGACATTACAAATTCTTCGTACCTTTGCTCAACGGGACTATTTCCCGCTTTACGGGGGGGTTTTTGCTAACTTGAATGGGAACTCGTTGCGGAATGCAATGGATTATTTGGATGAACCGTTGCGACGAGTGGAAGGGACTCAAGAAAAAGCCCGAATTCTAACCTTATTAGGCTATTCTCAACGGGCACAGGGTCAATATAATCGGGCAATTGCCTTTCATCAACAAGCGTTAGAAATTGCTCGTCAGGAAGGCGATCGCGTTTGTGAAATTGCTAATTTTAATCACTTAAGTCGGATTTGTGTCGCTCAGAAAAATTATGCTGAAGCCATTAATTATAGTCAACGGGCGTTAATTTTAGCTCGACAAACGGGCGATAAATTAGGGGAAGCGAATGCGCTGGCAAATTTAGGTTACAGCGAGGTATTTCAAGCCAAGGAACAGGTACAGGTAGAATCAGAGGTGTATGAAAGTGCAATTAATTATTTAGAACAAGGACGAAAATTATTAGAACGTGTGGGGGATGCTCAAAGTAAAGCCTTGTGTTTAAGTAGTTTGGGAATTGCTTATGTAGTAATTCAACAATTTCAAGAGGCAATTGTCTATTTAGAACAAGGGTGGCAAGCGGCTCAATTTTCCGGTGATTTGTACCTTCAAGGGGTTAATTTAGCTTATTTGGCACAAGCGTATTACAGTTTGCAAGATTGGGAAAAAGCAATTTTGACAGGAAGTTTAGGGGCATATCTTTTAGAACAAATTGGCGCGGAGGATTGGCGACAATCGGCTGGCTTGTTGATGATTATGCAGGGTCAAATGGGAGTGGAAGTATTTCGAGGGATGTTAGCAGGACTGCGAGGGAAAATTATTCCCCTGATTGGGGTGGATGGGTATGATTATATTCCGCAATTATTGGTAAAGTATCGGGAGTTGATGGAATAAGCGGTTGTGGTTTTAAAGGGTTAGGGATTAAGTAGGTGTTCGTAAAAATATATGTAAAACTTAGGAATTATAATAGTGTAGCTTGGTTGAGTAAGGTTCAGGTCAATAGCGATCGCATCAGAACTATCTGCTAGTAGAAGATGGCACAACATAGAGGGCAGAAGGAAGAAAGGGAAAAGCAACATGAAACGTCATTTCATCATCGCTGTATTGTTAATACCTTTCCTAGGTGGTTCTAACTCCCCTAATATTCAGACCCTTCATCCCACAGCTTTATCCGGTAACGTTACCCTTATGCTTAAAAATGCTGTGTTACCAAAAATAACTGGGTTCTACTACAGTATGCCCTTCCGAGGAGTTATATTTTAAAAGATATTCCTGGGCGATCGCCTCTAATTCTTTCAAGCGTTCATATTCAGTTTTACCAATTTCGGTATCGGTAGAAAGTAGAATAACTTGATGAGAAGCGGTGGGGAAGTAACGTTCGACTAAGTTATTACGGTGAGAAGAATCGAGTCGCCCCAAAGGAGTATCAATTGCGATAGGAAGATGCCGTCCGGAAACGCGGGCAAGTCCCCATAAAAAGGCAATAGCAAGTAATTGTTTTTCGCCAGCAGAGAGGCGGTGTTTAGCGACAGGTTGCCCTTGAGGATCGTAGAGAGAAAGACTGAAAGTATGGGTATCAATAGCGACGCGATGGACTAAATCTGATTTGTGCAATAAATAGCGGAAACATTCGGTAACTTCGAGTTCTAATTTATTGAGTTTTTTGAGAGTTAATTTTTCACGAAAGAGTTTGAGGGTTTGTTGGATTTTAGTAACGGAATTAATAAGATGTTGGTTATTTTTGAGTTTGATATTATCCTCAGTATAGTCTTCAAGTTCGTTTTTTGTTTTGGCGATCGCTCGTTTTAATTCCTCACAGCGACGATGCCCTGTTTCGTAGGTAGCTTTGGCGTGAGCAAGTTCTTTTTGCGCTTGTTTGACTTCTTTTTCTAAGACTTCATAGGCTTCGGGTGAGGCAGCAGTAGCGATTTGTCGGTCGAGGAAATCTATCTCAGTTTCTAGGTTTTTGAGGTCTTCTTGTTTTTGTTTTGCTATAAATTTATTGGTATTGAGTTCATAATTAAGTAAGTTCTCCAAGCTAGTTAGGGCTTCGTTATCGGCAGCTAACCAAGGGTCTTGATAGGTGGCAATTTCTTGCTCTAAGTCTTGGTTTTCTGTATCCAGGAATGATTTAATTTGGTCAATTTTTTTAGACGTTAATGACAAGTTATTGATATAATTAAGAAGGCGCTGATCTCGCTCTTTTAAAACATCTCGTGCGATTTTTGCCTGGTGCTGGCGAGTTTCTTGGTCAGCTTGGACTTTAGCTTGTTCCAGAAGCGGCGAAATTAAGGCAAGGGGCAAGGAACCAGCGGCTAATTCTCGTATCTCTTGACGCGCTTTTTCTACCTGGGTGGTGAATTCTTTGTATTGGGTTTCGAGTTGGCTGCGATCGCTAGCAATTTTACCTCCTTCATAAATGAATTTTTCTGAGGCTAAACGCTGCTGTTCTTCGGCACGTTTTAACTGGGCTTCCAGGGCGGCTAACTCTTGAGTGGCGATGTCGAGTTCGTCTTTTTGAGAGGTTAGTTTTTGTTCGATTTCTTCAAGAGTAGCGAGTTCTTTGGCGTTGGCGATTTCTTTGCGTTTACGACTGGCGAGAATATCTAAATCAACAGAAAGTCGTTCGGCTAATTCTAAACCTAATAAGGATTGAATTGCACCAATCACAAGGGGAGGTGGGGTTTCAAGTTCGGCAAGTTCTTTGACTTGTTCACCGTCGAAGAGAAAGAGGTTAGAAATTCCTAGGGGAAGGAGGTTTTCGATGTATTCGTCCCAGGTATTTGCCAGGGCTTTATCAGGCCATTCTTCATCGAGGAGAATGCCTAATGTATCTTTCCCATCTTTGGGTTCTTTTGTCCAGTAGCGGACGATTCTCAAAATAGTTGGTTTGTCGTCTTGGATGACTTCAAAGGCTAATTCAATCCGGGTTTTTTCGGTAGGTGGAGTGTTGCGGCTAACGGACTGGGTAAGGAAATCACTATAGCTTAAATTTCCTCTGGTAGAACATTGGGCGCGAGAACCATAAAGGGCGAGACGAATAGCGTCCATGAGGGTAGTTTTACCACCGCCATTCATGCCGCCAAGTAGGATAATGGGGCGAGTTGAGTCATTGGTTTCGGGGCGGAGGTTGATGATTTGTCGCCCTAGGTAAGGGCCAAAGTTTTGTAGGACGAGTTCGAGGAATATCATTGGCAACGGATGTTGTAACGGA
>DNGI01000109.1:0-12440 GCA_003486645.1 Cyanobacteria bacterium UBA11370 | reverse complement strand
GTTGGTTGGCAACGGATGTTGTAGCGGATGGGGTGTTGGTGAGAGTGGGGGTAATTGGGTTAAGTTAGTGAGTGGTTAATAATAGACATCTCCAGAAATTAGGTTTTCCCTTAGACAGGATAAGGGTTTCAGATTCTTTTTTGGAGAGGTCTAATGTATCCGTTACATCCGCTACATCCGTTACAACATCCGTTGCTAATCATTCGCTGGGATATCCTCTGAGTTTGGTGATGAGAATTTCAAGCTTGCCCATGTGAGTTGTTTTCCTTTATCGCTGTCGTTTTTATTCAGTATTTCTCGAATATCGTGAACTTCAGCACTATCATCTTTGACAGCTTTAATGGTGTGTTTTACATCTCTTTCATATTTAGCATTGTTAATCGCTTCGTCTTTAGATCGAGAACTACTATCAATACATTTTTCTAGGCTTTCGTAGATACCGCGTCGAGATTTAGCATGATATTGGCGTTCAGTGTCTAGAAGTTTTGCCATCAGTTCGAGGTGCATTTGATCCTCATCACAGATTTCTTCGAGAACTTCCCATTCGTCACTCCCTAATAGTTGTCGTTCAGCACTAGGGCGCGGATCTTGGAAAGTTTCGCCTGTAACTTCTTCGTAAATGCGGGGTAGGCTGTCATCAAATTCGTGTTTTTCTTCTAGCCAAATTCGGCGAATTTCACTAAGTTCGTCAAGGGTAATGAGGGTGATATCGCGCATTTCGGGAGGGGCAGTTTGACGAATTTGAGTCTGTGCTTCTAGAACTCGTCTTAACCAATGTTCCCGCCAGTATTTAGTATAAGGGCCATGAATAGGTTCTACGGAGATTTGGTCATCAACATTGCGTTCAAATAGTTCGACTTTGCCATAGATGCGGCGGAAGTCTCTCTTATTGCGATCATCCTCAATATCCAACTCATTGCGGATATCAAGTAGAGGCTGCATCCATTCTTTCTCTTCATCATTTTGGATCATTGCCTCCATTGATTTATCCTTATTAACCATCGTACAAACCCAACAACCAAAGCGAGAATCGCCACAGCTAGGGGTAGAACTATCAATTACTAAGGGGCATTCATTATCTGCTGTTGCACCCCGATACATAGTGAATAAGTCTTGATTGTTATTTCCCCAAGGGTTTTTCCACTGCATCAAATAAAGCCAAACTTCATCAGTTCGCCAATCTTCAATAGGGAGGTAAATTAGAGAGTTAGGGCGACTCGGATTAGTATTAAGGCGATCGCGTACTCGCCATTCTCTATGTTTAGCCATAGTTGCTGCCCGTTTAACACTTTCTGCCTTACGAGTACCCAAAACAAGAATGGCTTCACCATTACTTCTAATCACTTCACGAATGAAAGAGTCAGCAGGTTTAATCTTCAAGCGTTCAGTACACCATCTAAACCGTTTTCTAGGTGCGGGATAGCCCTTGCCAATCAAGCATACCCAAAATGTGTCTTGAATCGCAGGGTAGGTTAGATGAGGTTCAATTGGCATTTCCTGTTCTTGGGCAGCTACTTTCATTTGTTCTAGAGACTTGCGTACCCAAGCAGAAACAATAGGATTTTCTACTAATGTATCATTAGTAATAACGTAAATTGTTTTAGTTCGTTTTTCTGGTGGAAGGGCTGCGATCGCATTCCATATAAGCTGTAATATACAAGTACTATCTTTCCCTCCACTCCAGCCAATAACAATGGGTATGTCTTCTTCACAATATAATTTTTGTATCTCTACGGTTAATTTTTCTATCTCTTCCACCAACTCCGAAACTGTACGCGGTGGAAATAGTGACATCTGGATTTCTGTCATCACTGAAAACTCCTATTCTAATTAAGCCCTGAATACGTTCTGACGATGCCACTGTAATGCGTCAATGCTTGGGAAGTATTGAGATGAGGTTGGTAGTAGAATAAACTCACCCTGAAAAGCTTTCATTGGTTTAGCGTTAGGTGAATCCTCTTCCAAATCACTTGCAATCAGAATTTTATACGTATTATCTATACAAAACCAACCATGGTCAAATGCCCAATGATGATTTTTACATAGTGATAGTCCATTATTAATTCTGCTATCATAAAATTTAGCAAATGGTTTAATATGTGCGCCATCAACAATGTTTTGATTAATTTTCTTTCTGACTTTAAGACCACAAAAGGCACACTTATAATCATAAATATGTACGACAGCTTTGCGAAAAAAAGCGTTTCTCACTGAAACTTTATGTAGATAAGAGCTTGGTAGTGCTTTCTGTTCTGCGGATTTTTCCAATTTTTCTAATTCTTTTTGAAAAGAATCTTGAAGTTTTTGGTTGACTTGCAAAATATCTTCTAATTTATTTTGGCTTAATGAAAACCATGCTGATATAATTGTGTCCACTAATTCTTTTCGTGAATCTTGGTCTTGGATTAATTCAAATAACTCCCTGTCGATATAGGCATAATTTACATATTCTCTAAGCTGCTTAATAGACTTTCTTATCTTTTCATTGGTTTGAGGTGAATAATCGTACTTTGAATTGTAATCAAGATGCCAAAATTGATAGTCTTCATTAGTCAAATGAAAGAAAGGTAAGGAAAGACTACTTTTAAAACTACCATCACTGAGACTTTGCCTATACTTATTGAAAGTTTTAGTTAATTCATCTGTAATAGTAATACGATTATCCTTAATCAAACCTCGCCCAATTAGTTCAATTATGGATAAAAGCAATATTGGCTTATAGGGAGCATCTCCTCGTTTTTCGCTTGTATTTACATTTAGCTCAGAAAAACGTTGGCAGTAGTAGGCAAGATTCCGCTGATTTTCTGGCTGCTGTTCCTTACTCATTTACTCCTCTCTACTCCCATACCAAAACTTTGTAACCCTTCTTCCTCCAATGTTAACGCCAAACCCAAAAACCCTTTCAAATAACCCACCATCCAATTGATACTCATCCGAGACTTAGAAATTTCACCCCTAACTATAATTCGCCCTTCCCAATCCGGATTAGATCGTGACCAATCCACCTGCCTCAATCCCTCCAAACGTTCTTCCCAACTATCCGGATAAACCGAAATTAGACACGCCCCAAGCGCACCCAATCCAGCAAGTGCGATCGCATGACTATGAACATAATCCTGCCGCATTTCACTCGCACTCACGTGACGTTGTACAACTTGCTCCCAATCTGGAATATAACGGCTAACTGCATTCCAATAACGAACCGCTAAATTAATCTGTTGTTCGATTGGACTATCTTTATAATCAGCTAAAAGAGCTAACGTAGCGTGATAAATGGTGTTTAATGTAAATAACTTACCCGAACGACTTGATAAACGACTCCGTTCAGTATCCGTTAAGATTCGCAACACTTTAACATCCTTAATAACACCTCTCACTAAGTTAGCTTTCTCATCCCGATAATCATAAAGAATTGTTAGAGATGAATCCAAATGAACCCCATAACGATTAAGGTCAAGAAACATCTGTTGAGAATGCTTTAACCCAATATCCAAAAATAAAATAACCGCGATGGTTTCATACCCTAATTCAGGATTTTCTTTCAGCGCTAATTCAAACGCCGTCCGCCGATGTTGCCCATCTGTAATCGTAAACTGTGCATCCATTGGCACTCGCAAGCGCCCCATTTTTTGCGCTTCCTTTTCTTTCCCTATCGGTTCAAACGTAATATCCCCATCAATTGATGCTGTAATTGCCGAGAAGGTGTAATTAGTGGGATGATCCAAAATGTATCTAGCCATTTCAGGCACGCGGGATTGATTCAGCGATCGCGCTGCCCTCAGTTCTGGCGGGATTTCCTCATCATGCCTAGCGAACAATTTCGGGAGTAACCTTACAGGACACATGGATACATAGTATTCGCGTCCAGCTTGAATCCCTCGGATCGCGGGCAAAACGTACTCAAAAGCAGGGATGACCATACATACCCTTAGAATATTGACAAAATTAAATTTATGTGCTATGGGATAACTGACTATCAGACTGTTAACTTAGTATTGCACAGTAAGTTTTTAAAAACTACCATTAACCTTGACTCAAATAACTGCTAATTTTATAAAACTTTATTTTCCCAACCCCACCCATGAACAACCCAAATCGCCCAACACCAGACCTTGCCAGCCAAATCCTGGAACGGGAAACCCAGGAACGACAAGCGTTAGGACTCCTACTCGATCGCTATCTCGCCAGAAACGACCAAATTCTAGTCCAAAAAACCCAAATGGGTGGGAGTGAAGCTTATATCGGTTCTGTCACCCTAGAATGGTTTGCCAGTCGGGTACGTTTTGCCTCTCGTCTGCCTCTTTTTCATCACAAATTCAACCCAGATACCGAGAATGTAGAAATTGATGCCGAAACCATCGAAGAGATTCAACAACGCCCCTTAGATTGGTCGCGCCAAGCCCCCTTAGCCCAGTATTTAGCCGTTCGCAAATCCCACAAATTCCCACCTGTATTAGTAGTCCTAAATCAACCGTGGGTAGACAATCCCAATGCAGCAGAATGGGACACAAACGGGCGGGCAATTAAATCTTCGGCTGAGTTTATGCCCTTAGATAAAGATGGGAAAGTTGGACTCTTGGATGCGTCTGAAGATGTGACGATTTTCGCCTTAGATGGTCAACACCGACTGATGGGTGTACAAGGCTTAATGGAGTTAATTAAAACGGGGAAACTCCAACGCTATAAAAAGGATAAAAAGCCCCTTGGTGTCTTTATTAAAGTTGATGACCTGACAACAGCCTACAACGTTGATCCTATTTATTTGCAAAACTTAGCCAAAGAAAAGATTGGCATTGAATTTATTTCGGCCGTCGTTGCTGGAGAGACTCGTGAAGAGGCGAGGCGACGAGTTCGATCTATTTTCGTTCACGTTAATTTAATGGCAGCACCGTTAAGTAAAGGTCAACTTGCCCAACTCGATGAAGATGACGGGTTTTCCATTGTTGCCCGCAAAATTGCTGTTACCCATCCCTTACTTAAAGATAAAAGCGATCGCAATCCTCGTGTGAATTGGAATAGTGCCACCGTTGCCGCAAAATCAACCGTTTTAACTACCCTACAAGCGCTCAAAGAAATGTCTCAGCGCTACTTGAAGTATAAATTCCCCCACTGGAAATCCTCCGATCAGAAAAATTTAATTCCCATGCGTCCTGAACCTGAAGAATTAGAGGCAGGAATTACCGAATTTTATACACTTTTTGATTATTTAGCCACCCTCCCCAGCTATCAGAAACTGGAACAAGGTGTAGAAACTCCAAAATTACGCCGCTTCAGTTTTGAAAAAGATGGCGGTGAAGGCAATATTTTATTCCGTCCTGTCGGTCAAATTGCGTTAGTGCAAGCCCTAGGAATTCTGGTTTTTCGGAAAGGGTTTTCCTTGGAGGATATCTTCCAAAAACTGCGAAAGTATGATGCTGATGGGGGATTTAGTGAGATGGAAGAAGCGAAATCTCTTTGGTATGGTGTGTTATATGACCCTTCTCGCAGGCGGATATTAGTAGCCGAACGAGATTTAGCGGCACAATTGCTAGTTTATCTTTTAGGTGGTATTGATCATGATTTAGATCGGGGAGAATTGCGTCTTGCACTCGCTAGAGTTCGCAATGTAGGAGGTGAGAAGACGATGAGTTTTGAAGGGAAATTTGTTAAACCGAGAGAGGTGGGGCTTCCGAATGTTTTGTAAGATAAATAACCATTACCATCCTCAGCTCAGTCTATGAATACCTCTACAACCTTACTGCAAAACTTTACTACCGATACCTGGGTTAATTGTACCTGGGACGAGTTTATAGTATTAGCATACAATGCCACCTATGAAAATGGAAAATCTTACTATAACCGAGGCAAAGCACGAATTGAGATGACACCCATTGGCTGGAATCATGCTGAAGATAACTCTATTATTTCAACTTTAGTAATTCTTTTTTGCGCTCTCAAAAAAATACCCGTTAAAGAACTAACGAACTGTAGTTTTAGGAAAACAGGATTACAGGAAGCTCAACCCGATATAGCATTTTACATAGCTAACCTAGAAAATATTCCCCCTCGCAGTAATTCTCCTGTGGATTTGAATCAATTTGCCCCGCCTGCCTTTGTTGTGGAAATGGCAGCATCTTCTCTGAGTGAGGATTTAGGAGAAAAGCGGTTACTTTATGAGCAACTGGGAGTGCAAGAATATTGGGTTGTGGATGTTAATCGAGCAGAAGTAACGGCTTTTACTATTGTCGATGGTGGGAGTAGATTAATTAGTATATCACAAGTTTTACCAGGTCTAACTATAACGTTGGTTAAAGAAGCTTTAGAGCGCAGTCATTCTCAAGATCATGGTGCAGTTACGCGCTGGATTTTGAGTCAGTTTAGTTAAGTGAAAATTACAGCCGTTCTCTCTGTTATGAAGTAAAGTAGCAGCAATTAACAAACCGATTTGTTAAATATTGAGTATTAACTAAGTCTACCACATTAGAGCGGAAACTGCTGTAAGATAAATTTAATCTTAAACGTTCTTTTTGATATCGTTGACACAACGAAAGTATTTCCTAATAAATGTTTCAATTGAACGAGGTCTATCACCAAAGTACTCACATAGTGCGTCAAACCCTCCATGAGCATACTGATTCATTAAACGAACCCCTTCATTAGACATATAAGAGGGCGAGTTTGGCTCTACTAATTCAGCTACTCGACGGTAAACAGCATCCCGCTCATCTAAGTCTATTCCCAAACGGGATATTTCTGTATGAATCAAAAGTCCAACTAAAAGTCTTCCGCGAGAACGAAATTCTCCAGGGAAGTTTTCCACTAAATCATCTACATCATCAGAATGAATATCAAGATTTTTGCGTCCGGAGGCAAAACCTGCCATCAAACAAAGATAGTAGAGGTCAAAAAGGATGGGATAATTGCTGGAGATATCCTTAAACCACTTCCGAGCATCTTTACGCAATTGAAAATCCATCTTTGCCTATATCTCCTTATCTAGGTCGAAGCGATCAAAAAAGTCTTTTCCTTTGATAATTACCCCATCAACAGTTTCTTTGAGCTGTTCTGGGGGGACATTACGCCAGAGTTCATTCATTCGAGATGTTTTCCGAAATAGTGTTAAATATTCTACCTTCTCCTTTGCTGCCTGATGTAAAATATCAACAAAACTCTGTCTCTCACTGGAAATAGTAAACGCTACAAACTGATCGCACAATGAAGGAATTAGACGTGCTACTTCTGGGCGCACATTGAGATCCAGCGCTCCCGCCGGACTATCTACAATAAAAGGTAATTGGTGGTCACTCCGATTAAATAATGTTGCTAGGAAAGCATAGCTAACTGATAGAGTTTGACCTACGCTTGCTCCCCCTTGACCTCTCAGCCTGAGTGAGTTTTGGATATCTTCTAGCAAAACTGGATCTCTGGACAGTAACTGGGTAATGCGGTTATTTGTTTGCTCAAGAATGTATTTCCTTAGTTCTTCCCTTGCTTGCTGATGCGCTTCAAGAAGAATGCTTCTGGCAATCTCCGTTTTGCGTTTAAGTGTTAAAGTTTCTGTTGCTTCAGCCACATCATATTCGGCTTTTTCAATTAATTTATCTAATTCTTTAATGCAGTCTGTATCGTCGCTGGGTTTGCTATGGGGAGATCGCTCAATTTCTTTTAAACGTTCAGTACATACGTTAAATTTTTTTCGCAGTTCCTCCAGACACTTCTTTTTTTCCTCTAGATCTGAGTCTCCCTGTGCTAGACGATCTGCTTCCAGAGAATCTAGTTCTGTTTTTAGCTCATCTCGCTTTCTGATAAAGGTTCCTAAATCTTTCAATTGTTCCTGAAGTTCTTGGTGGTAAGTTGCTGGGTTTTCAGCGCAATAGGTGGCAATATCAGCTTTAATATTATTTAAAACTCCAACTTCATCCTCTCCCAGATAATTCTTAGCGCGATCGCGAATCTTCTGGCGAATCCCACAGTCAATCGTTCTACCACATACACATTCTCGCTCCTCTGCCAGTTCCTCAAAAAACTGCCTTGATGTCGATGTTGGTAATTTTAGCCGATCTAAATTAGCTTTCAGATTCTGAAGGGCTGTACCAAACTCAGGCAGAAGTGTTTGGGGATTTCGCATATTGGCGATCGCTTCGGTAACTTTCCATGTTACCCCCTTTTCTGCTGTGTCCAGTTGACCTTTCAATAGTGTCAACTGACTGCCTATATTCTGATCTTTGCTCAACGCTATTTCATAATCTTGATCTGCTTCCTGTATATCTAATTCGAGCTGAGATTTGTCTTTGTGGAGTCTCTCTTGTTCTTTGTTAATCTTATCTCGTTTCCTCTTTAGCTCATTTAATCTATTTTTCCGACGATTTAAGCCTTTACTAGATTTAGAACTTGCAGACTCGGCGTGTCTTTCCCAATTTTCTTGTAGTTTATTAGCTACTTCTTCCAGTAATGATAGTTGAAACAGAGAATCAATAGCATTACGGGCGCGTGTCTGCTTTGGATCTAGTAAATTACTTGCTAATTCTCCATCAAATACAAAAAGATTAACAAAATCTAAATTGAGAAATTTTCGGAGTTGAGCGGGTGGGCAAAAACCATCTTGAATGCCAGTCCCGTAACTGGTTCTGTACATAGATCTACCCTTCTTAAAGTCTAGCTCTAGTTCAAAGGTTAGTCGGTTCCCGTTAACTGCTAATTTGATAATAAATTTACCGATTTGAGATGAATTACTGCTGCGCCGAAATTCCCGAATCTTTTCCGAACTCCACTGCCTTGCTGCTCCAGACAGAGTAGCACGTAGCATATTTAAGGTTGTCGTCTTGCCAGTTCCATTCGGCATTTGTACCAATGTAACCGGATACGGTTGAATGCTATTTGGCGGACTCAGATGTACTTCATGGTCAGGACATCGTAACCCAGAAGCAGACCACCCTAAGAGGGCGAATTGTAAGCTCATTCTTCTACCTCATCTTCGTCTTGATAGTCATCCGTCTGGACAGCATCGAAAATCGTATCTATCCAAGTTTTAACATCATCTGGGCTTGATAAGGTAGCAGGGTTTTCAGATACCTGCTCTAACCACCGCATCATTTTGAATGCCAGTTTTTCTGGTTGATTATAATTTTGGACAACGGTGTACACCGCTTCATATACTTTTGGGTCGATAGCCATAGTTATGTTAAAGTATTACAAATTTCAGATAGACCTATCAGCCATTCCTTACGAAGTTGGTCAGCATTTAACTCCTCTTTATATTCATCTTGAACCCGAACAAAGTCAACCACAACAGCCCGTTTATTTGGCTCGGTAGGGTCTTTCCGCAAGCATCGCCCCATCCTCTGGATCGTTTCCAATTTCGCCCGTGCTGATGAAAATAAAATAACTGAACGTAACGAGGGAATATCGATACCTTGAGAAATTCGATGGCAGGTAATCAAACAAGAAATTTTACCGCTGGCAAAGTCTACTAAGTTCTGCCTATGATCATCTGCATAATAGGTATGGAAATCATAGCGATGTTGATGAATAATATTTAATACTTCATCACCATATTGGCGATCTTCAACAAATACGAGACAGCGCTCTAGTATTTCTGGGCGTTTTGCTATAAACTGCTCAAAATAGGGCAATTTTGTTCTAGAGGTTTTGTAAACCCTTGCTAATGCTGTCCAAAACTCCTCTTGAGACATGGGTTTGCCTTCAGCTTTTCGAGCCTTCTTTAAACTGTAAACATTTTTAATTCTTTGCCTATCTTCATCGGATAATTCATACTCGATGGGGTAGTAATCAAATTCACAAAGAATTCCCCTACGAATCGCATCCTCAAGACTAAACCTATAGATGACTGAGCCAACATTTTCTTCAATGAATTGAGTCCCTGCCAAATCATATTCTCGTTCTGGAGTTGCGCTTAATCCCAGCCGATAAGCAATGCCTTCAGATAACCCGTCTAAATCTTCAATATTTTCGGGGCTTCCTAACCCATGAACTTCATCATGAACAATCAACAAGCGACTTCTGATTGTTCGGGTTAACCCTCGCAATACATTACGGAGAGCATGGCGCGAAACAACTAACACGCTGTTGTTGGGTTCTAAATCATATTCATCTCGTTGGTGATGGTTTTCATAATGCTTGAGGACACGAAATCTAGGATTCAAATTACTAGCAACAGCATATAATTCCTTTGCCCATTGATCGAGGAGATCCGTTCCAGTTACCGTGACAATAGCCGAGTTAATTGCTTGTGTTGCTACTAAATGTTGCAAAATCTTTAGAGTAGTACGAGTTTTGCCCGTCCCCGTTGCCATTTCTAAAATGCCACATCGGTGCTGCAAAAAAGCATTTTTTGCCTCCGTTTGATGACTCCACAAATCATTGGTATTGTAACTTTCTTTTCGCTCAGAAACCAAGAATGATTTTGATTTATAAGAAAGTCCAGGTTCCCATGCTGGTGGTTGTTCTGGGCGTAGTCGCAGGAGCGATCGCGCTGCGGCTTCCGGAAACCCGATTACCTCAACATTTGGTGTCTCATTATCCCACAACCGTTGAAAGTTTTCTGCTTTTCTTAATACTCGCTCTCTTACACCAGAATGCCACGAACTGAAAACATCAATACATTCAAAATTATCAATTAATGCTGAGGAACTCTCATTAGCTGAACCCGTGAAGGCAACAATATTATCATCCGCATCAGTAAAAATACCCAGCTTTTCATGATAGATACCCTGCTGGCGGATATTATTAGCTAGCGCTAACTTGATTTCCAGTACTCCTTGTCCCAACAACCAAGCTAGACAAGCTAATCTATCTCTGACAATTTGCTCAAATTCTCGATCTAACTCTCGCAGAATGGCACTAGCAATAACTTCCTCTCGTTGTTTCAATCCTTTCATGATCGCATCGGCATCATCCTGAGACAAACAAGGAGAAGCTACCAACTGCATCTTACCACCAGAGCGAATCAGCGCCGTCAGCCCTTTGGCGACAACTGCCATTGAGGTACTTGAGAAAAATCCTACCGCTCGTCTGTAGAGCGTAGCGTTTTCTAGGCACGGTATATAGAACTCTCTAATGAGATCGCAGCCATCACTCCGGTACTCATCCTGAATCGTCAAGTTCCTTAAACTCAATCTAGCTGCCCCTAGAACAAAACCTAACGCTTTTCTCACTATCTTCAGTATGGGGGCATTAGCTGAACATTGGCAACAGCTTAGTTGTGTAAGATTATTTCTGCCGCGCTACGCTATTTGTCCAATCTACAATAGTTTTTACAAAAACCGACTTAAATCAAACTCCCCTTCAACCGTTTCTTTTTTAAATTTCTCATTACTCAAAACTAGCAACAATTGATCGGTATAATCCAGCACTCCTCGACGAAACTCATCTTGTAAAATTTCCAATCCTCCATTGGCATACTCCTCAAAAATATGGATGCGTTCCTCCTCCGACTTCTCCTGAAACGAAGAAAGAATTTTTGCCTCTTTAGTTTCCACTAATGCCAATACCTTAATCAGCACATCGTAGCCCCTAGAAACAAAAATCTCCAATCCAATCGGTGCAGGTTCCTTTTTAGCAATAACTCCCAAAGGAACTCGCTTTTTCCACTTCGCACCCAACGCCGCCGCAAAGGCGATCGCATCCGCATACGTTTGAAAGGGTCCAGTTGTATCATGGGCAGCAACTAATGATTTCACCAAATCCGCTTTATCCTTCGCCACCCTAATTCTAATTGCACCCATTATCCTAATATCTAATTACTCAAACTCTTAAATTTTTGAATTTTGAATTTTGAATTTTGAATTGTTAAACTTTCTACCGTTTCCTTGCCCCAATATGAAAAATATGCCAATACTTTTCCTCACCTAACGCCGTCTTCCCTGGATGATCTTCCTCGTCAAACACTTCCACCTCAAACGGTTGCAGCAATTCATCAACCTGGGAACGGGTATGATGAGTCATAGAAGAATAAACAGCCCAAGAATCGCGATCGCCAAAAAGTTGACCACAAAAACGCCCTCCCGGAACTAAACAATTAACAATCTTTTCCCATAAACTCGGAAAATACGCTGGTGGACAAAACGGCAAACAAAAACTTCCATTGACTAAACCCACGCCTTGTGGTAAGGTTAAATCCTCAAAACGACTAACTTGAGTTTCAAGACGGTTAGCCACAATATCAGGACGATTCACCAAACGAGCGATCGCCTCAGCTTCCCCATCAATTGCCAAAACCCGCCAACCTCGCCTTAACAATTCCACCGTATCCCGTCCATCCCCACAGCCAAGATCAACAGCAAACCGAGGAACATTAACGGAATTTTCAGCCTCAAAACGCGCTAACGTAGCCAGTAACGTATCTCGCGGTGGACGACCTGTCACCGCATTATAATAAGCAACCCAATCCCGATCAAAAGTATTCGTTGATTCCATCCCAAACTATAGCGGTTCTCATACTC
>DNGI01000440.1 GCA_003486645.1 Cyanobacteria bacterium UBA11370 | reverse complement strand
ATTTTAGGTGTGTCACGCCACTACGGATAGAGGTTGTCCATAAGTCCTAAGTATAAAAACTAACAACAAACAACTAACAACTAACAACAAAATTATGCGTCTTCCTTTACCACAGTTTACGCTTGGCGATCGCCCGGATCATCACATTGCTGAGGTGATCGAGACAGCAACAACAGAATTTCTGGCACAATGTTTAGAGCCGGAAGATCTGAGCTTTCCCGTTATGCCTGCGTTTGGCAGTTGGGTAAAATCTATGGATGAAGAATCCGGCAATCAAGTGATGGCAGTAGTTTACTATGCTACCACCAGCCCCATTGATTCCGTTCACCGAGCCAGAGCATTAGGATTGTCACTTACAGAATTACGAGAACAACAACCTCAGATTTTTGCAATGCTCAAAACGGAGTTTCGCGCTGCTATTGTCGGATTTTCCCCTCCAGTCGAAAACAGAAATGGTACAGAACATCCTACAGGCCCAGTTTATCAATATTTGCCACCCCGTCCCCCACAAATTCATCAAGCAGTTCATCAATGTCAAGCCGCAGAAATTCTTCACTTTAGCGAACAATTAGATTTTTTGCGAACCCTTTTACAAGTAACTGGAGCGCCAGTCGAAGCACTAACCGCAGCAGCTATTCGAGAAGTATATCAAATCCGACGCGATCGCAACTGGCTAGTTCAAGCAGGACGAACTCTGAGTATTTTACTCAAAGATGATTATGACCGATTGCGCTACATTCTAAGTCAACTACACTCCTATCAGTAAAGTCATTGTACAGCAGTGAAATACTACTAACTCTAAATAAAACTAAAAAAATTCACCCCTTAACGTGCGATCGCCCATCCGTTACATCCGCTACCACATCCGTTGCCAAATCCGTTGCCAAGATCCACCTTACAAGGGAAGATGAAGTGCTGACTATCTACAATTAAATCATGGAAGCCCGACCCAGGGAAATTCAGCGTTATGTTACACCCGATGGGAGAAGTCCTTTCGATGAATGGTTTTATAAGCTTCGGGATGCAAGAAGCAAAGCTAAAATTAATGCCAGACTTGAACGAATTAAGCTGGGAAACCTAGGAGACTATCGATCAGTTGGAGAAGGAGTATTTGAACTAAGAATTGACTATGGCCCTGGCTACCGCATCTACTTTGCACAAGTGGGGACAATCATAGTGCTTCTTCTATGTGGTGGAGATAAAAGCAGTCAAATTGAAGATATTTCTAGAGCGATACAATATTGGAAAGACTATAAGAATTAAAACTATGCACAAGAGTTTGCCTTACCATGACTTCCTGATTTTACAACTCAAAGACCCCAGTTATGCTGCTCTGTATATCGAGGCTATATTGGAGGAAGAAGATCCAGAACCGGAACTACTCCGACTAGCACTAAGTCATGTTGCTGAAGCTCTTACTTCCCCTGAACAAACCAAACAGCACCTAGAAAAACTAGATGAATTACTATCAAAACCCGGAAGTGAGGCAATTTACAGCTTGGGAACTTGGTTAAATGCTTTGGGATTAAAACTCACTGTTACTGTTTCTGATGAAGCAAAAGATAAACTAAAAAATACTGAAACCGCTTCCCAAATAACCGTTTAAAAATATTCTGCTTTCTGATAAAATCCATGTTTTGAAGCGCGATCTCCTATCCGTTACATCTGCTACCCCATCCGTTGCCACAAATGCCTAAAAGCTTACCCTACCATGACTTTCTAATTTCACATCTTAAAGACCCAAATTATGCTGCTGTCTATCTTGAAACTCACTTTGAATTAGATGAAGGTGAAGAGCCAGAACCGGAATTACTCCGATTTGGACAAATCGGCTCAACAATAGTTCTTCTTCTTTGTGGCGGTGATAAAAGCACTCAATCGCAAGACATTCGCAAAGCAATAGAATACTGGATAGATTACAGGAATCAAGACAATGCCTAAAAGTGTAAGCTACCATGAGCATCGCATTAAATTTCTCAAAAATCCTGAAGCTGCGGCTGCTTATATCGAGGCTATATTGGAGGAAAAAGATCCAGAACCGGAACTACTCCGACTAGCACTGAGTCATGTCGCTGAAGCTCTTACTTCCCCTGAGCAAACCAAACAGCACCTAGAAAAACTAGATGAATTACTATCAAAACCCGGAAGTGAGGCAATTTACGGCTTAGGAACTTGGTTAAATGCTCTGGGATTAAAACTCACTGTTACTGTTTCTGATCAAGAAAAAGATAAACTTACAAATTCTCATAGTAATGTTGAACTAAACGTTTAAGAATCTTCCGAATCCTCATACAATTCTTCAAGTTCCTGCTGTTGAGTCCGACGGGAACGCCGCCGATATTTCTTCGTTTCTAACTTCGGTTCGTATTGAGTTTGCCCTTTACCCTTTGTTTTTGCCTTCAAACTTGACTCTGGATCAGCTTGTTGATTCAACCGCTCTTGACGTGCGATCGCTTCTTCCAGAAAATCTAAATAATGCTCGTAACGTTCCCAATCTCCCCGAACTACACAATTGGGTTCATCCCGATGTAAACAATTACTAAATTGACAGTTTGCTACGGCTAAACGTTGCTGTGCTTCTGGGAAATAATAAACTAATTCTGTAGGTTCACAATCCAAATCAGGTTGATTAAACCCAGGAGTATCCGCTAACAAACCCCCTTTCGGTAATTCAAAGAGTTCAACGTGTCGAGTCGTGTGTCGTCCGCGATTAAGTTTCCCGCTAACTTCTCCGACTCGTAAATTAACGTCCGGTGCTAGCTGATTAATTAAACTCGATTTCCCAACCCCAGAAAGACCAGCTAAAACGGTAATTTTGTGATTTAATAAATCGCTTAATTCTTCTAACCCTGTGCTATGATAAACACTAATAAATATAGGTTTGTAACCCCAATTTTTTAAACGTTGCTGCCAATCTTTGCGTTGTTCTTCGGTAACTAAATCACTTTTATTTAGGCACAAAGAAACTTGTAAATTAGTAGATTCTGCCTTAACCAAAAATCGACTAAGTGGGTAAGGATCTAGGAGTGGTTCTGCCAAGGCAAATACTAAAAGAATTTGCTCGGCATTCGCAATAGGAGGGCGATCAAGCTGAGTTTTGCGGGGTAAAACATCTGCGATCGCACCCCGTCCTCCCACCCAATCCGGTTCTTCAATGACAACGCGATCGCCTACCATCACGCGCTGACCTATTTTTTTCAGTCGAGTACGACGAGTACATAGGAGAGTGGGGAGTGGGGAGTGGGGAGTGAGGAGTGGGGATTTGTTTGTTAGGTCTTCTTTAAGGCTTGGATCTAACTTTACTTGGTAAAAGTTAGCCTGTACTGCTAGGACTGTTCCCAGTAGTGGTGTAGGCAATTCAGATAACGCGCTGTTAGATAGTACCCCACTCATGCAGAAGCTAGGGGACGACGCACCTTCAAGGCAAAATAATTCGTGTGATCCTCGACCGCTTCAATTGGGTAGCCTTCCATTGCCAAACTATCGGGTACTTGTTCAATCGGTTCTCCAGGGTCAAGCCACACTTCTAATAAGCTTCCTGGAGTCATTTGTTCTAAACGAAGTTTAGTCCGCACGAAGTTAATGGGGCAAGGAGTACCCCGTAAATCGAGTTGAGCATCGGGTGTTTCTGTAGATACAGTTGAATTACTCATCCGCGAAATAGACCTCCTAGAAAGTCTTCTAGACCCCCTTTTCCGGTGCGATCGCCTTTGAGTTTCGCCAACTTTTCTAACAATTCCCGTTCCTCCGGCGTAATTCGAGTCGGAATATCAATTAAAACGGTAATCAAATGATCCCCGCGACTCACCGAATTCCCCAGTTTGGGTACACCATGATTTTCTAATGTTAGTACCGTACTCGGCTGGGTTCCCGGCGGAATCTTTAATTCTACAGGTCCATCCACCGTCTTAACTTCCAGACGGCATCCTAAAATCGCTTGTAAATAGCTTATTTTCAGATCCGACAAGATATTGATCCCATCGCGCTGAAACTCAGCATCTTCTTCAACAAATAAATAGACGTATAGATCCCCCGGAGGCCCCCCCCGCAACCCTGCGTCTCCTTCTTTAGAAACCCGCAACCTAGTTCCATTATCTACACCCGCAGGAATCGTAATTTTCAGCTTTTTCGTTTCTTGCTTGCGACCTGCTCCCCCACAAGTATCACACTTATCCTCAATCACCTGTCCCTCACCATTACAGCTTGGACAAACTGAAACTTGAGTAAAACTGCCAAACGGAGTTCGGGTCGCGCGACGAACCTGACCCGTACCACTACAGGTTGGACAAGTGCGAGGTCGAGTTCCTGGCTTTGCCCCAGTCCCGCTACAGGCATTACAGTGTTCTAGGTGCGGAATCCGAATTTCCTTTTCGCCGCCAAATACGGCTTCCCGAAATTCCAGCTTCAGATCCAGGCGCAAATCATCACCTCGAACTGGACCGCGAGAGCGAGTCGTGGTGCGCGTACCCACGCCACCCCCGCCCGCGAAACCACTAAAGAAGCTTTCAAAAATATCGGCAATCCCCATATCAAAATCAGGGTAGCCTGCGCCTGCACCTGATGCTACACCCGCTTCACCGAAGCGGTCATATCTCGCTCTGGTTTCCGGTTCAGAAAGAATTTCATAAGCTCGATTAATTTCTTTAAAGCGCTCTTCTGCCCCTGGTTCCTTATTAACATCAGGGTGATACTTTCGGGCAAGGCGGCGGTAAGCACGCTTCATTTCCTCTTTATCAGCGTCACGAGAGACACCAAGAATTTCATAGTAGTCAGCCATAGAGCGCTGCTGGTGGGTTTGATTCGTTAGGGGGCGGGTTTATTGTCTGCTCAGGTGATGGATGGTAAGCCAAGGATGACTCATTTCCACTTCACCTGCCAATCTATACCATTGTCGATCAAAAAACGAGCCATCGCTACCTGCTCTTGATCAGCTTGCCTTAGTCAACGGTTTCGTAGTCGGCGGTTACGGTTTCATCCTCAAAATTTAGGATTAAATCATCTTCGTATTGAGTGGGTGATTCAGACGCTTCGCTAAATTCTACCGTTGAAGCACCCTCGTCAATCGTATCTGTAACTTCATCACCATCTAGACCGGGTGAAGCCTGCTGATAAACGGCTGCGCCGATCGCAAATAGAGTTTGTTGGAAGTCGTCGAGTCGTTGTTTGACTTCTTCTATACTCAGTGATGGATTTTTAAGCGCAGCTTGTAGCTGTTTCTTTTTCTGTTCTCCCTGAGCCTTGAGTTCCTCACGTACTACGGCAGCGTTATCATTTAAGGTTGATTCATAGCTGTAGAACAGGCTATCAGCTTGATTTTTGAGTTCTACCAATTGGATACGGCGGCGGTCTTCCTCTGCATATTGTTCAGCTTCTTGGCGCATCCGTTCGACTTCAGCGGTACTTAATCCTCCTGTATTGGTAATTCGGATACTTTGCTCTCGTCCCGTTCCTTTATCAGCGGCTGAAACATTGAGAATGCCGTTCACATCAATATCAAAGGACACTTCAATTTGAGGGACACCTCGTGGTGCTGGCGGAATGCCTGCCAAAAGAAACTTACCCAAGCTTTTGTTATCTCTTGCCATCGCCCGTTCACCCTGCAAGACATGGATTTCCACGGAGGTTTGTCCGTCGGTAGCGGTAGAAAATACCTGAGATTTACTGGTGGGAATTGTGGTGTTGCGTTCGATGATTTTGGTAAAGACTTCTCCTAGGGTTTCAATGCCGAGTGATAAGGGAATCACGTCTAAGAGTAGTAAGTCTTCAACTTCACCTCCCAATACACCTCCCTGAATAGCCGCTCCTAATGCTACAGCTTCATCAGGGTTTACTGACTTATCCGGCGATCGACCGCCAAAAAATTTGCTAATCGCTATCTGTACGGCTGGAATACGGGTAGAACCCCCGACTAAGAGAATCCGGTCAATATCATCGGGCTTGAGATCGCAGTCTTTGAGTGCTTGCTTTACGGGTTCAACGGTGCCTTCGATCAACTCGCTAGCCAGTTCTTCAAACTTCGCGCGTGTCAGTTCCATCTCTAGGTGTTTTGGACCTGTTTCATCGGCAGTGATGAAGGGCAGGTTGATGGAGGTATTCACCATACTGGAGAGTTCTATTTTTGCCTTTTCGGCCGCTTCTCGCAGTCGCTGGAGTGCCATTTTGTCTGATCCCAGGTCGATCCCTTCGGCTTCCTTGAATTTTTCACTCATCCAGCGAACAATCACATTATCAAAGTCATCGCCTCCCAAGTGGTTGTTTCCAGAGGTCGCTTTCACTTCAAAAACGCCATCTCCCAATTGGAGAACCGAGACATCAAAGGTTCCACCCCCTAAGTCAAATACCAAGATTTGTTGTTCTTGGTCTTGCTTATCCATCCCATAGGCAAGGGCGGCGGCGGTGGGTTCGTTGATAATCCGCAGGACTTCTAACCCGGCGATGGTTCCCGCGTCTTTCGTCGCTTGCCGTTGGGCATCGGTAAAATAGGCTGGAACCGTAATCACCGCCTGTTCAACGGGTTCACCTAGAAAGTTTTCTGCATCGGCTTTAAGCTTTTGCAGGATCATCGCGGAAATCTCTTGGGGAGTGTAGGCACGACCTCGAACCTGAACATCGACAGTATCGTCACGACCTCGGACACAGGTATAGGGAACGCGCGATCGCTCTTCTACGGTGTCATCCCACCGTCGCCCAATAAAGCGCTTAATACTGTAAACCGTATTTTCGGCGTTGGTCACAGCTTGTCGTTTGGCGAGTTGACCGACCAGGCGTTCACCTGCCTTGCCAAATCCCACCATACTCGGAGTGGTACGTCCCCCTTCCGAGTTGGAAATGACGATGGGCTGACCTCCTTCTAGCACAGCGACGCAACTATTGGTCGTGCCTAGGTCGATGCCAATGACTTTTCCCATAGCGCTTTGGCCTAAAGGTATGTAGAGTTTTCTCTTGGTTGTTTCGGTTGAACCCGTTGTCCGGATAGACGTTCGTCTGGTTCAACCTGGGGTTGTACTGAACTTAGTACTTCATTTTATACGCTGACACCAAAGAAAGAATGGTTAATGACCCTGCCACTTAAGGTTCTGTGGTTTCTGGGGTGCCTTCCTCTGAGGTTACCACGGGCTCAGCCGCCGCAGCAACTTTGACCATAGCATGGCGCAGGACGCGATCGCCGAGAAAGTAACCGCGCATAAGCTGTTCAATGACCACCCCTTCTGGGTATTCATGGGTTGCCTCCCGCATAACGGCTTCATGAAGATTCGGATCAAATTCCGCTCCTTCCGGACGCATCGGCGAAACGCCAATGCGCTTAAGGCACTCAACTAACTGCTTGTAAACACCCTGATAACTTTTGTGGATCGTCATTTCCCCATCGGTTTGAGGTTTGATGTGCGATCGCGCCCGTTCAAAGTTATCAACCACGGGCAATAACTCTGCCAAGGTGTTTTTCTTGACTTGGTGTTCCAAGTCTTCTTTTTCTTTAGAGGTTCGCTTGCGGAAATTATCAAAATCGGCTGCCATCCGCATGGATTGAGTTTTTAAGGCTTCAAATTGCTGATTTAGCTCATTTAACTGAGCTGTCAGCGCTTGATTTTCGTCCTTTAAGGCTTCCCACGCGGCTATGTCCGTCTCGGCTGAGGGGACATCGGTTGATGATTCGACAGCTTGGACTTCAGAAATTTCGGCTTCATCCGTTGCTGTCGTGCTAGCTGACCCATCAACGCTGGGTTCATCCCCATTCAGGGGCGACTCTAAATCGCTGGCTGCACTCAAGTCTACCTCGGGTGTCGCCGATTCTGAGCCGCTCTTGTCTTGAGCAACCGCCATCGGCTCCTCTGTCTGCTGCAAGGTGTTATCTGGCTGCTTGTCGTCGTCGCTCATGATCCACTCATTCCAGTTGAAATACTGCTAATCCTTGGGAGCTTGTTTATCGATAAACCTTCCCAAGAGCAACCCAATTCCTGGCAATTTTCTTGATGGCACATCCTTTAGTGGAAGGGGCACGCCTTGGGTTGGGAGTACTACCTCCTCAAATCCTAATACATGCTGGCAAAAATTGTTCGTCAGTTTGACTTTATTTGACTTTATTAGAGTGGTATCTGTGGGATTGTTGACTGACCCTAGACTCGGTGTGCAATTTAAACACCCATTAGCTGACTAGGAAATTTGGATGTATGGGTAGATTTCCAGACACTGCTACGAAGCCAAGGGCGATTAGCGGAGGTAAGATAAAAATGAGAATAGAACTCAACCAGAAAGTCTTGAGCAGAGTTTGGTAAATCTATAATAGATAAAGTATTCTACGACATATATGGATAGGGCGGGTTTGGCTACAGAGAGAATTCTATCATGTTCAGATGAGCTGATAACTTCCATTTCATTATTGTCAGGATAGTGGTAACCCAAGCTCGTTGGCATCCAACCTCACCCATCGGCAAAGGTGTTCCCTTGGTAAGTCCCCTAACCTAACCCCATCAAGGGAGAGGGTTTGCTCAACCCGCCTAGGTCATTAAAGGCAAGTAGGCCGTAGGGTTACCCTTATAGCTTCTCAAATTTAATTAAAGCCCAAGCTTTTGGGCATACTTGGTAATTTAAGGAGATATTCTCAGCCGTTATGACTCAATCCCCATCATCACGACGCGCCCTTGTTGTCAGAAACGATTTTTCACCCTTTGGCAATAAACTCATTCAGGCGGGTTACGTTGACTCCGAGCAGATGCAGCAGGCATTGGTTGAAAGCCGAAAGTCTGGGAGACCTTTAACTGAGGTTTTAGAAGCCTTAACGGGTCGTCAACTCCCCCCTGACTTACTACGCCAGTACAAAAAACAGCAATTATTTGAACTAAAGATTCTTTACGGTGTTGAGTCTCTCGATCCGGAAATTAGTGATATTTCGAGTCACCAAGTCAGTGAACTGATCGATACGCTGCTTCCCATTGATATCTGCCGTCGCTACCGCCTTGTCCCGATCTCAAAGACAGATAGTCAACCTCAATCTATCTTGGTCGCCATGGTTGATCCCGATAACCTAGATGCTCAAGATGATTTAAACCGGATTCTGCGACCTCAAGGTATTGGGTTGCGGCGGATGGTGATCACTCAAGAAGATTATCAACAGCTCATTTCGGAATATCTCGATCAACAATTGGCAAAGAGCAAGGAACAGGAAGCCCAACAAGCAACCGATGTTAGTCAGGATCTGGCTAATTTGGACAGTCTTGATTCTCTAGCCGATGCGCCGGATGAAGGCGAAGCCGATCTGGGTGAAGCTTTGAGTGATGCAGGCGGGGCACCTGTTATCAACTTAGTTAACAAAATCCTTGCCAAGGCACTGCAAGAGGGAGTTTCTGACATTCACGTTGAACCGCAGGAAGAGTCGTTGCGGATTCGGTTCCGGAAAGACGGGGTGCTGCGTCAAGCCTTTGACCCCTTACCGAAAAAAATTACGCCAGCGGTTTCAGCTCGCTTTAAAATTATGTCGGAATTGGACATCGCCGAACGACGAATGCCTCAAGATGGTAGAATCCGGCGGATGTTCCAGGGTCGTAAAGTGGACTTTCGAGTCAGCACCTTGCCTAGTCGCTACGGTGAGAAGGTGGTACTGCGGATATTGGATAACTCTAGCACTCAGCTAGGGTTGGATATTTTGATTACGGAGCCAGAAACGCTGCAAATTGTCAGAGACATGGCAAACCGACCCTTTGGCTTGATCTTGGTAACGGGACCAACGGGTTCGGGGAAATCGACAACCTTGTACTCCATTCTGGCAGAACGAAATGACCCTGGAGTCAATATTAGTACCGCAGAAGACCCGATTGAGTATTCCTTACCGGGAATTACTCAGGTGCAGGTGATTCGGGAAAAAGGCATGGACTTTGCCTCAATTCTACGGTCATTTTTACGGCAAGATCCAGATGTGATTCTGGTGGGTGAGACGCGGGACAAAGAAACGGCAAAAACGGCAATTGAAGCCGCTCTAACAGGTCACTTGGTGCTCACCACGCTCCATACTAATGATGCAGCCGGAGCGATTCCCCGTTTGGATGAAATGGGTGTGGAACCCTTCATGGTTTCTGGTGCGCTCATTGGCGTGTTAGCACAGCGCTTAATGCGGCGTGTGTGTTCGGAGTGTCGCGTTTCTTACCAACCTAGCTCGTCTGAACTGGCTCGATTTGGTTTATCCGCTTCCAGTGACGGAGAAATAAGCCTATATAAAGCCAATACGCTGACTAATGACGAAATCCAGCAAGCCAAATCCAAAGGAATGCTCTGCCCGAAATGTAATGGAATTGGCTACAAGGGGCGTGTGGGTGTTTACGAAGTAATGCGTACTACCGAACGGCTAGCACTTTTAATTAACGAAGGTGCGCCTGCTGAACGGCTTAAGGAAGCGGCTGTAGAGGAAGGAATGATCACATTATTAGCCTATAGCTTAAATCTTGTCAAACAAGGCTACACCACCCTTGAAGAAGTGGAGCGGGTAACCTTTACGGATTCGGGTCTAGAGGCAGAACTGAAAGCCAAGCGCAAAACATCTCTCACCTGTCGGGCTTGCAGTGCAGAATTACAACAGGATTGGATAGACTGTCCTTATTGTATGACACCTCGTTTTCAGGATTAAAGGGTGTTTGTTGTTTGGTGTTTGTTGTTTGTTGTTTGAAAAATAACAAATTCGCCCTAATGAACAACTAACAATAAATAACGAATAACCAACAACAAATAACCAATAACCAACAACCAACAACAAATAACATTTTCAAGGAGACAAAGCGATGGAACTGATGATTGAAGACTTGATGGAGCAGATGATTGAGATGGGCGGCTCGGATATGCACATTCAAGCCGGTGCTCCTGTCTACTTCCGAATTAGTGGAAAACTCCAACCTTTCGGCGAAGATCCATTAAGTCCTCACGAATGTCAGAAGCTAATCTTCAGTATGCTGAATAATTCACAGCGCAAGGATTTAGAGCAGAACTGGGAATTGGATTGTTCCTATGGGGTCAAGGGGTTGGCTCGGTTCCGCGTGAATGTCTACAAAGAGCGGGGTTACTATGCAGCTTGCTTGAGAGCTTTATCTTCTAAGATTCCTAACTTTGACCAGTTGGGTTTACCCGATATCGTTCGGGAAATGAGTGAACGTCCACGGGGGTTAGTCTTAGTCACTGGCCCAACGGGTTCAGGGAAAACGACAACCTTGGCAGCAATGGTTGACTTAATTAACCGCACAAGACCTGAACATATTCTAACGATTGAAGACCCGATTGAATACGTTTTCCCAAATATTAAAAGTTTAGTTCACCAACGTCAAAAGGGGGAAGATACGAAAAGCTTTGCTAATGCTCTGAAGGCAGCTTTACGGGAAGATCCGGATGTTGTTTTAGTTGGAGAAATGCGGGATTTAGAAACCATTTCGCTAGCGATTTCTGCGGCGGAAACGGGTCACTTGGTTATGGGAACATTGCATACCAGTTCAGCCGCTCAAACGGTAAACCGGATACTTGATGTGTTTCCGCCAGAACAACAACCCCAAATTCAGGCTCAGATGTCTAACTCGTTAATTGCCGTTTTCAGTCAAACGCTAGTATCGAAGAAAAACCCAAAACCTGGTGAATTCGGTCGGGTAATGGCACAAGAAATCTTAGTGGTAAACCCAGCTATTGCTAACCTGATTCGGGAAGGAAAAGTTTCTCAAATTTACTCAGCGATCCAAACGGGTATGAAAATGGGAATGCAAACGATGGAACAGGCGTTAGCGAATCTCGTCAAGCAAGGTGTGATCTCATTTGAGGCGGCTGTGTCCAAGAGTTCCAAGCCTGACGAAATGCAACGCATCCTGGCTGGTGCAGGAGCGATGGGTGGTACAGGTGCTAAAGTAGCAGCCAAAGCTACCCGCTAATTCCTAACCAACATTATCAACAAAAAGTCATTAGTCCTAAGAGTAGTAGTTATTTACAAATAACTAATAACTAACAACTAACAACTGGCTAATGACTTCAGTTATTACTCTAATTCTTTCTCTTCATCCAGACACAAGCTATGGCTACCTTCATCGCTGAAGTTCGGGATCTTAAAGGTAAAACCAAACAAGAGAAAATTGAAGCAAATTCTCTTGAACAAGCCCGCGCACTGCTCCAAAATCAGTATGTTGCTGTTGGGTCAATCAAAAAAGCCTTTAGCCTTAACTTAGATTTATCGTCAATTGGAGAAAATTTTACTAAAGTCACAGTCAAAGACAAAGCTATTTTTTCCCGGCAATTTGCCGTTATGGTCAATGCGGGTGTGGCGATCGTCCGCTGTCTTGGTATCTTATCGGAGCAATGTCCCAATGCCAAACTTAAAAAAGCATTAGTTGCGATCAGCACCGACGTGCAACAGGGAACTCCTCTCTCGGACTCCATGCGGCAACATCCCGCTTGTTTTGATAATTTGTACATCAGTATGGTGCAAGCAGGTGAGGTTGGTGGGGTACTCGACGAAGTACTCAACCGATTATCGAAGTTGCTAGAAGATATGGCGCGACTGCAAAACCAAATTAAATCGGCAATGGCATATCCAATGGTGGTTGGTAGCTTTGCTGTGATTGTTTTTCTGGCAATGACGATGTTTCTGATCCCGATCTTTGCTGGGATTTTTGAAGATATTGGAGGGGAATTACCTGCTCTAACGGCGTTTATGCTCTGGTTAAGCGGCATACTCAGAAGCTGGAAAATTCTCATCCCAATTGTCTTTATTATGGTGGTAACGTTTGCCTTCAAGCAATACTATAAGACACCCATTGGTCGTGTCCAAATCGATGGCTTTTTGTTAAAAATGCCCTTGTTTGGAGAATTAAATGAAAAATCAGCCGTAGCACGTTTTTGTCGAATTTTTGGAACCTTGACTCGTTCCGGTGTGCCGATTCTCAATTCATTAGATATAGTTAGAGATACATCAGGAAATCAAGTCATCGCCAATGCGGTAGAGGGGGCGAAGCTAGAAATTCAACAAGGTGGACTGATCAGTCTTGCCTTGCAAAAAGAGAACGTTTTTCCAACTCTTGCCATTCAGATGATTAGTGTGGGGGAAGAAACGGGTGAATTGGATTCCATGATGATGAAGGTTGCTGACTTCTATGAAGATGAAGTTGAGCAAGCGGTGAAAGCCCTAACCAGTATCATGGAACCGATCATGATCATTCTCTTAGGAGGAATGGTAGGTACAATTCTAGTTTCTATGTATCTACCAATGTTCAAAATATTTGAGCAGTTTGGCTAAACAATTTCTGAAGCGGGGGATTGAGAATCGAAGTCGAATTATTGGATTTAAAATCCACCGCTTCTCAAGTCGAAAATCTAAAAGTATCATGCCTGTTAAGCAATCTGA
Organism: Cyanobacteria bacterium UBA11370; assembly: GCA_003486645.1. Classification (GTDB taxonomy): domain Bacteria; phylum Cyanobacteriota; class Cyanobacteriia; order Cyanobacteriales; family Coleofasciculaceae; genus UBA11370. The sequence goes on along the minus strand of DNGI01000440.1, from coordinate 1,553 downwards.
TTACGAAGCCTTGCTCGCTGAGTATAGCAATCATGAGGCAGCGATCGCGCTCCTCAAAAAACATCGACCTTACTTGGAGATGATTCCGAGTATGCGCCGACCTGATGAGAGCGTGATCACCATTCCTTTGCCGATTGTACGAATTCGCAACTCTAAACCCCCAGCCGGAAATAACAACCTCAATCTTACAGCATTTCAAGGAGCAGTTTGTCTCCCTTGTGATGTGGCTATTTTGATGTGCGATCCGGAATGGAAAATTAAGATGGGAGTTGAAATTCTCGTCTTTATTCATCGTCCAGAAGAGGATTTTTCAGATTTACTGGGTCGTTGGCGACAGACACAAGTATTGTTGGATAAAGACTATGAATGGTTAATGCCTCCTCGCTATCAACATATTCTCAGTGAGGGTGTGGAACGGATTTATCCTTTGTTTGCAATTTTTCCCGAAACTCCTCAACGAATTCAACGGGGTTTGTTGGGTGCTTGTCTGCCATTTGTTATCCAAATTCCAGACCCGGTGACTGAAGAGGTTTTCTCGGAAACGTTGTCGCCTGAAAGTCCAACGACGTAGTTGTTTGTTGTTTGTGGGGGTAGAGGGGAAAAAAGGCTGAATGACTCCTAACTAATGAAAACATTATTAACACTTTTTAGTAAAGAACGAGGCGAACTTCAGGCAGAAATTGAGCAAGCAGCTAATCCGGAGCAAGTCGTTAAACTCGTTCAAACTCGACTCGATACTCTTCAGAGGAATTATAGTGGTGAGCTAAGTGTGGCTCAGGTACGTTTGGCTTCGTTTTTTCTGGATATCTTGCGGCAGTCTATAAACACTCTTACAGCCACTAATGAAACACGAGTTTTAGACCCAAAGCCTCAGCAAATTAGTAACTCAGTCACCAAATTTCCCGCTAATAACATCATTCTAAAAGTGCTACAAGGACTTATTGGTGTTAGCATTTTAGGCTCACTGTTTTCCTTGACTCAAGAAACTCCAGGAGCGTGGATGGGGATATTATTAATGTTGGTGCTTGGAGGACTGGAAGTTGTTCTGCAACTCGATAAAGAGAAACTGGAAAACCATTTAGATGTGACTCAGCCTGTGGCAGTGTCTCAAGCTATTGTGCAGATCGATAGTAAAATTCTACTCGATCATCTTGCGGATGCACTTAATACAATTGATCTGGCAGTTAGTGGCGCTGAACAAGTGAAAAAACCGCTTGATTCTAGTCGGTTAGAAGAGTTACCTGAACTCCTAAATGTGATTCAGAGGTTAATGGGTGCGTCATTTTTAGAGAAACCTCAGATGGCACTTGAGTTGACAAAACTTTTACCACAGATTTTGATAGACCAGGGAATTCGAGTCCAAATTTATCAACCGGATGATAAGAATAGTGGACGCGAATATTTTGATTTTGAGCCAAATATAGACCACTCTGCAACAGATTATGTAACGATAACTCCGGCTTTATTGAAGGGCGATCGCTTGCTGCGGCGAGGTCGGGTTATTGAGCCAGCTTACTCTAAGGTGAGTTAGAAGTGGGGGGAGGGGGAGAGGG
>DNGI01000499.1:8150-8319 GCA_003486645.1 Cyanobacteria bacterium UBA11370 | reverse complement strand
TGAACGCAACTTGGTATCAGATCTTGCACCAGTTGCAATAACCCTTTTGACCCCTCCCCCAACCCCTCCCGCTAATAAAAATTCTTCCTTGTACTATTCAGATTTAATGGGTCAAGTTTTTTATTAAATGTTCAAATCTAAATGATTTGTAAAATACCTCTCCCTTGTC
>DNGI01000499.1:1107-7923 GCA_003486645.1 Cyanobacteria bacterium UBA11370 | reverse complement strand
CTTGTCTTCCTTGTCCTCCTTGTCTCCAAGAGTCTTTCCTTGTTTACGAATCAAATAGACTAGCTATAATTCCGTGGAGATGTGAGCTATGACTGTAACCTCTACCCAACGAGAAATTCCCAAAGTTACCCTAGATATCCAATGGGAACGATTACCCGATAACTTTGAATTACCAGACGAACCCGTGGAAAGTACCATTCATCCTTTGTTAGCTTGGGCGTTGAAGGAAATACTCTCAATAGCAGGTTTAATGACAGCCGAAATGTTGATCGGTGGTAATCTTGGTATGTGCGTGAGAGTTAACAACAAAATAGTGTTGAAAGCGCCGGATTGGTTTTATGTTCCGAGGCTCAATCCCAATCTTCGGGGCAAAAATCTTAAAAGTTATACACCCCATACAGATGGAGATATTCCAGCAATCGTTATGGAGTTTCTCTCAGATACGGATGGCGGAGAATATTCATCAAAATCGACGTATCCCTATGGGAAATGGTATTTTTATGAACGGATTTTGCAAGTTCCTATTTATGTAATATTTGATCCCCGTGACGGGATGTTAGAAGTTCATGAACTAGTAGAGGGACGCTATGAAGTGCAATCTCCTGATGAAAATGGACGGTATTGGTTCGCACCTTTAGGTTTATATCTAGGAGTCTGGAATGGAACAAAAGATAACCTAACAAGTGATTGGTTGAGATGGTGGGATGAGTCTGGACAAATGTTACCTTGGGGAGTTGAGCGAGTAGAACAGAGTTTTCAAGAAGGCATTCAACAAGGCATTCAACAAGGCATTCAACAAGGAGAAATCCAAGGGAAGTTATCAACAATTGAGCGAATGTTAAATCGCAAGATAGGAGAGATTCCCTCTGATGTACAATCAAAAGTTAATAACTTATCACCTTCCGCTCTTGATGAACTAAGTACAGCTTTATTCGATTTTGCTAATGTAGAAGATTTAGCAGAATGGTTAGCACAGTATGAATTCTAATTCTGATCATTGATTTTTAGGCTGGGTTTTACTTGAGAGAGAGTCTGAATCTAGCTGCAACATTAGTGGTGATCCTCCCGTACCGCCACCGATAACTACAACTTTTGTGCTGGTAGAATTAGCTAATTTTTCAGTGGCTTCGATAGCTTTTAACTGAAGAATTTGGCTATTCAAACCTTGAGAAATAATCTTTTGAGAATCGGAAATTCCTTGGGCTTCAATCCGCTTGCGATCTGCCTCTTGACGTTCTTTTTCTAACGTGAATTTCATCTGTTGGCTTTCCTGTTCGGCGGCTAGCTTTTTCTGAACGGCAGCTTGGAGTGTTTCAGGTAGTTTGATTTCTCTTAAAAGGGCTTCATCAATCACAAAACCAAGGGGTGTTAATTGTTGAGTGAGTCGTTGGCGGAGTTGGTTAGCGACCTCGCTTCTTTTAGTAGAATAAATCGCTTCAGTAGGGTAGCTAGCGGTGATTTCCCGAATAATGGAACGGAATCTCGATTGGATAATTTGTGTCTCGTCAGTACCAATCGTTTTGTAGACTTCTACCACTTTATTTGGCTCTAATCTATACTGAACACTGACATCAATATTGAACGCTAACCCTTCCTGAGATGTGGCTTCTACAGTTTCTTTAATATCCCGAAGTCGAGTCGAAAACTCTTCCACATCAGCGAAGGGATTGACCAAATGAATACCCGGATTAAGGGGACGTTCGGCAACTTGTCCAAATAATTCTACGACACCGACATTTCCTGCGGGGATGATGATTAGAGTTCTCAAGAGGGAAGCGATCGCAGCAAGTACCCCAATCAGGAATGCGATCGCCCGTATTGCCAAACTAGTCCGTTTGTTGGATAGATTTCCACTCACTAGAAACACTAGGATTGCAATTAGAGTCGTGAGGAGCGAAGTAATAAATGTCATAATTTTACTGACCTAATAGCAGATAATATCTGAATCTAACTCCTAGACTAGATTCTGAAGGTTAATAGAAGGTAATCTTTGAATCTGGATGACGCTAAACTTAACGATCCATCGGTGTCCAATCCCCGGAAGGAATAAAAGGTGCCCAATAATAAGGATGAGGTTTCTAACGCCGTGAGAATACCATCATCTCCCCCACTTTCACGTACCTTGACTCCGGCTAAAATTAATCCCGATAAAAGTAAGGGATTCTCATCAATTGTTAATCTCCCAACAGGCGTTTAGTCATCTCTAAAGCTTGGCGATAGAGGGCTTCAGCTTCCGTGTACCTTTCTTGAGTCTCGTACAGATATGCCAGATTATTTAAGCTTTGTGCCACATCTGGATGCTCATCCCCCAACAGGCGTTTTCTCATCTCTAAAGCTTGGAGAAAGAGGGGTTCAGCTTCTTTGTACCTTCCTTGACTTCGGTACAGATATGCCAGATTATGCAAGCTAGTTGCCACATATTGATGCTCATCCCCCAACAGGCGTTTGTCCATCTCTAAAGCTTGGAGAAAGAGGGGTTCAGCTTCCGAGTAACGTCCTTGGTTTTCGTACAGAAGTGCTAAATAAGTCAAACTATAGGCGACAGAACTATGCTCATCTCCCCATACTTTTTTATATATAGCCAGCATCCGCTCTGCTAACGGAATTGCTTCGTTATACTTCCCCTGATTGTAAAGTTCTTCTACCTGCTGATAAAGTCGTTCCGCTTCTTCCAATTCATCAGATTGGGAAATCAGGAGTGGGGGAGGTTGCTGACTAATACCCAAATCTTCTACCCCTTTCAACAACCCGCCAGTGGTTAAAACCACTGTCTCATAGCTAAAGTCGTCTAAAGACGACTGACTCAGAGTTTTAGTCCACTTCAGTGGACTTTCGCTATGAGACAGAGAATTTATTCTCTGGCGGGTTAGGGGTTGAGAATCGTACAAGCTTTGACTAATCGCTACTTCTGGTATGATGACTTCTAACCCAGTCATTCCCAGAACGGCTGCTAACGTAATTGCAGTTTTAACTTGTAGGTTAATCATAAATATACTCTTCCTCCTCATCGATTTGGCATTCATTACAGCCTGCAAAAACGGCATCAACTGTTCCCAAATTGCCCAAGGAACCACCACACCAATGGGATGCCTTCTGCCTTAGTGACATATTAAATGAATTGATGAATCTGTGCGATTGTCATAATTAACTCCTGACTTCTACTGCTGTACCTAAATACTTACAATTTCCCTAACAATTCCTCAACCGACAATTCAGCCAAATGAGACAACAATACCTCCAAATCTTCTACAGATAACCCCAGTAAACATGGCACGAGATTAGTCAAACGTTCATCCCCTGACTCAAAGTACATTCTCAAAACACGTTCAGCTAGTAACTCTTGCGCCAATCTCACCCCATTTTCATCAACAGGTAGCGCCGACAATTGCACTAACAACCTCGTCAATTCCGCTGCACTTAAAGCCGACAGTGGCGTAATAAATAAAGCCACTTTGGCATCTAATTCTCCCAATTGCACTTGCAGAAAGTTTTCAAGAATCAAACGATTTTCGTCTCGCCTACCCTGTTGAATACCTTGTTGAATCCCTGCAATTCTCCCCCGCTGTTCACCACGCTGTTCACCACGCTGTTCCGCCGCTGCTAATTGTTCTTGAAATAAAGGAGCGATCGCCATAATTAACTCTCTATCTTCTACTTCTAAATCGGCTGGTTGATTTCTGACTAAATTCGATTGCAACTGATAAACTAATTCTAGCGTAGTTATCCGCAACGGCTCATCGATAGCCATGTCATTCAGGGAGGCGATCGCCTTCTCCTGCACCTTTCCTCTACCCAATATCCTCAGCCACAGAGTTTCTTCAACTTCTGGCAACTGATGAATTACCACAATTGCCGTTCGTAAATAGTCCGGTAACTTATAAATTCCCTGACACCAATTCTTTTGATCTAGCATCGCACCAAATCCCTTTAATAAAGGTTTTGATGCCGTGGGAGTCAAAATCCATAATGAAGGTAAATTGGCTTCAATCGGGGAAGTATTTTCTCGTTTGGCTAGTCGTTCTATCTGGGCTTTTACATCCAATAACTTACTCAAACAACCGAGAATCTCCGCACTATTTACCGGATTCCGAAAGGGTTCAAATAAGGCTGTTGTTGCGGCCATTTTTCCCAATACTCCCAGCTTTTGGCTGTACTCATTAATCCTCGGATTCGGTGTAAAATAAATATCAATTTGACGCACTTCTGAAGAGACTTCTCGCCCTGGATTTACAGTTCCTAGGGGTGAGAGGAGTTCGGCTAAGTAGTCTTTGGCAAATTGATCGTGAATTAATCGTGTCATTTCGCTCTAGTTAATCAAGTTTCGCCAAAGATTTGAATTGAATTCATTTAGAACTTAGGCAAAAAGTCTTTAAACCCAATCGGTAGGGGCGCATATCGATGCGCCGTCATTATATATAGGCTATTTCAGGTTTATGAAGTACAGTATATCCAAGCAAGATCCCCGACTTCTTGGAGAAGTCGGGGATCTCTGTAATCCAAAATCCACAATCCAAAATTTAAGAATGAGGTTCTCCAAACAATACCATTGAACAGGTTAAGTGCTGAATTACCTGAGTTGTCACATCACTCACCGCTAATCCTCCAGCCGTGCGACGGCGTATAGAACGCAAAACTACCATATCAAAGGATTCAGCCATCCTCAAAATCATTCGTGCCACATCATCATCCCGAATAATTTTAACCTCAGAATTTACTTGAGGCCCATTTTGGGAGAGAACTTTAGACAATTCAGATTCCAAATCAGCAATTTGTTCAGAGGAAGTACGGCGATCGCAAACGTGCAACAATGTAACTTGCCCCTGATTCGTGTCGGCGAGTAGTTGAGCAAACCGGACAGTCCGCACCGTCTGCGGGGTTAAATCCTTCACAGCAACTAAGATTCGATGGATATTAATCGGTTCATCCAGCAGACGCATCACCGCAACCGGACAGTGAGACGACCAAAACACACTATCAATCACATTGCCAAATAACCGCGCCCGCAAGCCAGTGGTTTTACTCCAACCCATGACAATTAAATTGGCATTTTGTTCTCTAGCAGTGCGGCTAATTCCCTGAGCAATATCATCATCAATACGGATTTCCGGTTTCGCTTCAGTCGTAAACTCCCGACTAACTTCTAAAGCACGCTCTAACCGCTGCTGACTTTGCCGAAAAGCTCCATTTAGCTGGGGTTCATCCATGTGCAGATGAGCTTTGGCGATCGCTAACGGCACAATCAACCCCGACTCATGGCGAACTATCAACGCTGCCATCTCAATTAAATACCGCTCGGTGAGAGGATTGTAGATAGGTACAACCACGGTAAACCGATGGGATTTCTCCTCCTCAACTGGTTCCGCCTCCTGCGTCTCCCACCAAATCACATTTTGGTCAGTTTCCAAGCTTGACTTTGGTAAAGGTAACTTTGCTGCATAACGAGCGGTTAGAATTGGCCCAAGAATTGAAGTCACCAACATCAAAACAATCACACTATTAAACACTGCTTCGGTTAGCAATCCAACTTGAAAACCCACCAATGTTGCGGCTAATGTTGCTGCTACTTGAGGCATAGAAAGTGACCACATGGTGATCGTTTCGTTCCAGGTATAGCGATAGACCCATTTAATCACCCACGCCGCCAAAAATTTACTAACAATTAATCCCAAAACAATCGCTAGAGTTAGTGGAAAATCGGATTTGAGGGTTTCAATAAATACCGGAACATTTAACAGCAAACCCATACCCACAAAAAAGCAGGGAATAAACAGGGTACTACCAACAAACTCGACCTTTTCCTTAACGGGTCCTTGTCCCACCACACTATTCACTGCTAAACCAGCCAGGAATGCGCCAACAATTTCTTCCACCTGAATCAGTTGCGCTCCCACGGATGCGAGAAAAACAGCGAGCAAGACAAACAAAAATTGGTTGCCTTCTTCATCTCCAGTACGGCGGAAATATTCTTTCCCAACCCAACTCAAACCAAATAATACAAGAAGACAATAGACTCCCAACGCTGTTAACCGCACAATCAGATTAAGAACTGAGAATTCTCCAGCATGAATTGATACACAAATGGCTAATACTAGAAGCGCAGAAATGTCAGTAAAGATCGTTGCGCCAATGGTTGCTGTCACCGCGTTATTTCCCACCAATCCTAACCGATTAACAATGGGATAGCCTAAAAGAGTATGGGACGCAAATAACGAACCAATTAGGATAGAAGCATTCCAACCAAACCCAAAAATTCGACCAACAATAGTCCCCATAATTAGCGGGATTAAGAAGGTAGAAAGACCAAAACCAAGGGAACGATTTCGCTCTTTACGGAATTGTTCTAGGTCAATTTCTAGCCCAGCAACAAACATAAGATAAATTTTGCCAATGTCCGATAGCAACTTCACTGAATCGGATTTGGCATCCAGAAGTCCTAAACCATTTGCTCCTAGCACCACCCCAGCCACTAACAACCCAACTAGTCCCGGTAAACGTAACTTTTCAAAGATGGGAGGGATGGTCAAAATGACCAATAACAGAATGGTAAATGCAACAATCGGACCTTCTGGTAGAAATTCCAGGAACTTTTCCATAAGGATGTGAGGAACCAATTTTGGATTTTGGATTTTGGATTAGGGGATTTTGGATTTTGGATTGCTATAGTAACCGAAGTTGCGAGTTATTTTGTCAGAACCGCTAATCGCTAACCGAGAATAACAAATATACAAATTAGTGATGAATAATTAGCCATTAACCATTAGCCATTAGCTATTAGCCATTAACCATTCCTCAATTTGTAACTAGCAACTTACGTTA
>DNGI01000499.1:0-897 GCA_003486645.1 Cyanobacteria bacterium UBA11370 | reverse complement strand
TAACTAGCAACTTACGTTAGTAGAAAACTAACCTTTAACGCCACTCCCGGTTTCAGTCGGTACAATATAGCGTTGCATGAAGACAAAAAATAGCAGTACTGGAGCAATAGAAATGACTGAACCAGCCGCAATCAAACGCCAATCAAGCGAGAACGTACCTGCTAAAGTAGCAACCCCCAAAGGTAAAGTGTAATATTCCGGTCGATCCAGAACAATTAAAGGCCACAGAAAATCACTCCAAGAACCAATAAAAACAAATATAGCTAATGTTACCAGAGCTGGACGTATTGCAGGTAGCATTATATGCCACCACAATCCTAACTCAGAACAACCATCCATTCGTGCCGCTTCTTCCAGTTCTTTGGGTACACCCTGAAACGCTTGACGCAAAAGAAATATCCCAAAAGCAGACGCTAAACCCGGAAAAATTATGCCTAAATAGGTATTTCTTAAACCGAGCTGTACCATTAAAATATACAGGGGGATCATAATGATTTGAAACGGAATCATAATCGTGGAAACGATAGCCGCAAAGGTCAAATCCCGTCCGCGAAAATCCAACCGTGCTAAAGGGTAAGCCGCGAGAGAACAAAACAGTAGATTTAAACTAACTGTAAGGACGGCAACCACAGTACTATTAAATAGATATTTGCCAAATGGATTTGTTTGCCAAACTTTAACAAAGTTCTGAACAGTTGGCTGATTGGGTAATAATTGAGGTGGAAATTGAAAGATATTTTCTGTTGTTGACTTGAAGGATGTACTAATCAGCCATAGTAGAGGGAAGAGCATCACAAAGGCGATCGCTCCTAATAAGATATACATCCAGACTATTTTCCAAAACGGTCTTCCTGAACTGAGGCTCATTTTTTAGATGTTAAGGGTTAAGGGGTAAAT
>DNGI01000501.1:3657-4887 GCA_003486645.1 Cyanobacteria bacterium UBA11370 | reverse complement strand
GGGGACAAATAACCAACAACCAACAACTAACAACCAACAACCAACAACCAACAACCAACAACCAATAATTTATTTTGAAGTTGAAGATACGGGGTTGGGTATTGCACCAGAAGAGATTAATAAGTTATTTCAACCGTTTGTGCAAACTGAAACTGGCAGAAAATCTCAATCTGGAACTGGGTTAGGTTTAGCGATTAGTCGTCGCTTCGTGCAGATGATGGGTGGAGATATTACGATTAATAGTGTAGTAGGAACAAAGCCTGGTAGTACTTCTTTAGATACAAATTCTGATGAGCGATCGCTCACATCAAACCAACCCTCCTCCCCACTTCCCATTCTTAAAAATACACTCAATTCCTTAACAGGAACAATTGTTAAATTTAATATCCAGATCCAGTTAGCTGAAGCAGCAGAAATTGTTCCCCAACAACCGAAACGACGAATACTGGGTCTGGCTCCTAATCAGCCAAACTATCGTATGCTAGTAGTTGAAGATAATTCGGTTAATCGCCAACTTTTGATCGAGTTACTAGAACCACTAGGATTCGAGGTGCGAGAGGCGGAGAATGGTCAGGAAGCGATCGCTCTGTGGGAAAATTGGAAACCTCACCTAATTTGGATGGATATGCGGATGCCTGTGATGGATGGGTATGAAGCGACGAGACGGATTCGGGAGAGGGAAAGATGGGGAGAGGGGGGGATAGGGAGAGGGGGAGATGAGGAGAGGGGAAGTGATGTTTATCCGCTTTCAGTGTTACCGAGTACGGTGATTATTGCGATAACGGCGAGTGCTTTTGAAGAACAGCGCGATCGCTTTTTGATCGCCGGGTGTGATGATTTTGTGATTAAGCCATTTCGGGAAGAGGTAATTTTTGAAAAAATGGCTCAACACTTGGGGGTGTGCTATGTTTGCGAAGAGTTAACGCTATCTTCTCAAGAGGATAAGGAGAGAACGACTTCCTTATCACCTCACTGTCTTACTCCATCGGATCTAGCTGTAATGTCTGCTGAGTGGATCACTGAACTCCATCAGGCGGCTAGAAATCTTGATTCTGATTTAATGAACAGGTTAATTGAGCAAATTCCCCAAGTTCATACTCCCTTAGCACAGGCTCTCGCTAATTTGATTAATGATTTTCGATTTGACCGAATAATGGCTCTTACTCAACCTTAACACTTTCAAGGTAGTACACAAGGGGGACAAGGGGGACAAGGGAGATAAGGGAGATA
>DNGI01000501.1:1809-3423 GCA_003486645.1 Cyanobacteria bacterium UBA11370 | reverse complement strand
AAGGGAGATAAGGGAGATAAGGAAGACTAGGGGAGAAAGTATAGTATTTCTCAAATGGATGAGGTACAGTTGCATTTTTTTCCCCACTCCCCACTCCCCACTCCCCAAAATCTAAAATCTAAAATCAAAAATTATATTATGAATACTATAAGTGCTGATGAATCGAATGGATATATTTTAATTGTTGATGACCAACCTAATAACTTACGCCTTTTATCTACGACGCTGACGAATGCTGGGTATAAAGTCAAAAATGCGATTAGCGCTCAAATGGCTTTAGTGGGAATACAAGCTGCCTTGCCTGAACTGATTTTGCTCGATATTATGATGCCTGATCTTAATGGTTATGAGCTTTGTCAGCAGTTGAAAGCTTCTCCAGAAACTCAAAATATTCCAGTGATTTTCTTGAGTGCGTTAGATGATGAAGACAGTAAACTAAAAGCATTTGAGTTTGGTGGTGTGGATTATATAACCAAGCCGTTTCAGGTGAAAGAAGTTTTAGCTCGTGTTCAAAATCAACTCACAATTGTGCGCCAGCAACAAAAACTTGCTCAACAAAATATACAACTTCAACAATTGAATGTAGAGTTAGCGCGTTCTAATAAAGATTTAGAAGAATTTGCGTATATCGCCTCTCATGACTTGCGATCACCTCTCCAAACGATGAAAGCATTTGCTTATTTGTTAGACCAGAAATATCAAGGTCTGCTGGATAATAAAGCTGACCGTTATATTACTCGCATTGTTCAAGCAACCAATCGGATGGAACAGCTTATTCAAGACTTGCTGAACTATTCACGAGTTGGCACAAATACGATTCAATTTAAACAAACTGACTGTAATAAAGTTGTAGCCGAAGTGTTAATTAATTTGCAAGCGGCAATAAATGTCAGTGGTGCTGTTATTACTTATGATAAACTGCCTATAGTTAGGGGAAATGCGACGCAGCTAGAACAGCTATTTCAAAATCTGATTGGCAATGGTATAAAATTCCGCCGTCCTGACATTCCAGTGGAAGTAAAAATTTCAGTAGAGGAACGGAAAAAGAATGTATCGTTATCATCCTCATCGATACAGGAGAGTGAAGAACGTTCTGAATGGCTATTTGGAATTCATGACAATGGGATTGGGATAGAACCTCAATATTTTGACCGTATTTTTCAAGTTTTTCAACGGTTACATACAATTGAAGAGTATCCGGGTACTGGGATTGGTTTAGCGATTGCTAAGAAGATTGTTGACCGCCATCAAGGCGAAATTTGGCTCGAATCTTCTTTAGATCTAGGAACAACTTTTTATTTTACAATTCCGGTATAACGATAAGGTGTTGATTGAGATACAGCCTATTTCACAAGCAAGATCCCCGACTTCTTGGAGAAGTCGGGGATCTCTGTACCGAGAGGGGGAGAGGGTTTAACAGTTTGTGTGTTAATTGAAGAATATCTAATTTAGATATACGACAGTTTCCCCCATTTAACTATGTCTTAGTTTAGGGGAAAAACAACGGACAACGGACAGAACGTTTGGATGTAAATACAAAGTTTAAAGGGAGCATCCCGTTTTTGCAAAAGTACCTGTTGAAAAGGAAATCGCGGCTACACAAACGATGTCCGC
>DNGI01000501.1:0-1585 GCA_003486645.1 Cyanobacteria bacterium UBA11370 | reverse complement strand
ACTGTCTTAAAACCCTTGCCTTGCGGGTGCGAGTTTGTATAGCCTCAGACTTCGACGCTGTAGGCAATTTGCAACTTTGGGATGCACCCAAGTTTAAATGCCAATGAGCTTATCATAGTTAATAGTGAGTGAGAAGACAATCGCCTGTGGTAACTTCTACAAAGACAATTCCCCTCATCAAAGACCCAGACCGTTTAGAAGATCGCCTGAAAGAAATCCCGACAGAACCGGGAGTTTATTTAATGCGTGACTCAAGCGATCGCATCCTCTACATTGGTAAATCTAAAAAACTCAGATCACGGGTGCGTTCCTATTTTCGGGACTCCCAACGATTAAGCGATCGCATTGCAATCATGGTGCGTCAAGTGGCAGAAATTGAATTCATTGTCACCGATAGCGAAGCGGAAGCTTTAGCCTTAGAAGCGAATCTAGTCAAGCAGCATCAACCCTATTTTAATGTCCTCCTTAAGGATGATAAAAAATATCCTTTTATTTGCATTACCTGGTCAGAAGACTATCCCCGGATCTTCATCACCCGCAAACGCCAACTCGGCAATGCTAAAGATAAATATTATGGCCCCTATGTCGATGTTCGTTTATTACGAAATACCCTACATCTCCTCAAACAAATTTTCCCCCAACGCCAACGTCCCCGACCCCTATTTAAAGACCGTCCCTGTCTTAATTATGACTTAGGTCGCTGTCCCGGTGTTTGTCAACAACTGATTTCCTCCGAAGAGTATCGTAAAACCCTGCAAAAAATCGCTATGGTTTTTCAAGGACGAACGAGGGAATTAATCGATATGCTAACCGCTAATATGGAACAAGCAGCGGAAGCACTAAACTTTGAAACAGCCGCACGCATTCGGGATCAAATTGCCGGACTTAAGTCCTTAAATGCCGACCAAAAAGTATCCTTACCCGATGATACCGTATCACGAGATGCGATCGCCCTAGCTGCCAATGAACAACACGCCTCAATCCAACTTTTCCAAATTCGTGCAGGTCATTTAGTCGGACGATTAGGATTTTTTGCCGATGCACGATCAGGCACACCCGGAGCAATTTTACAACGAGTATTAGAGGAACATTACCAAGCCGCAGAAGCCGTAGAAATTCCAGCAGAAATTTTAGTCCAGTATGAATTACCAGAAAGTGAACTATTAGCAGACTATCTCAGCGATCGCAAAGGCAAAAAAGTCACTATTCTCACACCCCAACGGCAAACCAAAGCCGAACTCATTGAAATGGTAGAACGGAATGCCAAATACGAATTAGAACGCACTCAACGGTCTAGCGATCGCAATACCCAAGCCATGGAAGATTTAGCTAATATTTTAGACCTTCCAGATTTACCCCACCGAATTGAAGGATATGATATTTCTCACATTCAAGGTTCAAATGCTGTAGCCTCTCAGGTCGTATTTATTGATGGCACACCTGCTAAACAACACTATCGCCATTACAAGATTAAAAATCCCGCCGTTACTATTGGTCATTCGGATGATTTTGCGAGTCTTGCTGAAGTTATTCGTCGTCGTTTTAAGAATTTCGTGGCAGCAGATGTGGCAGCGGATGGGGTAAC